>CAKKRH010000021.1 GCA_919902675.1 Omnitrophica bacterium GWA2_41_15
GGTAATGTCTTATAATACCTGTAAAAGTAATCTTGAAAAAGTAATGCCTGTCTGCCGGCAAGGCAGGGTTTGTTACGGCTTGAATTGAGATCGTGGCTGTAGCGTCCTGTGAGAGGCCAAGAATTTAAGCCGTTACAAATAAAAATGGCACATCGCTCCTTTCGGCGGTAAAATACCGCTGAAGATTTTAAACCAATGCCCCGCGTAGGGCAGAAAGGATGATGTGCCGATGAATAGGATACCACCAAGTAAGCGTATGGAGCAAGCATTTTTTCAGAGTATCTTTGAAGGCAAAAATCTTCTCTCCGGGATGGTTCAGGCTGGAGCGCAGTTGATGTTACAGCGGGCATTAGAAGAAGAGGTGACTGTGTTTTTGGGAAGAGGCCATTATAAGCGGGGGAAGCGTTTGCAGGGCGGCTACCGCAACGGTTATGAGCCGGCGGCAATATCGTCGGGCGAAGGAAAGATTCAGGTTGAGCTTCCGCAAACCAGAGAAACAGAATTTTCTTTCCGCTCGGTGATTTTGGATCTCTGGCAACGCAGGAGCGAGAATTTAGAAAAGCTGATTCCTGCTCTGTATGTAAAAGGGCTTTCCCAGCGGGATATTGAGCGGGCATTGCAAGAAAACTTAGGCGTGGATAAAGTATCCCGTTCAGTAGTCTCAAAGTTAAGCAAAAAGATTTACGCTGATTTTGACCAGTGGCGTAAACGCGATTTATCAGGCTATAAGATCCTCTATCTTTTCTTGGATGCGCATTATCTTGCCCTAAGGCAGGGCACCGATAAGAAAGAGGGTATCTTGGTTGCCTGGGGCGTAACCGAGGAAGGCAAAAAAGTCCTTCTGCATATTGACCGCGGAGAGCGCGAAAGCTACGACTGCTGGAAGACTTTTGTGGAAGATCTGAAACTAAGAGGTTTGAATGAGCCTCTTTTGGTAATCGTTGACGGTAACTCCGGCTTAAAGAAGATGCTCCGGGAATGCTTCCCTTATTCTTGGATTCAACGGTGCCAGGTGCATAAGATGAGGAATATCCTAAGCAAGCTGCCGAAGGATATCCATACCAAGATGAAAAGGTTGATTCATTCTGCTTTTTACGCGAAAGACTACCAAGAAGGATTAAGGATAGCCAAGGATATAATCGCGCGGTTTCGTGATGATTTCCCGTCGGCGATGGAGTGCTTTGAGGAAAGCCTTGAGGATGTGCTCTGTGTGTTAAAGTTCCCGCCAACGCATCGCAAGAGTATCCGTTCCACAAACCTCTTAGAGAGGCTGCTGGGAGAGAGTAAACGCCGGACCAAGGTAATCCCGCGTTTTCCAACGGAAAAGAGCTGCCTGAGTTTAGTCTATGCTGTCCTGGTTGATGCCTCAAAACACTGGTTCGGCTTGAGGATGACGCCAAAGATAATGGAAGATCTGGTAGCGCTGCGCGCTTCGTGCCGGAAACAGAAAATACCGGCGGCTGAGCCTGTTCAACCGAAGGATTTGGAATTGGTAAAAGTATAAAATTATGAGTAACGGAGCGGTGTTTCATATTTACTTTTACAGGGAAAAAAAGACTTGACC
>CAKKRH010000022.1 GCA_919902675.1 Omnitrophica bacterium GWA2_41_15
CTCAAGGATAAACCCGGCCTCATTAAGATAGGGCAAAAGGATTCTATTTACCAGGAAGCCACAGGAATCCTTGACCACAATCGGGGTCTTGCCTAATCGTTTAGAGAATTCCACCATTGTAGCTATAGTCTCATCGCTGGTATGGGGGGTGCGAATCAGCTCAACCAAAGGCATCCGGTGCACCGGGTTAAAAAAGTGCATCCCGATCACCCGCTCTTTATTTCGCGCTTCCACCGACATCCGCTCAACCGATAAACAAGAGGTGTTAGAGGCAATAATAGCCTGGGGACTAACCTCAGAATCAAGCTGGCTAAAAACCGCCTGTTTTATCTTCATATCCTCAACCACCGCCTCCACCACCAAATCCGTATTAGCAAATCCGCTGTAATCCAAAGTTGTAGAAATCAGCCCCATCCCAGATATAGCCTGATTTTTTTTAAGCTTTTTCTTTTTTACCGCGTAATCATAAACCTCCCTGGCCTGCCTTAAGCCCCGGCCTAAAGCCTGATAACTCAAATCCTTCATCCTCACCGGCAAGCCGTAATAGCTAAAAAGCTGGGCAATGCCTCCGCCCATTGCTCCCGCCCCCAAAACCGCGCACTTACCAATCTTACCGGGCTGGGCCTGGCTCCATTTGGTTTTCTTATATTTCTCAGTTAAATAAAATAGCGAAATCAGATTCTTGGAGATTTCCCCGACTACCAATTCCCCAAATACCTGAGCCTCTCTTTCTAAGGACCTCTCTAAAGAAGAGCTATAATTTTCAACAACTACCTCCAGGGCCTTTAAGGGCGCGGGATATTGGCCTTTGGTAGTTTTTAAGACCAATTTTCGGGCTTGATCTTTTAAGATAGACCGCCCAAGAGAATTCCGGTCTAAAAATTTATTCAGCCAGCCTTTAAGCCTGGGCCTGTAACTGTAGCGTTTAGAATGATTTCTCAAGAATTCCAGGCCTTGCTCAAACAGACGGTTTTGGCTGGTTAATTCGTCAACCAACCCGATTTTTAAAGCCTCGGCAGCGGAAACCATTTCTCCGGCCAGGATTAACTGCAGGCCTTTACGCAAACCCACCAAACGCGGCAGGCGCTTGGTGCCGCCAAAACCCGGAATTATCCCTAGCTTCACCTCCGGCAGGCCAATCTTGACCTTATCCCCAAAACAGGCTAAACGGTAGTCGCAGGCCAGGGCCAGCTCTAATCCTCCGCCTAAACAAGCGCCGTTGATTAAGGCAAGAGAGGGAATAGAAAGCCTTTCCAAGGCATTAAGTATCTTCTGTCCCCCTTGAGCCTTAAGCTCAGCCTCAGGGCTGGAGGTGATATTCTCAATCTCTTTAATATCCGCCCCAGCAATAAAAATATCCGGTTTCTTGCTTACCACGAGCAGCCCTTTTAAATCCTGCCTGGAGCCCAATTGCCCGATGATCCCTTCCAACTCCTTAATCACCGCCGCGGACAACACATTCACCCTAGACTCCGGCTGGTCAAATTCTATGACCGCGAATTCTTTATCTATTATTAGCTTTAGAGCTTTATCCATCTTCACCCCTGAAGCGATTAACCCGGATAACCGCTTCAATATCTGACATAATTATCCTTACATACCCATCTTTAATAAGGGCATTTTATCCGGATATATTTCCCTTATCAAGCAATTTGTCTAACCCAGGATTCGTAATCACCGCCGCGCCCTGGCCATTGCTTCTATTCCCCTCACTTAACCGTGTAAGGTGAAATGCGGACTGTCTTGCCATTCTCCCACACCGCCAGAGGACGGCCTGTCTTTTTATGCTGCTGGACCACCTGCCGCACCGCCTTCTTCAATGCCGCTTCAGCCTTATCCTGTAAAGACATCCTCTTTTTCATTCATTACCTCGCGCTTCTTTGAACTGCGGCAAACAATCCTTCATTAACTACTTCTCTATGGCCATTGCGTCTTTTTGAAATCAATACAGGCTTAGCCTTTGAATTGTCAAATAGCATCCAGGAATTAAGCAACGGCTCATACAAGGAGAAAAAATTACTGACCCCCCGGACAAAGCGCCGGCGAACATCTTCAGCCGGCACATAATGCCCGCCTTCCGCGACCCTGTCTTTAATACGGGCGATTGCTAATTCTGGAGTAGGAATCCAGAGAAAAAAGAGATGAAGCGAATAACCTTTAGCCTTTAACTTAGCGAGTAAGCCCACATAAGATTTACCGGACAAGGTTGTCTCAAAGGCAAAATCAACGCCGCGCCTGGCGTATTCGTAGATTTGCTCAAGAACAAGCTTACCAGCTTTAATGGCGGCGGCCTGGGGCCCAAACGGAGCCAACCCTTGGGCAATAAGGTCCGCGTTCACAAAATTCACGCATTTCACATATTCAGGGAGAAACTCCCCGGCAAAAGTCGTCTTCCCCGACCCATTAGGCCCTGCGATTATATAAACATTCTTATTTTTCATCTCTCCGCAACTACCCCCGCCCCCTGACCTGCGCCCACACAAAGCTAAGTTAAACCGAGCCTCTTCTTAAAATGGTCGCTGTCCCTATTTACCTATTTACCTATTACCTATTTTTCAATCCGCGTATAGGAAAAATAAAACCGCCGCTTTTTGCGCTAAGCTACTTTTAAATACGTAGAATTACTTTTAGAAAGCCGAGGAAAAGAAATGCTCACGCCTCTGCCTAAAGATTTAGCTATTCTTACCAAAGTTTCAATAGTTAGATTTTTCTCCTCCCCTGTTTCTATTTGAGAGACAAACTGTTGGGAAACGCCTAATCTCTTGGCAAGGTCAATTTGCCGAATATGTTTATTCTGCCTTAATTCCGCTATTTTCTGGGCTAAAGCCACCTTAGCGCACTCAATTTCATAGAACTGCTTAAATTCCTTATTTTTTAGCCTCTCTTTTAAATCAATCTCAACATTCTCCAACCTAACCTTTTTCATTAAAATCACCTCACTATTCCAATCTTTCTATATGCCTGCCCTCTGCTTCAACTTCGCATTTCCTTTTAAAACATAATCTTAACACAACTTCAGGTATTTCGCTTGTTCTCTTCTTGATAGCATTAACCAATACCGCGCTATCCCGCAGATAAAAGAAATAAAATATCCTGTTATCCTTTGGACGCAGTTCATAAATTCCGTCCTTTAGATAATCCGCCATAGGCCTGCGGAGATTATTACCCTGCTTCTTTAATTCGCGAATATACGCGAATATCTTTGCCTGTTCCTTTAGAGTCAAGGAGGTAATAAACTCCTTAACCGGCACTTTCCCTGTTTTATCAACAAAATAATATACGGCTGAAAGCCTATCTTCTCCCATTCAAAGTATACAAGCTTTAACTTGTATTGTCAAGGTGAATTTTAGGAGCACATCACTAATCATAAGATTAGCAGGAATTAAGTTAACCGTCCCTACAATTCCCATCGTCAAGGACTATTTTGTAATTTTGAGGTTGACCCCTTACCGCTCTTATCACAATCACCGCCGCGCCTTGGCCGCCGCCGACACAAAGCGAGGCCAGATCTAAACAACGTCAATGATTATCTTGGAATTTTGAGGTTTGCCCCATTTTCACCATTAGAATCCGGCTGGTCAAATTCGATTGCCGTTACATTTGCGCGGTGCTCTATGCTAAAAGGCGGCGCAAAGCAGTCTTCTGGAGCGAATTGTTAGATGTCTTTATTCTCTCTTAAATAATTGGCGTCTAATTTATCTTTTTCTCTGCCTGTGGATTGTTTATTCTTAATGAGGTTTTCTTTTGAAAGGAATGGTATTCGCAGGCCTTCAATCTCTATGATTTCTTTTGTTTTGTAAGCTTCTTTAAAAGTTACGCCATCAATAAGTGTCATTATGTCGATACGGCGAGGCGCTACGCCTATTTGAAAAATTATCCCTTTCTCCGCGAAAGTCTTTTTCGTGACGCCAGACAACGGGGCGCCGAATTCAGAGATTGATTTATAAATCTTTTTTGAGTTTTCGCTAGACGACTCTACCCATATATCAAAATCTCCCGTGGCGCGGGGATAACCATACGCTCCCATGGCATACGCGCCGACAACAAGAAATTTCACCTTATTGTTTAATAAGATTTGTGATATTTCTTTGTAGTCTTCGTTCAACATAAGGTAATTTTCTCAATGACCATAATTCTGCCGTGAGCTCCCACATAAAGGAAACTCTTTCTGCTGGGGACGCTCCCACAAAATCTTCATCGTTCTCCGATATTTTACCTATATATACTTTACCCCGATTTACTTTCATAAAATATTATACCATAATTTTCTGATTTTTTGCTCATATAACGGCGTAGGGTCAAACGGTGAAACTTGAAATTACAGATTTTTAAATCATTTCACATTTCAAGGGCTGACCCCTTCTTCATATTATTTTCTTTTTTCTATCCGAGTTTGCAGTTCTTTTAAAGAAAGCAGACGTCCGCCATGGGTTTGATATTTTGTTGATCGACGATCCAGTTCAGCCTTGTGCGATTCAGACACAGGGACACACTCTTTAGAAGCAATAGAATCCCACATATCCTCAACGAACAGGATTTTTTCTGCCGTACTTAAACGGGAAATCTTAGGAATATCCGCTACTTTCATAATCTCACCTCCGCTTCAATTATAACATACATGTTATCTCTCCACCACCACCGCCGCGCCCTGGCCGCCGCCTACGCAGAGCGAGGCCAGGCCTAAGTGCAGGCTTCGCCGCTTCATCTCCTTAAGCAAGGTCAAAATCAAGCGACTTCCGGTTACCCCTACAGGGTGCCCCAGGGCAATAGCTCCCCCATTCACATTAAGTATCTCGCGATTGAGCTTTCCTATATTATCCTTCTCTAACTGCCTTTCGCAGGCAATTACTTGAGCGGCAAAGGCCTCGTTGATCTCAATCAGTTCTATGTCGCTTAATTTCAGGCCGGCCTTCTTTAAGACTTCCGGGATGGCAAAGGCTGGGCCAATCCCCATCTTGCTGGGCTCAACCCCTACATAATCATATGCGCGAATAAAACCTAAAGGCGTAAAACCCAACTCCTTGGCCTTTTCCTCTTTCATCAAGAGCAGGGCGCAGGCCCCGTCAGTAACCTGGCAGGCATTGCCTACGGTTACGCTTCCGGAATAGCGGTCAAAAAAAGGCTTAAGCTTAGCCAAATCCTCTAAGGCAATCTTCTCCCGCACCCCATTATCATCAGTAATTGTCTTTTCGTATTTCGGAGGAACAAATACCGGGACGATTTCCTCTTTTAGTTTTTCCCTGGCACTGGTCGCCTTCTTGTGGCTGGTTAAGGCAAACTCATCCTGCTCTTTGCGGGTTATCCCGTATTCTTTAGCCAATATCTCGGCGGTCTGGCCCATATTCAAGCCGCAGACCGGATCCGTCAAGCCTAACTGCAGGCCAATCACCGGCTTTAGTAGGCGGCTGGGTTTAAGCAGCTCCCAGAATATGGCAATTCTTTCCAGGGGATTCTTGGCCTTAGATAACTTCAAAAACAGCTTAGCGGTCTTGGAAGGATAATACATCGGGATATTGGACATTGACTCCGCCCCGCCAGCAATCACCACCTCATCTATACCCAGCATTATCTTCTCTGCCGCGCTGGTAATAGCCTCAAATCCCGAGGCGCAGTTGCGGGAGACGGTATAGGCCCGTTTTTCTTTGGGTATCCCGGCAAGCAGTGAAATCACCCGGGCGATATTGGCCGCCTCCGGAGGATTGGCCACTGAACCGAAAATCACCTCATCCACCAGCATCGGGTCTAAATTCGTTCTCTCCAGCAATTCCCGCGCCGCTATGCTGCCCAATTCCTGGGCCGGGATATCCCCGAAATCCGTCCAGGCCCGGGTAAAAGGAGTACGTATCCCGCTGACTATGGCTATCCTTGGCATATCTCTCCTCTACCTATAAGTGAATTCATTGCGTTTTCTCAAAGCCAATATCCAGACAATCTTTTTCACGTCATCTATATCATAAAGAACCCGATAATCGCCTATTCGCAGGCGGTATTCAGCGGTAAATTCATACAGGTAAACCGGCGGCCGGATAGCCTTAAATTTCTTACCCTCCGGACGCGGCTGATCCGCCAGCTTTTCCACCCCTTCCATTATCCTTAGACGCGTCACTTTTTGAGAAATCTTAGAAAGGACCTTATCAAACTTCTCTTCTATAGACTGAGAGGGAAACCTGACTTCGTATTTCATTTATTAAGCCGCTTTTTTATTTCTAAAAAGGCGGGAAACCGGGATACCTTTCGAACCAGACTTAACAGCTAAACGGCCTTCCCGGATAACTTCTAAAGTCTTAGGCTCAGAAAGCTCTTCTATAATATCCGCTAATTCCAGTATGTCCGAATAAGGCAGGATAACATTTATCGGAACCCCCCGGTCAGTCACAATAAAAGTCTTTTTTCTTTTTAAAACGCTGGAGATATGTTCCTTCAAATCCCTAATCCCGATATGCTCCGACTTTAACAAATCCATCGCTATACTCATTGTTTATTTCCTCCTTGTAGACTCAATCGTGTCTACATTGTAAGTATATCACAATTTAGGCCGATTGTCCACAAAGCGCTTGACCTTATGCGAGACCTCCATCTCTACTTGCTTCAATATCTCATCGTGCGCCAGGATGATTATCTCATTGGGGGTTAGCTCGGTTAAAGATAAGATTTTATCAGAGAGGCTTCTCTTTAAATTCTGTTGGTCAATGTTAGGGCTGAGGCTTAAATACAACACCAACTCATCCACCTCAAAAGGGTCATCATCCTTCTTTCTAATCTCAACCTGCCACTCTTCTATCCCTTTTTCAGCCTCTAAGATTGTCCCGAAGGTATTCAGATTTACCAGGGTGCCTTTGACTTTGGAAAGCTGAAGGTTTTTGATATTGGAAGCCCGGTAAATAGTGCTGGACACGCGCGGGGCGCTGCGCCGGCAATAAGGACAGGGAGAATAAGCTATCCCGCCCTTGACTAAGTCTCCGGTGCGATAGCGCAGGACAGAACTGCCCCGGGAGTCAATGCTGGTATACACCAATTCTCCGTCTTCACCCTCGCCTTTGGCCTCGCCGGTTTCAGGGTCAATCACTTCAAATATCTCTTTATCCGGATAACTGTGGTAGCCGCTGGAGACCCCGATATCCGTAGGACATTCTCCCCAGGCGCATTTGGCCTCGGTAAAACCGTAAGTACCGAACACCTGAACCCCGACAGCGCTCATCTCCGTGAGCATACCGCTTAGTTTTTCCTTAAATCCCGGAGGAACCGCGGAGGCCCCCAGAATCACTTTTTTAATAAAACTAAAATCTTTATTCATCTGCTTGGCTGAACGCACCAAATGATAGAGATAGCCCGGAACTCCAATCACAATATCCGGCTTAACCTTTAATATAGCCTCAATATTTCCCTGGGTGCCCATCACCTTACCCCCTCCGGTGGAGAGCATAAAGACATTGTGGGAAAAGGCCGCGAAGACCGTCTGCCAGAAGGCCAGATGCGGGGCGTAAGGAAAAAGATTCACCGCCCGGGAATCCTGCTTCACCCCAAAGACATCCAGCAGGCGGTATCCTGAAATATGCAGATTATCAATATCAAACTTTGTATACAAAAAAGAAACCGGCTGTTTGGTGGTACCGGTGGTAGCGGTAAGAAAGATAGGACGGTATTCTTTGCTTAGCCGCTCCTTGACCTCTTCATGGCCTTTTAATATTTTAAGCAAGGCCAGATAAATCAGCTTATTCTTTGGCCAATATTTCTTGATTAAGGCCTCATCCGGCTGGAGGATAAAATCCCGGAAGCGGTTAGGAAGGTCTTCCGAAGGCAAGAAATCCTCTTTCCTGGTAAAAGGAATGAGTTTTAAGTCTTCAACGGTCCGGATGTAGCGCGGCTTGATCTTATGCCGATCAAATAACTTACGGTAATAAGGACTGAAGGGATATAACTGGCGGGAGATAAAATCACGGAGTTTTCTATTCTGGAGTTCTCTTAATTCCTGGCGCGGCAGAAAGCTTATTTTTTTCCAATGCTCCATCTGGAAGTTATGAGTTAGAAGTGATAAGATAAAAGGATGCGGCTAAGGTCAAGGTCAAATTAATTATATAGATTATTTCAATAAATTTTAACCTAAGCCTCGGCCTAAACCTCTACAAATTTATAATTTAACTTCTCACTTATAATTTCTTGAAAAACGCGCCAGGCGTTCTTGCCTTTTTAACTTTATCCGCTTATTTTTCTGAATTTCCTCTTTGGTCTTTAGAATCAGGCAGGGAACCTTCGCGGGCTTTCCTTTTTTATCCAGGGCCACCATAGTTAAATAGGCCGAACCTACCTTGAGAATCTTTCCCCGCTTAATCTTTTCCGTTTCAATCTCTACTTCCACATCCATAGAGGTCCGGCCCACATGATAGACCGAAGCCCTGAGGGTAAGCACATCCCCTACGCCCACCGGATGTCTGAATTCAATATTATCCATGGAGGCCACCACCACATTCTTGCGGGCGTGTTTGGTCGCGGCCACGAACGCCGCCTCATCAACCAACTTTAAAATCGTCCCGCCATGCACACTGCCATAATGGTTGGCGTGCAGGGGCATCATTACTTCGGACAAAATCGCCGTGGAATCGGCAACGGTCTTCTTTAGCATAAATAAAATTATAACATTTATTTTAGCTATTGCCAATGAAATAATTACTTGCTATCATAGAGGTTATGAAAATTACGGTGGCTAAAAACGCGGGGTTCTGTTTCGGGGTAAAGCGGGCGATTGATATTGCCAGGGCCAGCTCAAAGAAAAAAGAGCCGGTGTATATGCTGGGCGATATCGTGCATAATGAAAATGTGGTCAGGGATATTGAAGGCGCCGGGATAAAAAAGATAAAAAACATCTCCCGGATACAAGGCGGCTCATCCTTGCTCATCCGCGCCCACGGCAGTTCCCAAAAGACGATAGAAAAAGCCAACAACTTGAAATTAGAAGTAATAGATGCCACCTGCCCGATGGTCAAAGAAATCCATAAAGTAGTCAGGGATATGGATAAGAAAGGATACCGGATCGCGGTTATCGGTGATTATAATCACGACGAGGTTCAGGGCATCGTCGGCCAGATCCAGCGCAAGGCAATCGTCTTAGAAAATATCGCGGATATTGAGAAAAAAATACCCCCGAACCTAAAGAAACTGGCGGTAGTGGTACAGTCTACTCAAAATTTAGAGAAAGTGCTCCGTATGCAGGATATCCTGAAAAAACGTGTCCCGGACTTAAAATTTCACAACACCATCTGTTCACCCACCCGCCTAAAGCAGGATGAAATAAAAACCCTGCCTAAGAAAAATGACTGTATCGTCGTTATCGGCTCAAAGACCAGCGCGAATACCAAAAGACTCTATGAAATCGCTAAATCTATCAACCAAAACTCTTACTGGGTAAAATCCAGCGCTGATATTAAAAAAAATTGGTTCAAAGGCGTAGAATCCGTGGGAATAACTGCCGGGGCCTCCACTCCGGATGAAACCATTCAAGAAGTAAAAGAGCATATTCAAAAAATAAGAGCGTAAAATTGAGAGCGTTGAAAAACCCTGTTTTTCAACGCTCTCATCCTGAGGAGGGACGCAAGTCCCGACGAAGGATCTTATACAGAAATGTCTCAAAATGAGAGTTTTTATGGTTTTCTAACGGTCTCAAATTAGTTTATAGTTGTTAGCTATCAGCTTTCCGCTTTCAGCCGACAACAAAACTGTAATGCGTCAGTCAAGATTATTACGAAATCCCGGATAGGCGGGGTTTTCCAACCCCACCTCCGACGCTGGCGGGACAAGAATGTCCCGCCTATCCAAAGTGTGAAAGAATAATACCCCCGTTCGCTGACGCATTACACAAAACTGCTGATTTCTCTTGACAAGTTTAAAAATTTTATTAAAATTTACTTTAGCTGTTTAACTATACTATCCATATGATAGAAGCCAAAAATCTTACTATGCATTACGGCGCCACCCGCGCCTTGAATAATGTTTCTTTCCGGACCAATGAAAGAGAAATCATCGGCTTGCTTGGTCCTAACGGCGCGGGCAAGACCACCCTGATGCGCATCCTGACCACCTTTATCTACCCCACCAAAGGAACAGCCTCAATCTGCGGCTACGATATCACCGAAAACCCCCTGGCGGCAAGAAAGATACTTGGCTATCTTCCGGAAAATCCTCCTCTTTACATAGATATGCGGGTAGATGAATACCTGGATTTCGTGGGGCGCTCGCGGGGACTTTACTCAACAGAACTTAAAAGAAGAAAAGAATGGGTAATCGAAGCCACCCAAATCCGCGAGGTCTACAAACATACGATTTTTGAATTATCTTTAGGTTACCGGCAAAGAGTTGGTTTGGCTCAGGCCCTTATCCATGACCCCCGGGTGATAATCCTGGATGAACCCACCTCCGGCCTTGACCCAATGCAGATTATCGGTATCCGTAAACTCATCCGGGACTTAAGCAGGGAAAAAACCATAATCTTCTCCACCCACATCCTGCAAGAGGCATCGGCGGTTTCTGACCGGCTTTTAATAATTGACCAGGGACAGATTATTGCCCAGGGCACAACGAATGAGCTAAAAAAAGGCAAAAGCGTGAATAATAACTTCCTGGTCTCCATCCAGGCAAATCGCCAGGAAATAGAATCCGCGTTTAAAACAATAGCCGCGCTGGAAAGCTTCAGTTTTATTGAAGAGGCCTTGCATACCTCAAGATTTCAATGCCTGGCAAAGTCAGGAGAAGAATTCCTCCGGGCAATTAATCAGGTGGTTAAAGAGAAGAACTGGACATTGAAAGAACTCTCCCCTCAAGAGCCTTCCCTGGAGGAGGTTTTCCTGGGGCTTTTCAAAAAGGCAGAACCAAGGCAATCATGAGAAACATCTGGACTATTCTTAAAAGAGAACTTAACTCATACTTTAACTCCGGTATCGCCTACATTTACCTGATTGTATTCCTGGCCATAAATAACGGGTTATTTATGACGCGCTTCTTTCTTATGGGAAGGGCCGATATGCGGCTTTATTTTGAAAGCCTGCCTGCCATCCTCTTTGTTTTTATCCCGGCCATTACTATGCGGCTGTGGGCTGAGGACAAGAAAGAAAATACCTTTGAGCTCCTGATGACCTTTCCGATGAAGCCGCGGGAATTGGTTTTAGGGAAATTCTTAGCCAGCCTGATATTTTATTCTCTGGCCCTTTTAAGCACTATAACCATCCCGATAATTTTATATGCCGCCGGCTCACCCGATAGCGGAGCGATTATCGGCGGCTATATAGGCTCATTCCTTACCGGAGCGCTTTTCCTTTCCATAGGAATATTCATTTCCGGGCTGACTAAAGAGCAAATTGTCGCCTTTGTGCTTACCACCTTAAGCTGTTTTCTCTTTTTCTTCTTAGGCACAGACTTTTTTGCCGCCTTTATTGACGGATGGATTGGCGGCTTGGGGACATTTATCAAAAATTATATAGGCACCGCCAGCCATACAATCAGCTTCAGTAAGGGCGTTATCAGCATTAAAGACATCCTCTATTTTACAGCGGCAATATCCGTATTCCTGGCGCTCAATGGCTTTTATTTTGAGGGCAGGCTCAGGCCCAAGGCCAAGGCGGTATTCGGCTTGAGCGTAATTGTGTCTATTCTCGGCCTGATCGTCTTTAACTGGCTGATCCACGACCTGCGCTTAGGAAGATTTGATATTACCGAGACTAAAATCTACACCACCTCTTCAGTTTCCCGGAAGATGCTCCGGGAACTGAAGGTGCCGGTTTACTTAAGCCTCTACATCAGCCCTCAGGACAAAATGCCCACCGCGCTTAAAACCATAGAGCAGGATATTTCCGGGAAGCTCGAGGAGCTGAAAATCATCTCTAATAATAAGCTTAATTATAAAATCTTTCATATCGAGGCCTCAAACCTGATAGAGCAAAACCAAAACCCGGGAGAATCTCCAGACACAACCGGCTCATTGGAGAAAAAACTCCAGGACAAAGGCGTGCTTCCTTTCCAGGTAGAAAGCATTGATAAGGATGAGGTCGGCCTCAAGCTGATTTACTCGGCCGTTACCATCGCCTATAAAGAAAAAAACGAAGAGATCCTCCCCCGGCTTACTCCCCGGGACATCCCGGATCTGGAGTATCTGATACTCTCCAGGATCGCTAAATTAACCCGGGAGAAGAAGCCCAATATCGCCCTTTTCTCTCCTCTTAAAAACGAGGGGCTAAGCCCGGAAATAAACCGCCTTATTCAAGGGATGGCAGAGACCGAAAGCCGCTACGAGGATGAATATAAAACCGTTATCCCCCTGATGCGCAATAACGGCTACAATGTGAAACGAATTAACCTGACTAAAGACGACCCGATTACCGATGACCTGAACACCCTGATAATTTTTAACCCCGGGAAGCTCAATGAAAGACAGCTTTATGAAATCAACAAATTCCTGGCTCAAGGAGGCGCGGTCCTGATCGCCGCCCAGGGCTTTGAATACGCGTTTCAAAGCGGAGGCACCCAAGGGATAGAGATCAGCCCTAAAAAGGCGGATTTAGATATCAACCGGCTGATTCAAAGATGGGGAGTCAAAATTAACGATGAAATGCTGATGGATGAAAGCAGTCAGATAATTGAAGTTACCACCGGCCAGCGGGTCGGCCCCTTCGCCTTGTCCATGCCGATCAAGGTGCCTAATCAGATATTAATAACCAATGAAATGATGCGTAAAGATATGCCTCTGATGAACCGCCTGCCGTCGCTTTTCTTTATGTGGGGCTCGGCCCTGGAAATCTCTCAAGACGTCTTAAAAACCGCGAATCTAAAAGAAACCCTGATGTTTAGCTCAAGCAAAAGAAGCTGGAAGGCGCCATCCGACGGCTCCAATCTAAAAAAAGAGCTCTTAACCTTCCCTAAAAACAATCCCGGGGGCGCGCTGCCATTAGCCGTAATGTTAGAAGGTAATTTCAACGATACCTTTCAATCTCTTCCCCAGTGGCCAAACCAGGACACTCAAGCCCCCACTCAAAATCAAGAAGCAGCCCCCTCACTTATTCCTAAACCCGGAAAGCTGATCATCGTCGGCTGTTCCAAGATGTTTACCGACCAGCTTATAGGCGGCGCGGGGAACCTTAATCTCTTTGCCAATATCATTGACGGCCTTACCCTAGGGACCGATATCATCCAAATCCGCTCCAACACCCTCACCAGCCGCGAGTTGAAGAAATTGACTAACCCTCAGAAGGCCTGGTATAAATTCATCACGATATTCCTGGTGCCGATTTTATTGGTTTTTTACGGATCCTTGCGCTTGATCTTACGCGGGAAAGAAAAACAATTCTATCTTGGGGAGCGCTAAATGAAATTAAAAAAACTTATTGTCCTCATAGCCATAGTATCGCTTCTTACAGCCCTGGCCCTGGTCAAAAGCAACGTCACAAAGAAACAGCTTGTTCAGGAGGAAATCGCGGCTTCCCGGCCGTTTACTCTGACGGAAGATTTGGCAGAAGGCTTTATCCGGAAAATAACCATTTACAGAGGCGATGATGAAAAGAATAAAATTATCCTGCTCAAAGACAACACTGACAACTGGAGGATAGAAAATAAGTTCAATGTCAAGGCCAGGAAGGAAAATGTGGAAAACCTGCTCAAGGACTTATCCGGTTTAAAAGGGGAACTGCGCGCCGAATCAAAATCGGTATTCGGAGATTTTAACCTGGAAGATGCCCAGGGCATCCATATCATCTTAGAGGCCCAGGACGCGAAGACTTTAGCCCATATCATCGTGTCTGCCGATAAGCCGGACTACAATAGCAGTTTCCTCAGGCTTAAAGATTCAGAGAAGATTATTCTCACCCCAAAGGACATCCCGGGCCGGCTTAATATCTATAATAAGGAGTCGAAATTAGACAATAACTATTTCACTGACTTTAAATTGCTTTCTTTTGACCCTAAGAAGATAGAAAAAATAGCAACAGCGCGAAAGGGTAAAAATCTATTCACCCTGGTCAAAAAGAAGGAACCCGATAATAAATATATTTGGGATTTTGAACCGGCGGTAAAGAAAGCCGAAACTGATCCGGGCAAAATAGACAACTTCCTGCAAAATGCCTCAAATATCTTTGCCCAGGACGCGCTTGACCCCAGCATTACTGATTACGGCTTTGGAGAAGATAATTTCAGCCTCGCGCTTGAAACTGATGAGAAAAAGACTCTTGCTATTGAGGTGGGAAACTATTTAGAAAAAGAAAAGGCCTATTATGTGAAGATTGCTCCGGAAAATCAGGTGTTTAAAGTCCCGGAGCATGCCATCCAGAATATCAAAAAAGACAAAAATTACTTCCTGAAAGAGAAAACCCCGTCCAGGAAATAAGACCTATTCGTCATAAGTCAATCCCCTCAAAATCCTCAATTATTTTCCAGAATTTTTTATCGCCGCGTCTATTCGAACCCGCCATTCCCAAGGAATCCGCTTCGTCTCCTTCCGTGGCCGCGTATTTATCTAAAATATCGCTTTCCTCCAGGAAACGCGAGGCCTGAGTAAACACGGGGCCCGCGCCGCTAGAATAACTTCTTGATGAGCGGTCTACGCGCGGCTTTAAGAGAAATAGATTCTCCCTGGCCCTGGTGGCGGCCACATAAAATAACCTGCGCTCCTCTTCTATCGCCGCGCTGTCTTCTAAAGACCGGTAGCTCGGCAAGTGCCCTTCGGCCAGGTAAATGATAAAAACCGTATGCCACTCCAAGCCTTTGGCCGAATGGATAGTAGATAAACTGATCTTGGGCTCGTCCTTGTCGTGAAAACCGGTCCGCGCGATATTTTTTTCAGGCGGATCCAGGGCCATATCCGAAAGAAACTGTTCTAAAGAGTTATATCTTTCGGCAATCCTGAAAAGAGAATTCAAATCATTAAGGCGCTTATCCGCGTCGTCGTATTTATCCTTTAGCCAGGGCTGATAATATTCCATGCACAATTCCAGTATTTGATGCGGCAATTGAATCTTGGTATCTATCTTTCTAAAAAGCTCAATCAAGGTTATCAGCATAGGATTCTTGGTAAAAAGCTTGCTTGAGGTATCTATGCCGGAAAACCCTTGGCCTTGTGAAATTATTTCTTCGATTACCAGCTCAGCTGTCTTAGGGCCGATTTTAGGAAGCAATAAAAGCAGCCTAAACCAGCTTACCTGGTCCGCGATATTATAAATAACCCTTACATAAGACAAGACGTCCTTGATATGGGCGGCCTCGATGAATTTCTGTCCGCCGTATTTGGCAAAAGGGATATTACATCTGGCTAATTCTATCTCCAGGTCGTTAGAATGCCAGCTGGAGCGAAAAAGCACCGCGATATCGGATAAATCAACGCCTTCCTCTCTTAAGGAAAGGATCTTCTCAATTATGTATTCCGACTGCCGGTGCTCATCGCGAAGCTCAATATACACAGGCAAAACGGAGGAGGATTTGCTGGTGAATAATCTTTTCTGAAAACCCTCTTCGCTGGATTCGATTATCCTGTTGGCCAGGTTTAATATCGGCTGGGTTGAACGGTAGTTTTCCTCCAGGGTAATAACTTTTGTCCCTTTGAATATCTTGGGAAAATCAATGATATTCCTGAAATTGGCTCCCCTGAAAGAATAGATGCTCTGGGAATCGTCC
This sequence comes from Omnitrophica bacterium GWA2_41_15, assembly GCA_919902675.1. Taxonomy (GTDB): domain Bacteria; phylum Omnitrophota; class Gorgyraeia; order Gygaellales; family UBA12090; genus UBA12090. Next base: position 15,643 of record CAKKRH010000022.1, read on the forward strand.
CCTACCACCATTATATTTTTGTTTTCCGAAGCCAAAAGATAGACAATCTCAGACTGGAGTTTATTGGTATCCTGATACTCATCCACCATGATATAGCGATACTTTTGAGATATCCGAAGGCGAACCTCCTCATGGCCGCTCAAAAGGTTTTTAAGATACACCAGGAGGTCATCATAATCCAGAATAGATTTGGAATGTTTATAGTCAACGTATTCACGGGCTATCTTTTTTATTTCGTTAAGCCATTCACCAAACTGGGGATATTCGCTGTTAATGATTTTCTCCAAAGGCTCCGATTTATTCACGCTTTTTGAGATTATATCCAGAAGGGCGTCTTTTCTGGGAAAACGGCTTTTTGTTTTAGAAAACCCTAACTTGGTCCGGATAAGATTAACCGTGTCCTCGGCATCAGGACGGTCCAATATGGTAAAGTCTCTGGAGATACCCACTACATTCGCGTATCTCCTTAAGACCATATTGGAGAAAGAATGAAACGTCCCCCCGGATACCCGCTCACAGCGCTCATCCAGTATCAAGGACGCCCGCTTAAGCATCTCCTGAGATGCCTTGCGGGTAAAGGTTAAGAGAAGTATCTCCTCCGGCCTGACTGAGCGCTCGACTAAATAAGCCGTGCGATGAACCAAGACCCGGGTTTTTCCGCTTCCGGCTCCGGCTATTACCAGATACGGCCCTTCAGTTGAACGCACTGCTTCTAACTGGGCGGGATTAAGCTCTTTTTGGTAATCTATAATTTTGGACATAAAAGATCCGCCCGAGGAACGAACAGCCGGCGGGCGCGGCTAATATTACTAACCTATCAACGTGGTTATTTTAAATATAGGAAGGAAAAGGGCCAGGACAATTCCGCCGATAAGCATACCCAAAACGGCAATCACTAAAGGCTCAATCAGACTGGTCATACTGCTTACCGCGACATCCACCTGCTCTTCATAAAAATCAGCTATCTTAGAAAGCATCTTCTCCAGCTCTCCGGCCTGCTCGCCGACCTTAATCATCCTGATTACCATTGCCGGAAAAACATTGGCCTTATCTAAAGGCTGATACAAAGGCTCTCCCTGGCGGATTGCCTGCCGGGCGTTTTCCACCGCCTGTTCGATTATTTTATTCCCGGCGGTCTTGGAAACAATCTCTAAGGTATTCAAGATAGGCACGCCGCTTTTCACCAAAGTAGAGAAAGTCCGGGCGAATCTGGCCACCGCCGCCTTAAGAAAAAGCGGCCCGAATATGGGAACTTTTAAAGTAAGCTTATCGAACTTTTGTCTTCCGGAAGGAGTCTTGATGTAACGCCGCAGCAAAAATGATAACACGCCCAGGGCGATCAGAATGTACAAAAAATAATTTTTTAAAGTATCGCTGGCAAGAATCAATATCTGCGTCGGAACCGGCAATTCGCCCCCTAAGGTAGCAAAAATACCCTTAAAAGTAGGGACAACCTTTACCATCAAAAATACGGTTATGGAAATAGCCATAGTTATTATAACCGCCGGATACACCAAACTTGACTGCACCTTTCTGATCAGGGCGGCGGTCTTCTCCAGAAACACCGCCAGCCTTTCCAGGACCTCATCCAGCCTTCCGGAGGCCTCTCCGGCCTTAATCATATTGATATAAAAATCAGAAAAAGCGGCGGGGTATTTTGCCGTGGAATCGCAAAAGCTTTTTCCCTCCTGCACATCGCGGTATATCTTGGAAATTATAGCGGAGAGCGCGCGGTCATCTATCTGGTCCTTAAGTATCTCTAAGGCCGCCACCAGGGTTATTCCGCTGTCAATCATAGTGGCCAGCTGGCGGGAAAAAATCACCAGGGCATCAAGAGAAACTTTCCTATCCCGGGTTTTCTTTAACTGCCTGTCCGGGATATTTTTTAAAGAAACAATCATCAAGCCTTTAGAGTGCAGGATATTCTCCGCTTCGGCCTGAGATCCGGCCTCTAATGTTCCCTCTACGCTTTCAGAGTTTTTATTCTTGGCGTTATATTTATAGAATGACATTTTAGAATTTATCCGCTATCCTTAAAAATGTCTCAACCACTTTAGGATCAAATTGTTTTCCCGAATTACGTTTTATTTCTTCAATTGCCTGCTCTTTGCTAAAAACCTCCTTACGGTAACTTCTTATTGAAGTCATAACATCATAGGCGTCGGCAAGGCTGATTATCCTCGCCCCCAGGGCAATCTCTTCGCCTTTGAGGCCGTCAGGATAACCGCCGCCGCCGTAACGTTCATGATTCTGGCGGACAATCGAAGCTACATCACCCAAAAAGGTAAGCGGCTCCAGAATTTGGGCGCCCTTGATTGAATGTAATCTCATCTTCACCCATTCCTCATCGTTAAGCGCTCCGGGTTTAGTTAAAATACTATCCTCTATGCCGATTTTGCCCACATCGTGCAATTCGCCTGCCTGGCGTATCGTCTCTATTTCTTTTACCGATAACCCCATCTCCTCGGCAATCAAAACCGCGCGGCGGGACACCTTCTCGGAGTGGCTTCGGGTATAATGGTCCCGGGCGTCAATCGCCTCAATTAAAGATTTAACCGTATGCACGTAGGTTTTACGCAGATCTTCATACATACGCCCTAAGTTTTTACTTGATTCCTCAACCCGGTTAGCCAAAAGCATATTCTGCTTCTGTAAAGAAGAGTTGCGCTCCTCCAAACTCAATAGTATCCTTTTATATGAAACGATTGAGGAATGCGCGTGAGAGGCCGTCTTTACCAGGAAAGCAAAGCTTTCGACATTATGTATAGGGAACCTCACCGTCTCAAAAATGCCGCTGGTGGGAAATTCTCTGGTTAAATCAAAATCACTGTCCTCAACCATAAGCAGTATCACCAGCGACGAATCCCTGACAATGAGATCCTGAACAAAATTCTTTATATCACAGCCGCTCAGGCCGCATCTTAAAATAACCAAATCAAAATCATTATCCAAATACCTTAGGGCAGAGTCGCTATCAAGAGAAATAACCGCTTCATAATCCCTATTGGATAGTATTTCTACCAAGGCCTTATTCATTAACTGACTGTCTGAAATTAATAATATTCTGCCCTGGCTCATATTTTCCTTTACGCCTCCTGGCATAATCTTCAGGTATAAATAATCTGAAGATTATACCTGATTACTGCGATTAATTAAAGACATCCTCTTTGTTTCTCTTTATAGGATGTCTTACTCCGCGGTAACCCTTATAACCTCAGCCAGTGTAGTTAAGCCTTCTTTAGCCTTATCTATGGCCTCCTGACGCAGGGTCTTCATACCCAGCCTGGAAACCGCGTAATCTTCAATCTGCTGGGAGGAAGAACCCTTTACCACCATTTCTTTTATTATATCATCGATCATCAAAATTTCCAGCAAAGCGTTTCTGCCGTAAAATCCGGTATTGCCGCAAAGACGGCATCCCCGGCCGCGAAACAGCGCGATATCCGGGCTGAGGCCTAAACTCTTCAGGATTGGCCGCGAGACATCATTATCAGGCTCTTTACAATGAGCGCAGATAAGCCGTATCAGACGCTGGGCCGAACTCATAATTAAACTGGAAGCAACCAGAAAAGGCTCTAGGCCCATATCTACCAGCCTGGTGATAACCTGACTGGCGTTATTGGTATGCAAAGTGGACATGACCAGGTGCCCGGTAAGAGCGGCCTTGACCGCGATATCGGCAGTTTCTCCGTCTCTGATTTCACCGATTAAAATCACATCCGGGCTCTGCCTTAAAATAGAACGCAGACCCGATGCAAAGTCCAGGTTTATTTCAGAATTAACCTGAATCTGGCTAATTCCGGCAAGCTGATATTCAACCGGGTCTTCAATCGTGATTATATTTTTTTCCGGGGTGTTCAACTGGCTCAGAACAGAATACAGAGTTGTGGATTTACCGCTTCCGGTAGGGCCGGTTACCAGAATCATTCCATATGGCTTATGAACTATTTCATTAAAAGCTGACATGGCCCGGCTCGAGAATCCCAGGCGCTGAAGGCCCAAAGAGAGAGAAGATTTATCTAAAATGCGCAGCACCATCTTCTGGCCGAAGCTGGTGGGAAGAGAGGAAACCCTGAAATCAACCTCCTTATCCGCGGATTTGATTTTAAACCTGCCGTCTTGCGGCAGACGGGTCTCAGTGGTATCCAGCCCGGAGATAATTTTGAGCCTGGCAATTATCGCATTCTGGTTGCTTTTGGGTATTCTAAAGGCGTCAGCCAACTCACCATCGATACGGTAGCGAATCCTGAGATCAGACTCCTGCGGCTCTACATGTATATCCGAAGCCCTCTTCTTGAGCGCCTCCAATATCATTAGATTGATAATCTTGACAATCGGCGCGGCGTTAGTCTGATCCTTGAGATCATCCACCTTGACTACCGTATCTTTCGAGATGCCGCCTCCGGCTTCCTTTTCTTGCTCTAAGAAAGAAGTATTATGCTCCTTATGCCGGTAGACATTATTTATAGCCAAAAGGATGTCTTTCTCTAAAGCGATAACCGGCTCTATTTTATGCCCGGTAAAAAGCCTTAAATCATCCAAAGCGAAGATATTTAAAGGATCGGCCATGGCCACGGTAAGGTTATCGCCGATACGAGAGATCGGCACCAGGTGATATTGACGGGACATCCTTTCCGGAACGACTTCGGCTAAAGACGCGTCAATCCGGTAGTTGGATAAATTTAAGGTAGGTATATAAAGCGACTCGGACAATACGGAAATAAGCTTGGCCTCATCAACAAAACCCTCCTTTAGCAAGACTTCTCTTAAGGAAACGGCCTTTTTCTTCTGAATTTCAAAAGCCTCCTGGAGCCTCTCCTTAGAAAGGATGCCTTGAGTAACCAGCAATTCCGTCAATCTTTCTTTAAAAACAGCCATATTTTTATCTAAACTCGAAACACTAAACCATAAACCCTAAACAAATCCCTGCCTGCCTGCCGCGGGCAGGCAAAACCCAAATTTTTTAAACCTAAAACATTATATTTTGAGTTTTGGGTTTATGATTTTGAGTTTGTTTAGAATTTATGGCTTAGGATTTAGGGTTTTAGTTTTTATATATAAGAGCCGATAAATTATTCATCCCCGGCGCTTACCCGAAGCATCTCTTCAAGTGAAATTAGTCCGCTTCGGACTTTAAACAAGCCGTCTTCCCTTAAGGTCTGCATTCCCTCTGCCCTGGCGGCCTCCTTTAGCGCGTGCTCCTGGGAGCGGCTAAAAATCAATTCCTTTATCTTAGGGTTCAAAACCAAAACCTCAGCCAAAACTACCCTACCGCGATATCCGCTGTGAAAACATTTTCCGCAGCCTTTGGGCCTGAAAAAAATATACGGCTCTTTTTTATCCCTGGCAGTGAGTTTAAGCTTAAGAGCTACATCTTCTTTAAGCTCATATTTCTCCTTACAGTCCGGGCAAAGAACCCGGGCCAATCTTTGGGCCGTAATACAGTTTATTGCCGAGTTGATCAAAAAAGGCTCGATCCCCATATTCATTAAGCGCACCACTGCCCCGCAGGCAGTCGTGGTATGTAGAGTGGATAAAACCAAATGTCCGGTTAGCGCGGACTTTATGGCAATATCTACCGTCTGAGAGTCTCTGATTTCACCGATCATAATCACATTGGGATCCTGTCTTAAGATGGAACGTAAGGCCGAGGCAAAACTAAGCCCTATCTCCGGCTGGACATTCACCTGGTTTATCCCCGGAATCTGAAACTCAACCGGATCTTCAACGGTAACGATATTAATTTTGGGACGGTCAATTAATTTTATCAGAGAATACAAAGTAGTGGTTTTTCCGCTTCCGGTCGGCCCGGTCGCCAGGACCATCCCGTAAGGCTTAAGAGCGCATTCTTTTAGCTTAGAAAGGGCTTTTTCCTGAAAACCAAGCCTTTCAATATCCAGGTTCAACTGGGATTTATCCAGGATCCTCAGCACCACCTTCTCACCTAAAACAGTAGGAAGCACCGAAACCCGGAAATCCACCTCGCCGGAGCCGATTTTCATCTTGAATCTTCCGTCTTGAGGAAGACGATGCTCAGCAATATTTAAGCCCGAGATAACTTTAACCCGCGAAACGATAAGGGCGCTTATCTCTTTCGGACATTCAGGCTGTTCTTTAAGCATGCCGTCAATACGAAAGCGAATACGCAGTTTATTTTCCTGGGGCTCAAGCATAATATCCGAAGATTTAAAATTAACCGCCTGCTCAAATACCTTGTTGACAAAAGTAACGATCGGGGCCTCCTGGGCGAGGCGGCCTAATTCAATCGAAGAAATCGCTTCCTCTTCCTTATCTTCAATCAATTCTATATTCTCGGCTGAAATGCCCTGGATCAATTCTTCGATAACCGCTTTTGAGGAAGTCTCGCCATAACATTGGTTAATCGCCTGGGTTATCTTGCGAGAATCGGCAATAATGGGATTTATCTGATAACCGGTCAAGCTCTTTACGTCATCAAGGGCGAGGATATTCATAGGGTCAGCCATCGCCAGGGTGAGGGCGCTGCCGAATTTGGAAACCGGGATTACTTGATACTGCCGGCAGATATTAGGCGGGATTATTTTTAAGACCTCGGGAGCAATCTGGAAACGAGTTATGTCAATACTTGGCTTAGAGAAGACTTTAGACATAGCCGCCAGAAGCTTGTTTTCATCAACAAATTTCAGTTCCGCTAAAATTACGCTAAGCTGTCCTCCTTTTTCTTTCTGAACTTTTAAAGCGCGGTCAAGATTATCCTGAGTAATCAGCTCATCTTGAATAAGTATCTGGATTATCCGGTCTTTTAAAGAAGACATTTACCCTCGCTGCGCTCGGGCGCGGAATAATGCTGAACTCTACACGCCAACCACGCGCGATACAAGTTGTGCGTATTTCTGCGTGTTGTTCCGCGTATTTCAGCGATTACTAGTTGCTTTATAATACCTCTCAATTGCATGCTTTATGTCAGAAGCGGTAGAAACAAAGGTCTGCACACTGCAGGAAGTAAGTGTCTCCATATCTTCCACCGCCTGGGTGTTTAAGGGATTACTCATCGCTATGGTTAAATTATTACCTATTTTGTCAATAGGGATAAGGCAATACTGTCTGGCCACCCGCTCAGGAATTATGTTGATCAGGCTCTGGTCAATCTCATAATTGGAAAGCGGCAGATAAGCGAAACCATACTGGGCGGTAAGCATTTTGGCGATATCATCCTCAGTGGTATATTTAAGCTCAACCAAAATCTCTCCAATAAGGCCGCCTTTATCCTTTTGCAATTCCAGGGCCTCGTCCAGCTGTTCCTGGGTAACCAGCGTTTTTTCAACTAACAATTCACCTAATTTTTTATTTACAATCTTCTTGCCAGACATTAAGAATAATCCTTTTTTTTAAGCCTCAAGCCATCAACATTCAACTTTCAGCAAAAAACAGAAAGCTAAAAAGCCGACAGCTGATAGCAATTATTTATTATTCAGCAGGTTCCGGGCAATAGATATGAGCTCATTCGAATCCACTCCATCTAAAGGATTCTCAACTACCGCTACGGATATGCCCAGTCTTTTATCTTTAAGGGGCTCATCCTGAAAAAGAGTTTCCACGTTTTTCTGAAGCTCCTCGGCTGTTTTTTGGGCTTGACGCTTGTTCTTTTCCGGCAGGATTACGGCAAAATCATAATCCGCGAACCTCCCCACCTTCTCTATGCCTGAGAATGAAGCGCTCAGGGAAGAAGCGATTTTCTTAAAAACAGCTTCTGAGGCAACCTGGCCATACAGCTTCTGGTAAGAAGTAAAATTTTGTATCCTGGCCAGGACAAAACCGCACGGGCGTTGATAAATTATCGCCCTCTTTATCTCCTCGTCTAAATGGTGGCGGACATAACGCTCATTATACAAGCCCGTAAGCATATCTTTGATCTCCAGGCCTTCCACCTTAGCCGTCAGCCAATCGCTTTCAATGGCAATAGCCATTTGCTTGCCGAAAATATCCAGCAACTCCTGGTCATCGCGCTTATAGATAAAATCAGGGATATTGTTCCCTACCCCGGCTATAGCCGCCGGTTTATGCGCCAAATAAATAGGCAGACACAATAGATTTTTAATATTCAAGAGGGATAATAACTTAAGGCAGGAGGCATTAAAGTTCTTGGCATCAATAACGGTAAGAACGCCGCCCTGAAACACCCGCGATACACATTCATCGCCTTCAGCCAGTAACGCGCCGCAATCCACGCTTAAGCCCGCCTGGGCCCTGATCACCAGCTTGCCGTTATTATCTAAAAATAAAATAAACGCCGCGGATGAATCCGCCACGCTTTTAAGCTTCTCCACGCAAAGATGCAAGATATCATCCAGCTTGGCGCCCTTAGTGATTAAGCTTGAAATCTGCAATAACCCCGACATAGTCACGACTCTCTTTTGGATATCTATATTTATCTGGGCGGTCTTTGAGCCATAATCTTCAAGTTCATTCATATTTTCCTTAATTCTGGAGGTAAGTTGATTTATGGCTGAGCCTAACTGGCCTATCTCATCTTCACTTTTGATTTCAATATATTTATCCGTATCACCCTCAGCTATAGACTTAACCTCCCGGGCCATCCTGATAATATGCTCTATAATCTGTTTAATTAAGACAAAGCCGAGCAAAGAGATGGAAATCATTATTAAAATTATAAACTTAAAGCTCGTCTTGGAGAGGAAACTTATAAATAAGCTGGGAAAAGCAAAATTCAGGCAGACAAGAATAGGGATTACGGACATAAGGCAGACAGCGGTAAATAATTTATGCCTGATTCCTTTTGAAGATAATGACGTGCTTTTAGTCATGAGTCCCTCCGGTATTGTTAAATAAAAAGGCTGAGGTCAAGGCTTAGATAAGCTTAACCTTAACCTTTTCTATATATACTATAACGCTTGCCCCCCAAAGTCAAGCTGACAATGAGCTCAAAAGTAACACGTCAGTCATCGGGGGTATTTTTCTTCTCTGATTCGGACTAGGCTGAGACATTCTTGTCGTGCCATCTTCTGAGGCGGGGCTGGAAAACCCCGCCTATCCATAATTTTACAATGATTTTACCCTATTCACTGACCGGTTACTTAAGCGCTGACATCAATATGCTGCCAGGGTAAAATTTCATCAGCGCTTCTTTCTCTAAGATAAAAATCAAAATCTTTCCCTGATTCTTTAAAGGCCTTAAGCCAGAGTTCATGCTTAAAATGCTCCGGCCAGCCATCCAGCAGGCAGCCATTATTATAAGCCCGCGAGATAACCTCCCCCAAAGACCTGTCGGAGCGGGAAAGGACCGCCTCCAGGATGCTGGTCTCTAAATTATGGAAATCCAGGGTGATTTTCTTAGAGAGCTTTTTGGCCTTATCCTTTAGGTATAAAATACTTTCTTTTAATTTATCGCGATTCTCCATCTTTTCGCGCTCAAAAAAGGTATGCGGCTTAGGCACAAAAAATGATATGCTTAAGCGCACCTGGGCCGGATGGCCCGCTGACTCTAATCTTAATTTAGAGACCTTTTGGGCAATCTCTAATATCCCATCCAAATCCTGGTTGGTTTCATCGGGAAGGCCGATCATAAAATACAGTTTTATGGCCTGCCAGCCCGCCTTATAGGCTGAAGAAATAGCCGAATAGAATTCCTCCATTGAGAAATTTTTATTAATAGCCTCTCTTAGCCTTTCGCTTCCGGCCTCCGGGGCAAAAGTAAGGGTAGTCTTACGCACCTTGGCTAAGTATTCCGCTAAGGCGCCAAGATAACTCTTGGGCCTTAAGGAAGGCAGGGATATGGCAATGGCCTGTTTCTGGAATTTATCGCTTACGGAAACAACAATATCCCTTAAATAAGGATAACTGCTGGTAGACAGGCTCAAGAAAGAAAACTCCTCGTAGCCCGAGGAGCGGGATATTTTATCCACCAGCTCCAGGACCTTCTCCGGAGAGCGCGATCTTAGGCCGCTATAAACGCTTCTGGCCTGGCAGAAATTACAATTATAAGGACACCCGCGCATCAATTCTATTGCCGCCCGGTCATGGACTATCTGTATATACGGAACAATCCAATCAACAGGATAATAAGCCTGATTTAAATCTTCTACGACGCGCTTTCTGATTCTAGCCGGGATATCCGGATATTTAGGCCGAAATTCCTTGATAACGCCGCGGGTGTCATATTCAACCTCATACAAAGAGGGGACATAAACCCCTTTAATCCCGGCTAATTCTCTAAGGGCTTCTTCCTTGGTGATTTTTAATTTTTGATTTTTGATTTTTGATTCCTTGTATCTTTCTATGACTTCCGGCAATGCCTCTTCCGCCTCACCGATCAAGAATAAATCCACAAAATCAGCCGCCGGCTCAGGATTACCTACCGAAGCTCCCCCGGCAATAATCAAAGGAAAGGCGGAATTCCTGTCTTTGGCCAATAAAGGTATTCCGGATAAATCTAAAACAGCCAGCATATTAGTATAAGACAATTCACAGCTAAGACAAAACCCGATAAAATCAAATTCTGACAGCATCGTTTTTGATTCCAGAGAAAAAAGCGGGATTTTCCTGGTCCTTAAAATTTCCCGCATATCAACATCCGGAAGAAAAACCCTTTCACAGGATACCTCGGGTAAGCTGTTAAGCAGGCCGTAAATAATCCGCAGGCCCAAGTTGCTCATCCCTATCTCGTAAAGGTCGGGAAAACAAATAGCGAATCTTACCTTTTGCGCGCGCGGGTCTTTTCTAACCGCGTTCAATTCATTACCCAGATACCTGGCCGGCTTTCTTACTAAAGGGAGAATCTCTTCCAATATCTCGTTTTTAATTTCCATTGATAGAATCGCGCCTCCGGCAGCGCGTGTTTAAGTTCCGCGATTAATATTCTGAACTATTCCTAAGCTGATAAAAGTAACCAGCAAGCTTGAGCCTCCGTAGCTCATCAAAGGAAGCGGCAGTCCAACCACCGGAGATAATCCTATAGCCATTGATATATTAATATACATCTGAAAAGCCAGCATAATTCCGGTTCCCAGAGAAAACATCTTCCCGAAATTATCATCGCTTTTCTCGGATATCCTAAAACAGGAATAGATTATAAAAAGATAAAGCCCCAGGAGAAATAGGCAGCCCAGGAATCCGGTCTCTTCCGAGAATATCCCGAAGATAAAATCCGTATGCGATTCGGGGAGAAAATTAAGCTGGCCCTGGGTCCCGGAAAGCCAACCCTTGCCAAAGAGCCGTCCCGAACCCACCGCTATTTTAGATTGAATAATGGTATATCCCGCCCCCAAAGGGTCAAAATCCGGATTCAAAAAAACCAACAGCCTGTCCCTCTGATAATCTTTTAAAAAATGCCAAAATACCGGGCTAATTATCGCCCCCAGGGCCAAAACTGAAATAATATAACGGAGCTTTACTCCGGAGAAATAAACCATGCTTAAAAAAATTAACATAAGCAACAGCCCGGTGCCCAAATCCGGCTGTTTCAATATCAGGCTAAAAGGCAGGGCTATAATCAAAAAAGGAAGCAGCATGCCCCGGAAGAAGGACAGCCGGCGGATATCTAATCTTATTTCACCCAGCCCTTTACGGCTAAAATAATGGCTCAGGACTAAGATTACAGCCAGCTTAACAAATTCCGAAGGCTGAAGATTAAACCACCATATCTTTATCCAGCGCTGAGCCCCCAGGCGCGCCCCCCCAAAAGCCAAAACCCAAGTTAGAAGGAATACGGCTAACGAGTAAAAAGGATAGATAAAATTTAACAGCCGGCGGTAATATATACGGCTGAAGACAAAAAAAGCCGTCCAACCCAGCGCTATCCAGATTAGCTGACGCAGGAATACCGAGCTTTCGCCAAAGACATTCTTAGGATAAATATCACTATAAAGCGTGGCCAGGCTAAGGCAGACAATCAAAAACGCCGCGGCGGGAATAGCGTATTTAGTCATATCAACTTCTCCTCCCGCAAGCGGGAAAAAATCTGATTCGCCAGCACCACCGAATGAATGCTCATACCGGTATTTTCCAGAAAAACGCAAAAGGCTATCCTGGGCTTATCGTAAGGCAGGAAACCCACGAACCAGCCATGGGACAACTTGTTATACACCTGGGCGGTTCCGGTCTTACCGGCTACTTTAAGATTGCCCCAACTTCCGATGTTAGCGGTTCCGGTCTCAAAATTCACCACCCCTCTCAAGCCTTCGTTAACCGCTTTTATCGCGCTTTGAGTTATTCCTAAATCCGCTCCCGCCTCAGGCTTAATATCCTCATCACCTATCCTACTGACAATGTAAGGCTTGACTAATTTACCTCCATTGGCAAACACCGCCATAAGCCTGGCTGATTGTAAAGGCGTGACCAGAAGGTCTCCCTGGCCTATTCCAAAATTAGCGGTATCACCATCATACCATGACCTCAATTTCATTTTGCGTTTTGAAACCGAAGGCACATATCCTGAGGCCTCGTAAGGAAGATCAATCCCCGACTGCCTGCCCAAGGCGAATTTGAGAGCGTAATCGGTTAAAATATCCGGACCCAACAAAAGGGCAAGATGATAAAAATACACATTGCAGGAATGCGTCATCGCCTCAATGAGATCCTGGGAATCGTGCCTGCTCCAGCAGTTAAATTCCTTTGTCCCCACGCTCAGCTTGCCGGGACAGAAAAACCTCCGCGCGGGGATTATCTTTTTTTTCTCTAAGGCCGCCGCCGCAGAAACCGCCTTAAATACCGAACCCAGGGGATATTGCCCGGAAATCGAACGGTTAATCATCGGAGAATCGGGATTCGAAAAAACGTCCCGGACATAAGCGGAGTTATCCTCCTCCAGAAATGCCCCGGGATAAAAACCCGGAGAGCTGGCCATCGCGATTATTTTTCCGCTCTCCGGCTCCATCAGAACCGCCGCGCCCTTTTTATTGATCAGGGCCTCCTCAACTATTTTTTGGATCCGGATATCTATGGTCAAATAGACATCCTTGCCGTTTTGCGAAGGACGAAAACTTACAATTTTATTCATCCTGCCCCGATGGTCAACCTGAACCTGGGTTCCTCCTTCTTTTGAACGCAAGGCCGGCTCTAGGATTTCCTCTATTCCCCCGAAACCCACGACATCCTTGCTCTTATATCCGTAATCTCTAAGCCGGGTTATCCTCCAGGAATCAATTTTACCCAGATAGCCTATCACATGGCCGGCCAGGTCATAATAAGGGTATTCGCGTTTAGGTAATATCCGTACCGTAACTCCGGGAAGCCTGAATTTGTTCTCTTCAATAAGTATAGCTGTTTTCTTATCCGCGTCTTTGACGACAATAATCGGGCTGAATGAAGAAATAAAGCCTTTCTCAATTTCCTTTTTTATCCGGGGGACGCTTTTATTTAAAAGCCCGGCTAATTCCGATATTGTTTTGGGGTTTTTCTTCAATTCATAAGGAATAACCGCGATATTATAAGACATCTGATTATCCACCAGCACCCTGCCGGATGAATCCATAATTCTTCCCCTTATTCCTTCCAGCGGCATAACCCGGATACAGTTTTTAACACTTAAAGAATAATAAAACCCACCCTTGACAATCTGCAGATAAAACACGCCGCCTATCAGAATTAAAAACAGTATTCCGGTTAAAATCCTAATTTTATCTATGCGCATAAGAGTTACCTGTCGCCGGCCGCCGGTCTGCAGAATAAAGTTTTTCTATTATGGGAAAAAACAGGCAGTTAATGGCCGCCTCAGCCAGGCCTATTACGATATAAGGCCGCTTAAGGATTACCGTCAAAATGAAATAATTCAACACACCGGCCGAGGCCAAAAAAATAAATCCAAACCAGGCCTTTTCCTGATAATACAAACGGCGGCAGATATAACCAACCAAAAAAGCCTCCAGGCTAAACAATAAAGAATTGAAACCAAACAATCTTAACGCGAAGGCATCCTTTAGTAATCCGCAGAATAACACATATCCGGCTATTTTCCTGAACTCTGAATTCATCGCCATAACTATCACCAGGATAAAAAGCAAATCCGGCTGGAGAGCGAATGGCCACAAAAAGTAAAGCATATTCAACTGGAATAAACCTGATGCCAATATCAGAATTCCACGGCGGATCATAAGCTTCGGGAAGTAAAAATCTCTATTTACCAACAATAACCAGCACCTCCCTGATTCTCTTTAGATTCACTGCTGTTTTGACCACACAATATTTGCCCAAACCCTGGTCATCATCTTTAACCGCCTCAATACTGCCGATTAAGACTCCAGAGGGGAGATCCTGGTTAATCCCGGAAACCAACACTATATCCCCAGGGATAATATCGCTATCTTTCTCCAGATAGCGCATAGCCAGACCCCCTAAAAGCGTTCCTAAAACCAATCCTTCCTCTCTGGTTCTCTGAATAAAAGCCCCTACAGCGCTATCGGGGTCGTTAGCCAGCATTATCTTGGAGCTATTGTCTGAAACCTCTACTATCCTTCCCAACAAGCCTTCATCATTGATAACCAGATTTCCGGGCATTACACCTTGCTTTGAACCCTTACTAATAATAATACCGGCTGACCAGTTATTAGGGTCCCTGGCAATTACCCTGGCGGCTATTGTCTTAAATTGATAGCTATCCTTTAAAGATAAAAACTTCTTCAGCCGCTGGTTTTCTAATTGTAGCTCCGTTACCCTAAGAGAATCACTTCTAGACCCGGAGATTTCTTTTTTGAGCTTGATATTTTCTTCGAGGATGAATTTATAGGTGAGGACAGCCTTGGTATCGGCGATAAAGCTTGAGCTGATTTCTAGAGGAAGGAGAAATAAAGAAAAAATACCCGACTTAAGAGGAAGCGAAAAAACAAAGAATACTATAATAACTATAAGGGCTATTAAGGGAGGGGGAAGTTTCGCTGGATTAAATTTAAACACATTAGGGTAGAAGAATTTTATCCCAAAAACTGCCTGCCCGCCGTTAGGCAGGCGTTAGAACTTTTTTTTACGACAATAACGATTACATAAAAACATACGGGCAGAATCTGAGATTAACCGAAATTTGCAATATGATTTCGGTAAAATGTCTCTAAATCCGGGTTAATGAATTTTGGTGGGGATAGTCAGCCTTTTAAAATAGCTGGTCTCATCCAGGACTTTTCCAGTGCCCATAGCCACCGCGATAAGGGGATCATCGGCTACATGCACCGGAAGGCCTGTTTCTTCGGATATTAACCTATCCATGCCGCGTAAAAGCGATCCGCCGCCGGCCATCATAATTCCATGCTCAATCAAATCAGCGGCCAATTCCGGAGGAGTTCTTTCTAATACTATTTTCGCCGATTCCAAGATTGCCCGGATAGGATCCTGCAGGGCATCGCGGATTTCCTCCGAGGTTATCTTGATAGCTTTAGGAAGGCCGGCCACCAGATCCCTGCCTCTTATCTCCATGCTGAGTTCTTCTTCTAAAGGATAACCTGAACCTATCTTAATCTTGATGTCTTCGGCGGTGCGCTCTCCAATCATCAGGTTATAAGTCTTCTTGAGGTATTCGGTTATGGTCTGGTCCATCTCGTCGCCGCCGATACGGATTGAGCGCGAGAAAACCATTCCGCCCAAGGAAATAACCGCGATCTCGGTTGTGCCTCCTCCGATATCAATAATCATATTACCTATTGGCTCATTGATGGGAAGCCCCACCCCGATAGCCGCGGCCTTAGGCTCTTCTATCAAATAGATTGAACCTGCCCCGGCTCGCTCCGCGGATTCCCTGACCGCCCTCTTTTCCACCTCAGTAATCCCTGAAGGAATGGCGATCACCATCCGCGGCTTGGCTAAAACCCGGCGGTGCTGGGCCTTACGGATGAAATAGCGCAGCATTGCCTCGGTAATCTCAAAATCCGCGATTACCCCGTCCTTCATCGGCCGAATTGCCGAAATATCACCAGGAGTCCTTCCCAGCATCCGCTTGGCCTCAAGTCCGACAGCCAAAACTTTATTAGTACCTTTCTCCACAGCCACTACCGAAGGCTCGCACAAAACAATTCCTTCGCCTTTGACATAAACCAAAGTAGTGGCAGTACCTAAATCAATACCAAGGTCATTAGAAAAAAGGCCTAAAATATCATTAACCTTACGTCTGGCGCCATCAATAAATTTTGTGAATTTTGACATTATAATTGATTACCTGAGCAATACCACCCGGTCGTCTTCCTTAACCTGCTTAATCATATCCTTGGTAACCGGGGTAGCCACGGACATCGTGTCCCTGACCTCTTCCACTTTAGCCTGGCCGAGCTTTTTATCCTTGCGAAAAATCTCGATGGTCTGACCTATGCCTACATTTTCCTTCTGGCCTAAGTTCACTACTATAAAGTCGTATTCCTTATTAACCACCAGGACCTTCCCCTCTAAAGGCGCTACGGCCGGTTCGGAAGAACTAACCTGAGGAACATCCGCGGTAGAAGGCGCGGGGGCAACCGGCATTGCCGGGCTGATATCCCCAGCGGGAACCGCCGGCACATTGCCCGCGGCAGGAGTAACCACTATCTTATCCAACTGCTGGACATCCTTATCTTTAACTTTAGGGTTGACTTCAGATTCTTTCAGTTTCTGTTCTAAGCTCTGCTTGGCCGTCTCAATGGTTGTTAATTGATTTCTCAGATCATCCAAAGCCTCTTTGCTGGCTTTAAGCTCTGCTTCTAAAGCAGACTTGGCGGAAGTCAAGCCCCCTATAGTACTTTTGACTCCGGAAAGCTCAGCCAGAGCGCTTTCCTTTGCCTCCTTTTCCAGGGTCAACTCATTATTTGCTAAGGTAAGCTGATTGTCAAAATCTTTAATCTTGGCCTGTTTCTGGGTTATATCCTGCTTCAGGTCATCAATCTGGCCTTTTAAGTCAGTAATCTGCTTCTCTGCTGAACGCTTCTGCACCTCTAAACGCTCTTTTTCTTCAGTTAAAATGACGTTTTTTTCTTTCTCCTTCTGCAGGCCCATAAAACATAGAGCCGCCGCCGCGATTGCCGCGATCAGAAGAATAACCAAAAGCATTACCGGACCCTTAGCCTTATCACCCATAATCCCTCCTTAATGAGCCCGCCCGCGGCGGGGTGAATTAACCCCGCCAAGCCCCCCGCCCGCGGCGGAGTCATACGAAACGGGGTAAGTCCAAGCGCGCTGCCATAATTGTTTACGAAGAATAAAACCTTAAGCCACTCAATAAATAACAAGTTTTTTTCGGCAGGCGCTTATGCCTATTAATCTTAAGTTCAATTATAACAATGAGTTTTAAAAATGCAAGTTTTTTTTAAATAAAAAACCCCGTTAGTAATATCTGCTGTTTTCTAACGAGGTAAAAAATAATGAATACTTGTTTTGTTTTTTGGTCTTTTTCGCTTTTGAGTTAGTGAAGCTCCCCCGGGCTTTAGCCCGGGGCTTCCTCCTAAAGCAGAAAGCACAATACATTTATCCCACGGACTTGAAACCCGGGGACTTCTGCGAAGGATTAATTTAAACTATATGAATTATTTTTGCTTCCGTAAAATCTATCTTCCTTAATGATATACCTGCGGGTATCGGCAATGACTAAGGCCTCTTTGTATTCCGGAGATGCTTCCCTGGCCTCAAACTGTTGAAGTTCAAAGATATCCGCTAAGCAGAGGATAAAGCTGTCTATCTTATCTTTAGTCTCTCCCTTTTCAAAACAGGCGGCTAAGTATTCTTTGAGCCTTTGGCCGGAGGGAGCAATCCCTCTCCTCACCATATGCCGGATATCGGCTAATTCCTTCTCCAGGTCAAAAGACTCTATCTCGGCCCTGCTTAACATCGGCAGGCTAAAATCAAGGCCGGTGAAACTTCCCGCCGGTTGAACCAGCATATTCATTTGGCGAAAGTCAATACCACCGATGACTTCAGGCTTTTTTGTAATTGTAAGCGCGGAACTCGCGATTTCAGGCACCCAGCCAACCACTTCATCCGCGGAATCTTTATCCCTAGATAAATAATATAAATACTCTAATGCTTTTATGATGTCCACTGACAGATTTTGTAACTGCAGAATAGTGTATTCACCCGTTTCAAAATTAAGCTTCACTTCTCTTATGGTGCCGCCATTAACATAACTTTCAAAAGTAATGGTTAACGCAGGAGTAGCATCACTAATTTCCCTATAAAAGGTAATATCAACCATTGCCTTGACACTATTGACTTTTACATACTTAAAAGTAGTTTTTCCAATTCTTATATTTGCTCCGGATTCAGAATATGATCTTTCAATAGATAAATCTATAAAGACAGATTTTTCTAACTCAAGCGCCTTGGCCATTATTTCTTCAGCGTTTATAGAATCGCAGAGACTCTCTACTTCTCCTATTGCTTTGGATGTTTTCGCGCTATCTCCCGGAGGCTGCTTAGTTTTATCAATTAACTTTTTTAAATTTCCGGGCAGTTCCTTGATTTCGCCTAACTTTAAATCCCCTAATCTTAAATTTCTTAAATAGCCTACGACCTTTATCTTATTTTCACTGCTCAATAAAGATGACAATCCTTCCAGAATTTTCTTGCTTATTACCTCGTATAATTTATCCAAAGATTCAGTTAGCAGCGCAGAGCCGGCACTCGCGGATGCTGATAAGACCCGCATAATAAGTTGGATCGCTAATACAGATTGACAGTTATCTGCCTCCAGCGGCTCTGAATTGAACAGCTTATTGAATCCTTCTCTCTGCCTTTTCATATAATATGGCTCTTCATGGCTGTCTTTTTTTTGGGCCCCTTATACCATCCATAGTTTATTATAGGCCTTATCTCGACAACAACCCCCTTGTTATTATAATAAACACGCAGTTCTATCAAAGGCAAAAGCGTATTCTGGCCATCCTCAGGCACTAATTCCAGAATCATATATTTGTTCTGATTCCGTTCCTTATAATAATCCTTATGTTCGCCAGCAATAACTTTAATACGATACTTAGCGCCTTCAATTAATAGGGAAGCCGGCAACAAATAATATTTATCTTTGGTGAAGGCGTTGGTGGGCAGGCCCGCATATGAAACAGGATTTATAGTAAGCTCTTTTCCTAAGATAGCGTTTTCAATGACTGTTTTGGTCAAGGCTTTCCTCAAGACTTTCTCAGCAAATATATCCGCGTTCAAGTTGGCGTAGAATTCCTTCAGCTTTTCCAGCTCTGATTTTATGGTCTCTTTTGCGTCTTGAGAAAGTTTCTCTAACTCAACAAAAATAATTCCATAAACCGATTTCCTAAGGCTTGCCAAATCATGTTTAGATGTTATCATTTCTATTATATTTTTAAAATAATCTATGTCGCTAAATTTAGCCTTATCTAATTTATTCTTCATCATATCTAATATGGCGCCAAGCTCGTCTTTCTTCTCTTCTAATAAGGGCGAGCCTGTGGTTTGCCGCGCGAAATCGCTTCCATCCCACAAAACTTCTCCACTGCTATCCCCATCTATCGCCGAGCTGACAATGTTTTCTGCTGGTGTAGTGTATCCATTGCTTATCTGAGGTAATTTCGGCATCAAATCTGCTATTCCCCCGCTCATATACCTCCTGATTACCTGTCCGGTAGGGGTGTGCAGGGTTTCAGAGAGGTTGTATTCGCCTTCCTGGAATGATTTCTGGTAGGCCTTAAAGTAG
>CAKKRH010000023.1:0-79583 GCA_919902675.1 Omnitrophica bacterium GWA2_41_15
GAGAGTGCAACACATTGAAAAACCAGGAGATAACGACAAAAAAACAGACAGGCCGAGAAGTGTGTATATTGCAACCTACGGTTGGCCGTTGTCCACCTTATAGACGCTTGATGGCGAGCTTGGCGGAGGCGTTGGTAGGCGCAGATTAGATCTCGATCGTGATCAAAGACAAATCATTGCTAAAATGCCCTACGACTATGCCTGATGGCGTAGAAGTAGGGTTTTCTGTTTACGGGTCCTTGGAAGCCGGTGTTGGGTGGGGGTCGGGCGAGGCGCAGGGAGCCAGTGATAGTGGTCAAAAAAATCGATGTCCATGTCCACGTAATTGGCAGGTTGGGCATCAATGGTCAAACCGGTCAAAATAAGCGCCCAACGTCGGAAAACAGGCGATTTAAGGGGTGTCCTGTGGGTGCCCGGGAAGGTCGAAAAAGGGCATTTTGATGGACATGGATGGACATGAAATGTCGTAAAAAGTATATAGTTTTTACGACAGCAGAAATGCGTCTTTCATTGTATTGGTAGAGGGGTATTGGATATTCTCATTGACACAGGGAGAATATATGATAAACTTGATATGTACAAAAAGGATACGTTAGTTATGTCGGAGATAACCTATGACACCTAATAATACATCAAAGACTTTAGGGCCAATTGAGACTAACATCGTTGCTCGTCTCACGTACGAGAAGAAGACGATCGTTACAGTCGAATACCTTGATCGCTTATTTAACCTTTCTCCTGCTGACAGGAAACAGCTTGTTTTTCGGCTTAAGAAGAAAAAAATACTTACCCCTATTAAACGCGGCACATATGCTTTTTCACCGCTCGAGGCTGGCCCGGAGGGGACTGGTATTGATGAGCTTCTTATTCCACCGCTCTTTTTCCCTAAAAAGAATTATTATGTTGGGTATTCAACATTGTTTAATTACTACGGATTTACTGAACAACTATTTCAGACCGTTTATGTTCTTAATACCGCTGTCCGGAAGGAAAAAATAATTTGCGGTATTTCGTATAAATTTTTAAGAATCCCTGAGAATCGTTTCTACGGACTGGAGACTATCAAGGTTAAAGATGCCGATGTCATTATAAGCTCAAAAGAGCGTACTTTGATCGACCTCATCTATTTTAATAAGCCTGTTGGCGGCATCAAAAATGCCGAATCGGTATTAAGGCAGTCTGTCCTAGAGAAGAAATGTGATATTAAAAAATTGGTGGAATACGCGGCACGATTTCCCATTATAAAAGCAAGGAAGCGGATTGGGTTGGTTCTTGAAGAATCGAACGTTACAGATACGTTGTTAAAACCCCTTACCAATAGCGTTAAGAAAACTGCTGTCAGCACTTTCACCGGATCGCGCAAAGGCACGCTCAACAAGAAATGGAGAGTCATAATCAATGATTCACAAAAATAAGGATGAATTTGTAAAGACCTTGGAGCGAACGGCAAAGAAAAAAGGATTTTTGCTTCCGCTTTTAGAGAAAGACTATTATTTAACCCTGCTCCTTTCCCAAGCGCATGAGCTTGCCGAAGATCTCGTTTTTAAGGGTGGGACCTGTCTGAATAAGATTTATTACGCATATTATCGTTTGAGCGAGGATCTCGATTTTAGCATGAAGTTACCACAATACGAGGCGACGCGCGGAGAGCGCAGAATTTGTATACAGCCCGTGAAGGACAAAATAGCAAAGTTTGTGGAACGGTTTGATATGAAACTTGTTGATGCCGGGAATCCCGGAAGAAACGAGTCAAAGCAATATGTCTATTATTTTTCGTATCAATCTGCCCTGCGTCCGACCGAAGGACAAATTAAATTCGAAATCGGCTTGAGATTTAATCCCATTGATAAGATAGAAAAACAGCAGATTCATCATACGTATACGCATCCGTTTACAGGAGAACCTCTTTTTGATGGAGGCAAGGTTGCTTGTCTGTCGCTTAATGAAATAGTGAGTGAAAAGCTACGCGCCGCGGCCCTTAGAGAGACCATTGCTCCTCGTGATTTTTACGATCTGGATTTCTTGTTTCGCAACAAATTTAACATTGCGGATAAAGAAGTTATCAGTCTTTTTAAGAAAAAAATAGAGGAGGATGGCGGGGATTTGGATTTAGCAAAATATTGTGTCAACATGGGACGTAAAGCCATTGAGATTGACGATATGCGTTCTCGTATCGAAGCCGAATTGTTTGATGTTCTATCTCCAGTTGAACGCGAGAATTTCGATCTGGATAAGGCGCTTGAACGGATCAACAAGGCAATGGATGGTGTTAAATAGTGCCCGAGCTCAAGCCCTCAGGTGGCGATTTTTAAGGCTGTACTTTTAGGGTGCGAAAGTAACGCCAGACGTAACTTTCGTACCACAAAAATACATTACTCAAGAACAGAGAAGAGAAGAATGGTGAAGGAAAGAAAAGCTACAGGCATAAAGTCTTGGCCGGAGGATGACAGGCCGAGAGAGAAACTCCTCAAGAAGGGAGCGGGGGCTTTGAGTAATTCAGAGCTTCTGGCCATTCTTCTTCGTACCGGCACTCAAGGCACCAGCGCCATTGACCTCGCCCGTAAGATACTCAAGAAGTTTGGCACATTCCGCAACATGGCGCATACCGATTCGCGTGATTGGAAGGATCTCAAGGGCTTAGGCGGGGCCAAGATCGCCCACATTCAGGCCGCGCTTGAAATCGGGCGGCGCTATCGCGAGGACGATGTGTCCACCGGGAAGCAGAAGATTGCCTCTGCCAAGGATGTCGTGGATATCGTCATGCCCCAGCTTCGTGACCTTAAGACAGAGGTTTTTAAGGTTGTCTATCTTGATAGCAATAACCGTATTATCGACATCGTGGATACCGCTGTCGGCACCGTTGATCAGGCATTCCCGATTGTCCGTGAAATAATCCACGCCGCTTTGCAGAAGTTTGCCAAGTCGATTGTCTGTGTTCATAACCATCCCAGCGCAAACATAACGCCCAGCACAGAAGATAAGAAATTCACCAAAGAATTGAGCGATGCGGGGAAGTTGATGCAGATCAAGGTCATTGACCATGTTATTGTCGGGGATAATCAATATTACAGTTTCGCAGACGAAGGGTTAGTGGAGTAATTATGCCAAATCAAAATCCTGAACAGATAGCGCGCGACAAAATTGATGCCATGCTGGTGCAATCCGGATGGAAGGTTCAAAACCGGAAGGCATTGAATTTCAACGCCGGACTCGGCATTGCTGTTCGGGAATATCCCACTGATATCGGGCCGGTTGATTATGTCCTTTTTGTAGAGCGCAAGCCAGTAGGCGTCATAGAGGCCAAGCGTGAGGAAGAAGGTCATCGTTTAACTGTTCATGAAGCGCAGGCAGAGGCGTATGCGTTGGCACAGCTAAAATATGTCAACAATGAGCCACTTAAATATGTTTACGAAAGCACCGGCGAGATAACTCGCTTTACCGATTTTAATGATCCTAAGCCTCGCGCGCGCCAGACATTTTCTTTTCAAAGGCCGGAAACATTTAAAGAATGGATGTCTACTCCAAAGAATCTGAGGGCAAGATTACACGATATTCCGGTTCTTGATGAAAAAGGATTGCGAGATTGCCAGATTAACGCCATTAAGAATCTTGATAAATCATTCAAGGAAAATTATCCCCGGGCGCTTATTCAAATGGCAACAGGAAGCGGCAAGACTTATACGGCCATTACCTTTATCTATCGCCTGCTTAAGTTCGCCAAAGCCAAGAGAGTGCTTTTTCTTGTCGATACTAGAAACCTCGGGAAGCAGGCCGAGCAGGAGCTCATGGCCTATACACCAGCAGACGATAATCGTAAATTCACCGAGCTTTATAATGTCCAGCGGCTCAAGTCGAGCTATGTTTCAAAAGACGCGCAAGTATGTATTAGCACAATTCAGCGGCTTTATTCTATCCTCAAAGGTGAAGAGCTGGACGAGGCGGCAGAGGAGACCAACCCGAACGAAGTGTGGCAACCCAAAGCGCCTATGCCGGTGGTTTACAACGAGAAAATCCCACTCGAGTTTTTTGATTTCATTGTCATCGATGAATGCCACCGGTCAATTTATAACCTTTGGCAACAGGTACTTGATTATTTTGACGCATTCCTGATCGGACTGACTGCAACTCCGGACAAGCGCACTTTTGGATTCTTCAAAGAAAATATCGTTAGCGAATATTCACATGAGCAGGCGGTCGCTGACCTTGTCAACGTGCCTTATGACGTCTTTACCATCGAAACAGAAATCACAAAACAGGGGTCGCAGATATCTGCCAAGGAATATGTCGATGTGAGGGAGCGCTTAACACGCAAGAAACGCTGGGAACAATTGGATGAAGAAGTCAAATATGGCGGCCAGCAATTAGACCGGGATGTTGTTAACCCCAGTCAGATTCGTAATGTCATTAAAACTTTCAAGAATAAACTTCCGGAAATATTCCCCGGCCGCAAGGAAGTACCCAAGACCTTAATTTTTGCCAAGACGGACAGCCATGCTGATGACATCATCGAGATTGTGCGTGAGGAATTTGCTGAAGGAAATGATTTCTGCAAGAAAATCACTTATAAAGCCGAAGAGGACGGTGACACTTTGCTGGCGCAGTTTAGAAACTCCTACAATCCGCGCATTGCCGTGACAGTCGATATGATCGCCACCGGCACAGACGTGAAGCCCTTGGAGTGTTTGCTTTTTATGCGCGATGTGCGCTCGGCTAATTACTTTGAGCAGATGAAAGGCCGCGGCACAAGGACGCTGGGGCTCGATGATTTAAAGAAAGTAACGCCTTCTGCAAAATACGAAAAAGACCACTTTGTCATTATCGATGCTGTCGGAGTCGCGAAGTCGCTTAAAACCGACAGTCGTCCTCTGGAACGCAAAAGCTCTGTGCCTCTTAAAGATTTATTGAATGCCGTCTTGATGGGGGCGAAGGACGAGGATACTTTCTTGTCATTGGCAAACCGCCTGACGCGCATGGATCGTCAGATTAAGGACAAAGAACGCCAGAAGATCAAGGAATTGTCCGGAGGTATGCCGCTGGGAGCGATCGTAACCGGCCTTCTGGACGCGCACAATCCGGATCTGATAGAGGAAAAGGCAAGACAATTGTTCCCGGATGCAGACGTTTCTCAGGACGAGAAATTGAAACGTGCGCAGGAAGATTTGGCAAAGCAGGCAAGTCATGTCTTTAACGGGCCTTTAAACGAGTATATTGAAACAGTTCGCAGGGCACTTGAACAGATCATTGATACGGTCAACATTGACCGGGTGACTTTCGCTGGATGGGACAAGCAGGCGGTTGAGCAGGCTGAAACGATAGTTAAAGATTTTAAGGAATTTATTGAGGCAAATAAAGATGAGATCAAGGGGCTTTCTATTTTCTACAGCCAGCCATACCGTAGGCGGGATATTACCTATCGTATGATCAGGGAGGTTTTTGACATACTCCGAGAAAAGAAGCCTAATCTTCCGCCGCTTAGGGTATGGGAAGCTTACGCTCATTTTGAAAAGAGTGATGCCGGAAGTCCCAAGAGCGAATTGACCGCGCTTGTTGGCCTTATTCGGCGGATTGTCGGGATAGATAAAGAATTGACGGATTATGACACGATCGCGCGCAGGAATTTCCGTGATTGGGTTGTGCGCGCGCAATCCGGGCATAAGCATTTTAATCAGGAGCAAATGGAATGGCTTTATATGATTCGCGATCATATAGCAACGTCATTTCATATTGAGCATGATGATTTTGACCTTTCGCCTTTTGGCGAGCGAGGGGGTTTAGGTAAATTTCACGAGCTTTTTGGTGACGGCACCGAAAAGCTGATCAACGAATTAAACGAAGTGCTGGTGGCATAAAAATATGATTGAGTTAACAATTCCTAAAGAGTGGCGAGCAATAAAAGTTTGCGATACGGGAGTTCTTATTAAAGGGATTAATTACAAAAAGCATGAGGCGCGAAATGCCCATGAGCCCGGATTAAAGCCAATTTTGCGGGCTAACAACATAAATGGCAATCTGAATTTTGAAGACCTTGTTTATGTGCCGGAAAAGCGAATAGTTTCACAGCAGTATATTGAAAGGCATGACATACTGTTTTGCATGTCTAGTGGTAGCAAACATCTTGTCGGGAAGTCATCGCAGGCGGAAAAGAACTTTGACGGCAGTTATGGTGCGTTTTGTGCTTTGTTTCGGCCACTTCCTGCCATTAATCCTCGTTTTGTCGGGTATTTTTTTCAAGCTCCGCGCTATCGTAAGTTTATCAGTGCAATTTCGAAAGGAACAAATATTAATAACTTGAAGCGCGAACATATATTAGATATCGATTTTTGTTTGCCATCATCGCAAGAACAAAATCAGATTGTTGACTCTTTAGAAGAATTGCTCTCCGATCTCGACAATGCCATCGAAAACCTCAAAAAAGCCCAAGCGCAGTTGAAGGTTTATCGAAGAGCAATTCTAAAAAAAGCGTTTATTGGGAAATGGAATAAAGTACCATTGCAAAATATAAGCGAAGCTGTTGGAGGGTGTGCTTTTAAAAGCTCTAGTTTTATAGAACAAGGCGTTTATCAGGTTATTCGCATTGGGAATGTTCGCCCCGGTCTTATAAGGCTCAGTGTATCGCCTATTTTTTTAGACAGCATAGATGAAAAGATAGCGAGCAAATATTTGTTGATTCCCGGAGATGTCATTATTTCGTTAACAGGCACAAGAAAGAAAAGAGACTACGGATATACTGCCGTTGTAAAAGAGAGACACTTACTACTCAACCAGCGGCTTGCATATTTACGATTCAATGAAACTTGTTTGCCTGAATTCTTTTTGTATTATTCATGGACAGAATCTTTCAAGGATAGTTTCTTCGCTTCGGAGACAGGCAATGTTGGCCAAGGAAATGTAGGTATGAAGGCTATTCAATCTACCGAGATTCCTTTGCCATCAAGACAAGAACAAAAGCAAATCGTTCAGTCTATCGAATCGCGCTTTTCTGTGTGCGATATGATGGAGGAATCTATAGTTGAAAATTTGCAAAAAGCCGAAGCATTGCGTCAGAGCATTCTAAAGGAAGCATTCGAAGGCAATCTGACCGAGGAATGGCGCAAGAAACATAAAGATTTGATATCCGGCGAAAATTCAGCCGAAGCGTTACTTATAAAGATTAAAGCTGAGAAAGAGGCTTTGCAGGGCAAGTCGAAAGGGAAACAGGATCATGACTGAGGCATTGGTTTCTAAAGTTTGGTCGTATTGCAACGTCCTCAAGGACGATGGCGTTGGTTATGGCGACTATCTTGAGCAGTTGACCTATCTTTTGTTTCTCAAGATGGCCGATGAATATTCCAAGCCGCCTTATAATCGCAAGCTTGATATTCCAAAGGAGTATTGTTGGGAATCAATTGTCAGTAAGCGAGGCGCTGAATTAGAGACTCACTATGTCACGCTCTTGCGTGAATTCGGTCAGAAAAGCGGGATGCTCGGGAAGATTTTCTTTAAGTCGCAGAATAAGATTTCCGATCCCGCTAAGCTCTATCGCCTTGTGCAAATGATTGATCAGGAATCGTGGGTTAAGATCGGCACGGATGTTAAGGGCGACATTTATGAGGGCTTGCTTGAAAAGAACGCTGAGGATACAAAAAGCGGTGCCGGGCAGTACTTCACGCCTCGTGCGTTGATTCGGGCCCTTGTAGAGTGCATGCGTCCGGAACCAGAGAAGACGATTGCTGATCCAGCATGCGGAACAGGCGGTTTCTTCCTTGCGGTATATGACTTCATTACTAATAAGAGCAATTATCAGCTCAATAAAGATGAACTTCGGTTTTTGAAATATAAGACCTTTAAGGGCTGGGAGATTGTGCAGAGCACAGCGCGTCTTTGTTTGATGAACCTCTTTTTGCATAACATCGGCGACTTGGATAATTTGCCTCCGGTTGAGCGCGCGGATTCGTTGATAGCGGACAATGGCGCTCGGTTTGATTATGTTCTTACCAATCCTCCATTTGGCAAGAAAAGCAGTATGACATTTACCAATGAGGAAGGCGAAGAAGAAGGCGAAGACCTTGTTTATAATCGGCAAGACTTTTGGGCGACCACCTCAAACAAGCAGCTCAATTTTGTTCAGCACATTCATACGATGCTCAAAGTTGATGGTAAGGCCGCGGTTGTTGTGCCGGATAACGTTCTCTTTGAAGGTGGCGCTGGAGAAACCGTCCGCAAAAAACTGTTAGAGACCACAGACCTGCATACTATTTTGAGGCTACCGACCGGCATATTCTACAAGCCGGGTGTGAAGGCAAACGTCATCTTTTTTGATAACCGTCCGGCCAGCAAGAATGCCCAGACCAAGGAAGTGTGGATTTATGATTTTCGGACGAACATGCATTTTACGCTTAAGAAGGATCCGCTCAAGTTTGAAGATTTGAAAGAATTCATCGAGTGTTACAACTCCGGGAATCGCCACAAGCGTAAGGAAACATTCTCGGATAAAAATCCCGAAGGCCGCTGGCGCAAGTTTACCTATGACCAGATCATCGCTCGGGATAAGACTAGCCTCGACATATTCTGGCTTAAAGACAAAAGCCTGACCGATCTCGACAATCTTCCCGATCCGGACGTTCTTGCGGCGGAGATTATTGAAAACATTGAGGCAGGGCTGGAGAGTTTTAAGGGGATTATAGAGACGTTAAAGGGATAAGAGGATGAAGACAGCTTTCATAATAATGCAAATCGGGAATTCGACTTTAGACCATATTTGCGAAAAAGCCATTGTCCCAGCATTAGCTAAATGCGGTTTTGAAGCTAAAAGAGTAGATAAACATAATCAAGGCGGCTTGTTAAAAAGCGAGATAATAAATTTTATTGAATCTTCTGAAATTATCATTGCTGATTTAACCAATGAAAGACCAAATTGCTATCTTGAGATTGGTTATGCGATGGGATTGGATAAATTCAGAAATTTAATTTTAACAGCACGCGAAGATCACAACTCAGATAGCCCGAATTATAAAAAAGAAGGACCGAAAATACATTTCGATTTAGCAGGCTATGACATTCTTTTTTGGTCAGAAGATAAAGTTGATTTATTTTCGCAGGAGCTTGAAAAAAGGATAAAAAGACGATTACTGACAACTAAACCAAAGACAGTTGTTCAAGAAACGGCATGGGATGAAGAATGGATAAGATATCACAAAGACATTGCTTCAGCTCAATTAAAAAAGTCAAATAAGTCAGGATTTATGGAAGTTCAAATGGTAGTACCAGATACAATTTTAAATATTTCTCAAAACGAATTATTACGGGTTGCGGATGAAGCCACAATTCACACGTTCGGATGGCCCATAGGAGTTGTATTGAATAATAACGATAGCTATCGGCCGCGCCCTAAAACAGATGGAATAGTCGCTGACATAGACACCGGTGATCATTACGATTATTGGACTATAAGAAAAGACGGAGCGTTTTACCTGCTTAAAAGCCTTTTCGAGGATGCGAGAAAGCCTGGCCACTTATTTTTTAATACACGCATAGTAAGAATCACAGAAACACTTTTATACGCGGTACGTCTCTACACGGGTTTGAATGTCGCGCAGAATTCAAGAATTGTTATAAAAATAAAGCATGGAGGCTTGAAGGATAGATTATTAGTATCTTCTAGCTTTTCTAGGGAGCTCAGTTGGGACAGAAAATCGATTGAAGATGAAGCGTCAACTGAGATTGATACAACAATCGAAAAATTAGAGTCCGGATTACCGGATCATGTAGAGGCATTTATTAAGCCTTTATTCGTTTTGTTTGATTATTTTGATCTTAGTAGAAATGTCTTAGAAGATATAGTGAATAAATTTGTTGATGGTAAAGTTTCTTGATCGGGATTAAGGTTGGACTTGAAAAATTTAATTAAAAAACCTATTCATACCGAAATTGTGATCTTGCACTCAGCAATAAGTCAGTTGAGGGAGATGCACAATTTTTGCATTATGAAAGAGCCGAAAAATAACGTGATGTTTTGTGAAAGCATACCGAGAAAATATTATTTCATATTGTTGGTCGATTTCTTATCTCAGTTTGACGAGAACCTTAATAAACGTGCAACTCTGTTGGATTTATTGTCAGAAATCAAGACTAAGTGCTGTTTAGGGACAAAGACGTCATACAAAAAACTTGGAAGTGCTGTCAGGAGGTTTCAAAAATGGCTGTTGCATGAAGATAATTTCAAAAAGATATGGCTTCCCGATATCGATCAAGAAGTTAAGTTGTCCATAAACAGAGTTGATTTGATAAGGGTCAGCGCCAACATGAATAAACATTCATTCCTTAAATTATCGCGAGTCAGGAAAAGAATCAAAGACATATTCCACAGAAACAATATTAAAGCTACTGAAGGCGATGTCATTTTGTGTATGGAAAATCTTCATGAGTGGTTTCATGGTGATTTTTTAGCATATTATTCGACGGTTATCGCACAACATCTCATAGATATACAGTGGGGGATATATGAATACCTCTTGCCATTATATAAGAAAAGCCATAAGCCGTATTACCATGAGAAGCTCAAGATGCAATCATATAAATTCGAGCCACCTAAAAAATACGGTATTGAACGAAAGGATGAACCATTTTTTACGCTATATTGGGATTTGATGAATAAAGTCAGAGAAAAACCTATTTTTAAACGATTTAAGGCGCCATGGTATTTCAAGAAAGCCCTAAAGCGATGAATAGTTTTATATATACTCAAAACATATTTTCTTCGACCGGGCGTATGGGTATATAAGGGAGTATTATTGATGCCCGATGTTGAAATCGATCAGAGAGACATTGTTGGAAAAATTGAAGAGATAACCAAAGAGAAAGGTTTTATCTATTCTCTCGCCATTATTCTGTTGCAAAGTTTTTTTCATGACCCAGAAGAAGCCGCCGATATTGATTGGCATTCAAAACTGAGTTTTCAGGAAATTAGTTTTTTGGCCGGGTTAATGGTTAAAAACAGCATTTCCGTAGAATTACCCACCGAAGCATCTTGCCGCTGTCATATTGAAAAAGTGAGCCAGCTTTTTCAAGAACTCCATTCGTCTT
This sequence comes from Omnitrophica bacterium GWA2_41_15, assembly GCA_919902675.1. Lineage (GTDB taxonomy): Bacteria > Omnitrophota > Gorgyraeia > Gygaellales > UBA12090 > UBA12090. Next base: position 11,062 of record CAKKRH010000023.1, read on the forward strand.
ATATGAAACCATTTAAAGATCATATGCAGAATATTGCTAAACAAAGCACTGTGTCAGAGGGTGACGCGCAAATATCTGAAAATATCCTTGGTTCTGGCATGGCGCTTTCGGAGGCCATTTTTTATGGGGATTCTGGCGCGTATGATTTTCAATGCTGGGATTTTGCTGTTAAAAGATATGAGAACGATCATGAATGGTTACGGCGCGAAAAAGGCTTTGATATTGCAACTGCGGTTGCAATCTGTCGAAAACTGAAAGAATTGGCGATAAGCAAATCCATCAATGTATTCAATACAGAGAATTTTGATGACCTTGCGAAGACGGCATTAGCTGTTTTCTGTTTTTCAGAAAGCGACCTGAGTGAATTTAATTCTGACGAGCTAAAGAATATTCTAAGAGCGTTTTCAATAGTGCCAAATACCGAGAACAAAACCTTATCTGCTCCGGGCCAATATAACGTTATATCTTCTAATCCAATCATTATTTTGCGAGAAGGGCTTTACTTTATCCCGGTTCTATTCAATTTCGCACAGTCGATATACGAAAGTCCTTTTTACTGGATGATTAAAGATGCCGCATACAAAGAGCAGTCATTGATAAACAGAGGACAAGCCACCGTTAAGATTGCCCTGGCTCTTCTTGCCAATGTTTTTGGCGATGTGAATGTTGCTGAGCAAGTTGTCATCGAGAAGCAAAGAGGACAGGCTGTAACAGACATAGATCTATTAGCCGTGACTGGGAACAAAGCGGTTGTTGTACAAATAAAATCAAAAAAATTAACATCAATGGCGCGCACCGGAGATGAAGGGCAGTTGAAAACCGACTTCAATGCGGCCATTCAAGATGCTTATGATCAGGGAAGGGCTTCTCGAAATGCCATACTCAAAGAAAAGGTTAAATTAATTAGGCCGGATGGTAGCGAGATCGTTCTCGATGATTCCATAAATGATGTTTATATAATCTGTGTCACGTCCGACCATTATCCGGCCGTAATGTATCAGGCAAAAACGTTCCTCGAGAAAAATGATTCTGATCCCAGTCCGATTGTAATAAACATTTTTGATTTAGATATATTAACCTATTACTTAAAATGCCCTTTCGAATTCTTATATTACCTCAGGCAAAGAGTATCCTTAAATGAACATTTTATGGGGCAATCAGAGATCGACCTTTTAGCCTATCATCTTAACCAAAAACTATTTCCCCTGAAGGATGAGAAATCGGGGAGGCCTATTGATTGGGCTTTGGTTGAAGGGATGGGGCAACTCATAGATGCACATTTTCCATCCGCGCGTGGACATGTTCCAAGGACAAGCGCGATGCAGAGGTTACATGCGAAATGGTCAAATCCAGACTTTCAGGAAATGGTTGATCAATTAAAAAAATCAAAACAATCCGGTTTTACAGATGCTATTTTCTATTTATATGATTTGGCGGGGAAAGGGGCCGATCAGTTTATTGCTGAGGTGAAGGCCTTGAAGGAGAGGTGCTTAAGAGAAAGAAAGAGCCTAAGATTTCATATGGCCACGAATGATGGTAAGTCCGGCATTTGTTATGTTTGCGACTTTCAGAATCATGACAAATTATTTAGACATTTAACTGAATATTGCATGGTTAAGAAATATCAAATGAAGGCGAGCTTATGGCTTGGTTTTGCCGCCATGGCAGATAATGCAAAGAATTTTGAATTAGTCATGTTTGGTAACGGCCCTTGGATGCATGACCCTGAGCTTGAACAAATAGCAAATAAATATTACACAAAAAGCACACCGATTAATTTAAAGACACGAGAAAAGATAGGTAGAAATGACCCTTGCCCATGTGGCAGTGGAAAGAAATACAAAAAGTGCCACGGAGTATCTTGAATGGATATAAAAAGGCAGACGCTGAAGGATAATCTTATGGCAAGCAATAATTCTTCTATCGATGAACGTGTCGATAGGTATTTAGATATTGGTCACCATTGGATAATTGGCAACCATCATTTCGCCGCCGCATCATCCAAGTGTATCAATTTGTACCGCGACGGTCATTTTATTGCCGCGGTGATGATGAGCCATAGCATCAATGAGGGCATTATTGTGTTTGTCGCAGATCGAGTCAAGTTGCATAGAGATAAGAGTGGCGGCGGGGCAAAATCAATCGAAGATTTGATTGCCGACCTCGAGCAAAACAGGACAATATCAAAAACTTGTGCTGATGCCGTAAGAGGTATATACGAAAGCTACAGAAACGATGTGCATCACATGAACCCAAAAGTCGGCAGTATAGATTTTCCAGTGTTAGCCCGCAATAATCTGAAGCGATTGGCAATAATTGAAAGTGAAGTTTTTGGAGTAGATATAGTTGAGGGCAAGCTGAATCCGCATCATCCGGTTTTTTGGGATTTGAATTCTGATGGGACGGTTTCAGTATTCTTACGTCTAGAGTGAGGCCTCAATGACTTATAGAAAAGTTTATCCTTCGCAATTGAATTTTAATCTTGAACAGCAGAGGCTTTGCGTTTGCGCATTTGGTGAAACAAAATATAATCCCGATCTTTGGGGTATTAAGTATTTATTTGATAAAGGCCTCCATGGTAATAACGCGGAAATATGCGTGAACGGCGCTATACCCAATAGTCTTGCTTTGCGGATGTATTTTTTACGCTACCTGTTTCCTGACATTAGATTCCATGATGACTATGGGGATAAGTTTAGTGCAGAGGCTGAGGAGATAATAAGAAATATCGGAACAAAATATGTTACTTATTCAGTAAACGGCCATTTATTCGACGACAGAGGTACTAAGGACAAGTTGGAATCTTGCATCGAGAAAGAATTGGCCGATAACATTTCACGATATATTCCGGACTTTGCTAATGGCGTTAAAATTATTCGACAATTTCCGGCCAATATGTTTCGAGATTGTATCAGCGAGGGCTCCAGAGTTACTGACAAACTTTGGATTGATATGGTTTCGGTGAATTGCGCGGGAGAGCTATCTCCCATTGAGCTGAAGGTAGGCGGGAATATTCCACTAGACTTGTTCGCGCAAGGGCTTGATTACGGTACTTATTGTCATCTTTTCAAAGGGCACGTAAAGGACAATTGGTTCAATGAGAAAACTGGTGCCAAAAAGGATAAGGTGACCATTTATTATATTGGCGAAGAGTTCCATCCTGCTCTTGTCGGGAGAGGCAAGGAGAAAGGTATTATTTCGCTTATCAGGCAAAACGAGCTGTTTAATATCGTGTTTGTTAAAATTACCGTAGATAAAAAGAGACGATGTATAGTAGGTAAATTAGAAGTTATTTTTGATACGAGGAAACAATGCGAATTGTAATCCATCGCGGCACTCATCAAATCGGTGGCAGTTGCGTTGAGCTTGAAACAGGCGATACCCGAATCCTGCTTGATTTCGGGATGCCGCTTCAGGATACCTCTGGAGCTGATTTTAACGACCGTGCGCTTGATAGTAAATCATTGCAGGGCCTTATTGACGAGAAGGTTCTGTTTGATATTCCGGGGTTATATCGGGGCGCGGATCCCTCTGTAGACGCCGTTCTTATTTCGCACTCCCATAAAGATCATTATGGTTTCCTGCCGTATATTAATCCTAAAGTACCAGTATATTTAAGCAAAGGCGCTTACGAGTTGGTGCGCGCGCTTAATGTTTTTTTGCCTGAGTCTAAGCGGACTACCATAAGTGCTCCAATCTTTCTGCGGCATAAGCGGCCGGTTAGAATAGGCGGGTTTTCTATCACACCATATCTGGTTGATCACTCCGGCTTTGATGCGATGGGATTTCTGATAAACGAAACGGCCACCGGAAAGACTATTTTGTACACTGGAGATTTTCGCGCAGGCGGATGGACGAAGAGGCGTTACGATGATTTTATTAACAAGCCTCCCGCACGGGTTGATTGTCTTTTGATGGAAGGCACTATGCTAGCGCGTGAGGGCGGTAAATATCCGGATGAGCCAGCCGTGGTTCAGGGTGTTATCGAGGCTATTCAAAAAAGCGCAAATACGGTTATACCTGTATATTGCTCCGGCCAAAACATTGACCGCATCGTTTCTTTATACAAAGCCGCGCGTAAAGCAAAGTCTGTACTTGTGGTAGACCGTATACCGCGTACATGCTCAAAGTGGCTGGTGATATATCAAAAAGTATCCCTCAGATCGAATGGGCCGATATTCGAGTCTTCGTAGCCAATTATGGTCGGGGTGATATTTATATCAGCAAAATAGCGAAGTCCGAACGTGAGAAAATGATGATTAGCCTCGGCAGGAAGAAAATAAAAGCATTTGATTTTACCAGCCTCAAACAAAAAGCTTTGCTTCTTATGCGTAATACCATGATTCCGGTTGTGGAAAAAATACCTCAGATTAAGGGCTCATCGCTGATCTATTCTCAGTGGGAAGGATATATTAAAAGAGATACACCTGACGCGAGGAAATTTCGAGAGTTCATCAAACGCAATAATTTGAATATTGAGTATGTTCATACCAGCGGTCATGCAACACTTGAAAAGCTCAAGAAGTTTGCCGCGAAGATGAACGCTCGGCAGATTGTTCCGATTCATACCGAGTATCCCGAAAGGTTCCGAAAATATTTCGGGGAGAATGTTATTCGATATGAGGACGGACAGCATTTCGAAGTATAAGACAAAATCCTCCCGATTTATCTTTAAAAGCCCTTTCCGAATTATTACCAATCCGTAGTAACGACCCCATTGTCAAAATAATTCGTTGTTGTAAGATCAAGACAGACTCGCGGGACAGCTGATCACTGTTGCCGTTTTGCAGAAAGCCATTTCCAGTCAACTGGCCGGAAATGGTTTTTTTATTTTTATGGGGTGGGACACTTTGGCAAAAAAGGCTGTATATACGCTTCAGGGTGAGACATTTTGACAAGAAATTCCGTATATACGCCTTGGAAAGAAAAACTACGGCAGGGTGCGAAACTTTGAGCCTAAAAACGTAATAACTACGGTGAGGGACAAAAAGTTCCGACACTTTTCGGAAAAATCCGGAATATACGCTTAGGGAGTGAAAGTAGTGAAGAAAGTGAAAATATTTCCAGCAGTTTTACCAAAAACATCGTATGTAGCTAGTAGAGGGCTTGTGAAGTGAAAAAAGTAAAAATATTTCCGTCAGCTTTCCAATTCTTTGCGTATGTAGCTAGTAGGAGGCAGTGAAACTATGAAAGACAAGTGCTTTGAGGCAGGAAATCTCTATCTGGCTACGTATTTGCTCTATTGCGGGTTTGCTATGAAGGGCATTGAGGGATCGGGGCGGCTTAAAAGGATCCTGTTTGACGATATCCCGGCAGTCCATAAGGCATGTGAAGAATTTTACGCTGATTCGGAGGCGCGCAAGTTATTTGATTGTTACCGAAGGGTAAAGGATTACTTATTTCAAAACGGAGTTTAAAAATGGAAGACGAGAGAAGAAAAGAGAAGAGAAAAATGGAAGATATCATACCGCAGGAATTGCTCAAGCTCCCGAGCTGGGTCGGATATCAGCTCAGGCGTAATAAAGACCGCATTGATAAAGTTCCCATGAACGTCCTGACCGGACGTCCTGCCAAAAGCAATGATCCAAGCACGTGGACAGATTTCGAGACCGCAGCTGATTTGGTGAGTCAGCGTGGATACGCGGGTGTTGGCTTTATGTTTCAGCCGTCTTATGTGGGCGTGGACATCGACCATTGCGTTAAAGACGGAGCTATCGCGACGTATGCGGTAGAAATCTTAAAGGCGCTCAATTCATATTCGGAATATTCACCCAGCGGCACCGGCATTCATATTCTTTGTAAAGGCGAGATCGCCCGGGCCTGCAAGATTTCAAAGATCGGTCTTGAGATTTATACCAAGGGCAGATTTTTTACCGTTACCGGCAATCGACTTGAAAATTATCCGGCTGAACTCAACGAGTGCACTGATGCACTTAAGACGATATTCAGTCGGTTTGTAGATAAAGGGCCCGCGGACGATATTCTCGCCATAATCGCCAAGAGCCAAGACGCGGACAAGTTTCAGCGGCTATATTCCGGCCAATGGCAAAACGATTATCCATCACAGAGCGAAGCGGATTTGGCGTTAGGCAACAAGTTGGCTTTCTGGACAGGCAAGGACGCCGGGCGTATGGATTCGCTATTTCGTCAGTCCGGACTTATGCGGCCCAAGTGGGATGAGAAGCATTTTGGTGACGGCCGAACCTATGGACAGTCGGTTATCGAAAAGGCGGTTACGGATTGCCGGAAGGTGTATGCGTCAAACCGGCCCAATCTGCTGATAGCCAGAAAGGTTAACGCCAATGAAGTCGCTGACGAAATCCTCAAACATAATCGGCTTATCAACTTCGCTGACACCTATTACGAATACAGAGGCGGATGTTACCGGCCACTGTTTATCGAGGAGGTTCAGAAATGGATTAAAGATGCGTGCGGTGCTGGTTTCTCAGCAAGCAAGCTTCGCAATGTTCTGGTCGCGCTTAAGACCGAGACTTTCGTCAAGCCGGACATCATCAATGGCATTACGCTCTTTAATGTCAAAAACGGGCTTTATGACATCGACAAAATGACGCTCTTGCCGCATTCGGCGGATGTCTATTCCATCAACCAGCTTAATGTGACATACCGCGAGAACGCCGAGTGTTTGTTGTGGCAGAGGAGTCTTGATCAGATCTTTGAGAATGATGCGGTCCGGATCATGCTTCTTCAGGAGTATTTCGGGTATTGCTTGACCCGGGACAATGATTATGAAAAGGCGCTTTTTCTGTTCGGCGAGGGGGCCAACGGCAAGAGCGTTGTTTTGTATGTGCTCGAGGAGCTTATCGGCAAGGACAACTGCTCATCCATTCCGCTTGAGAAGTTTAACGATTCCCACTATATCGCCCGGCTTCGGGACAAATTGGTCAATATCAGCCTTGAAACAAATGCCAAGACAAATGTCTATGACAATATGTTTAAGGCGATCGTGACCGGCGATACGATCTCCGCTGACGAAAAATACGGCCAGCCGTTTCAATTCAAACCATACTGCAAGCTTCTTGTCTCAACCAATAATATGCCGCGCGTGGGGGATAAAACCGAGGGATATTACCGCCGTATTTTAATCCTTCCATTTAACCGGCAGTTTTCAATTGAAGAGCGTGATCCAAAACTAAAGCAAAAGATCGCGGCCAGCGAGCTGGACGGGATCTTTTTGTGGTCGCTTAACGGCCTTACGCGATTAAGGAAACGCGGGTATTTCGAGGAGAGCGCTTCGATGCAGACCGTGAAGGACGCGTATCGTAAGAAAAATAATAACGTGATCATCTTTGTGGAGGAGCAGTGCGTTTTGGATGCTCAGGCGGACGTAGGCAGTGACGCCTTGTATGTGGCTTATCGGGACTGGTGTCTGGAGAACGAATACCGGCCGCTTAGCAAGATCCTGTTTGGCCGGGAGCTCTTGCGTCAATATCCCGCAATCAATAGAGGGCGGTGTGGCGCGTCGCGCCGATGGGACGGCATACGTGTCCGCAGGGAGGGTGAGGTTGATTATTCGGAGCGGCCGTTTTAGTGACGGCTATGACGATTATGACAGGAATTTTCATTAATTGTGTTCGTAGGTTAGGAGTAAGGATCAAGGGGGATTGAGCGTGGTAAGTAAAAAGATAACCATGAGAAAAAATGTCATTGCTGTCACTGGTAGCTCGATGCCGGTTCACCCCGCTGAGAGGTGCGGGGCTGGCGAGTCCTTGGAAGGGGGTGTCGGCCGAGGGTCGGGCGAGGCGCGGTCTGTCAGTGATACAAAATTTCAAAAATCGATGTCATGTCATATGGGGTCGGTGTCAGTGTGTCAGAATTGCCGAAAACGCGCTCAAAACAGGCGTTTTTGGAGTAAAAATGGGCATTTTAGGGCGATTTTGCGACTTTTCGAGTGACATCCACTGACATTTTGAATGTCAGTATGTCAGTAAAACCGGACACAACCGGACATAAAAAATGTCCGAATGTCCTATTGGGCAGTTGGGAAAATGGACAAGGATGTAAGCACAAATAAAGATCAGGCGGTTACCCTGCGGGGCTGGGATGCTTTAGAGATAAAGCTCAAAAGCCGTGGCCTGTCTTGTGCTGAGATCCAAGAAGCCCGAAAGTCATTTTTTGATGGAATTGAAACACTGGCGAAAATGTTTATGACGATTTATTCTGCAGAGAAGAAACCTCTTGTATAAGGTTGTATATTACGGTATACTGGGCACCATTAGATGAGGGTGCCAAATATGAAAACATACTCCATGACAGAGACGGCAAAATTACTGGGCGTGCACCGGCAGACCATGATCAATTGGATCCGCAGGGGCTGGGTTAAGCCCAAGCGCGATTATAAGGATTGGCCGGTGTTTACGGACGAGTGTATCGCCAAGATTAAAGAATGGCGGGAGACGTTAAAAGGATAACAATGAGAGTAGCGTTATATACGAGGGTAAGCACAGAGGATCAGGCGCGCGAAGGTTATTCGCTGGAGGTGCAGAGGACATATCTTTTGCAATACGCGAAAAATTTCGGCTGGGATGTTTTTTGCAGTATGTCGGGCCGGGATGTTTATATGGATGATGGTTATTCCGGCGGCAATATGGACAGACCGGCGTTGCAGAGACTTTTGTTTGACGCGCGCAATAAGCAGTTTGATCTGATCTTGGTATACAAGCAGGATCGCCTAAGCCGTCGGCTTAAGGATCTGTTGGGATTGCTTGAGGAGATTGATTCTTTGGGTATTGGCTATAAATCGGCGACCGAGCCATTCGATACCACATCCAGCGCCGGTAAGATGGCGATTCAGATGTTGGGCAGTTGCGCGGAGTTTGAACGCAATCGTTTGGTCGAGAGGGTATTCCCGGGCATGGTTGTTGGCGTTAAAAGAGGCCACTGGCAAGGCGCGCGGTATGCGCCGTATGGGTATCGTTACAATAAGGAAATCAAGAAGTTGGAAGTCCATCCGGAAGAGGCAAAAATCGTTAAAGAAATTTATGCGATGTACATAAGCGGCACGAGCACTTCGCGGATCGCAGGGCATTATTACAATCTCGGGATCCCCTCAAGGCAAGGCGGACGGTTTTATAATAAATTCATTTCCAGTATTCTGCAGAGTGAGGTCTATTTAGGGATGCTGGTGTGGAATAGACGTCGCTATAACACAAAAGAAAAGACAAAGAACGGCGAAGGCAAAGGTTACAAGTACGTGAATAATGATCCGTCCAAGATCATTGAAGTACCGAATACTCACGAGCCGATAATTACGCAAAGAGATTTTGATGAGGCCAGAACGCTTCTCAAACGTAACCGCACCAATGGTGTGGTTAGATTCAGGAATAATGTTTATCAGCTTTCCGGTATTCTGAAATGCAATGAGTGCGGAGGCAATTACCGCGGAATCACCGCGACAGTTAATCATCGCACCAAAATGCGGCGGCCATGGTATCGTTGTTCTTCCAAAGGCATACCGCATATTAAATGTAGTAATAAATCTGTTACGGCTGACGCGATCAATAAGCAAGTTTGGGATATCGTAGAAGTCATCCGTCAGAATCTTCATGTGCTTGAGGAACTGGGTGACATGATCAAACTTAACGCATCCGAGCCGGAGCAGTTGTATGTCGAGCAGTTAGAGGATAAAGACGCGCTTCTTAAGAAGAATATCGAGAAGCAAAAGGGGATCTACGAGTTGTTTTCAGAGGATAAAATTAATCTCGCGCTTTATAAGGATAGGGCCGAGCTTTTGAGTAATGAGGAGAAAAAACTAAAGCAGGATATCAAGGCGATTCAGCTTAAGATTCTGGATAAGCGTAATTCCGTTAACCTTGTTAAGGCGACGCAGGATTTCCTTTTAAGGTTACGGAGCACGCCGGATGATCGTCAATTGGATTATCTGGTCAAAACCTTTATGCGGATCATTTTTAAATCGATCCACATCCAGAATCAGGAGATCGTGAAGTTCGATCTGAACGAGCCTTGGAAGACTTGCTATGAAGAGGGGATGAAATGGTTGAAAACGAGCGAAAAGACGACAATACAGGCGATTCCGGAGGCAAAAGCCCGAAGAAGTTACGTGTGCTTTTGCGCACCTTCGGATGCCAGATGAATATCCGAGATTCAGAGGCGATTGTGGGGATGCTTTTGGAAGGGGGATTTGGAGTAACGGAAGTTGAGGAAAAGGCTGATGCAGTGTTGTTCGTTACCTGTTCGGTGCGCCAGCACGCGGAGGATAAGGTCTGGTCGGAAATTGGGAGGATAGCTAAGGGGAAGGGGCGATCCTCCGGGATGGAGGGACAGTCCACTTCGGGGACATTCCCTATAATTGGCCTCATTGGCTGTATGGCGGAAAATTACAAGGAAGGCGCTTTTAAGAGGGCGCCGGGGGTGGATTTGGTGGTGGGGACGAATAATATCGGGGAAATTCCTCAATTGCTGAAAGAACTTCTTAAAGCCAAACCCAAAACCCAGAGCAGAGGACAAAAATTAGCCGTGGGTAAGGATAAGCGCGATGAATTCGTGTATCAACCCGAATTCCACCAGGAAGATAACCACAGCCTTGTGGTTATCTCTGAGGGTTGCGATAACTTTTGCTCTTACTGCATCGTGCCGCGGGTGCGGGGGCGCCTGCGCCATCGGAAGCCGGAAGATATCTTAAAGGAAATAAAAAGAAATATTGAAAAAGGAGCCGCCTGCGTTACCCTTCTAGGGCAAAACGTAAACGCGTATAAGTATGATAAAACGGATTTTATTGATCTACTTAAGCTGGTTAACGCGATTACAGGCCTGGCGGAGTTCGGTTTTGTTACTTCACATCCCAAAGACGCCTCGCTTAAGCTTTTCCAGGCCATGGCGGATTTGGAAAAATTAAAAAAATATTTACACTTGCCTTTTCAGTCCGCTTCAAATAGAATATTAGAGATAATGCGCCGGGGCTATAGCCCGGAGCATTATCTGGATTTGGCGCGGGCCTACCGAAAGATTGTGCCACAAGGCGAGCTTTCCACGGATGTAATTGTGGGGTTTCCGGGTGAGACTGAGGAGGACTTTCTAAAGACCAAAGAGCTGATGGAGGAGGTCCGGTTTAATAACGCTTACATCTTTAAATACTCTCCACGGCCTAATACCAAGGCTGAAAAGCTCAAAGACGACGTGCCTAAGGAAGAAAAGGAGAGGCGGCATAAAATTTTGCTTGATCTTCAAAGGCAAATTTCCCGTGAACTAAAATAAAAAACATGAGACCCAAAATACTTATATTTATTTTTTCTCTATGGACTGTGGACTGTGGACTATGGACTCATTCTCTCTGCGCCGAAACCATAAACAAAGCCGCCTCTTTATATCTTCAAGGCAGTTATAGCGAGAGTATTAATGAATGCGGAATTAATATCGCCAGGGATAATTCGCCGGATAGCGCGCTTTATTTAGCCGGCCTGAATTTCTTAAGAATAAAGGATACTGAGAGGGCCAGGGAAAAGCTTACCCGGGTGATGGATAATTTCAAGTCCAGCCGTTATCTTGATCCGGCAAAATTAGCTTATGCCGATACCTTTTTTATGGAGCAAGATTATGCTAAGGCCGGACAGCTCTATGAAGACGAGCTCAAGGCCGATTCCAAATTGGCCAGCGCCCTGCTCTTAAGATTAAGCCAATGCGCTTTAAAGTCCGGAAGTTGGTCCAAGGCCAAGGATTATATGGATACTCTAAAGCAAAGATATCCCTTAAGCCTAGAGGCGAATATCCCCGCCTCCATAACCCAGGCAATAAATAATCAATTCTTTACGGTCCAGGTCGGCTCTTTTGCTAGCTCCCAGAACGCCAAAAAACTTCTTGAGAAGCTAAAAAAGAATAACTTTGACGCCTATATCGAAGAAACAAGCTCAGACTTTAAGACCCTTTACCGGGTGCGCGCGGGAAAATTAGACACCCGGGCCCAGGCGGAAAGCCTGAAACAGATATTGGAAGAAAAAGGTTACCCCGCCAGAATCTATCCTTAATGACCCGCCGCCTTCTGCCCTGCGTAAAACAAAAGCCAAAGATACTCTTTCTCATCGGCCCTACCGCGGTGGGAAAAACCGCGCTCTCCTTAAAATTAGCCCGGAAAATCAATGCCCAAATAATCTCTTTAGACTCAATGCAAGTCTATCAAGGGATTGATATCTTAAGCTCAAAGCCGGGCCTAAAACCACGCCAAGAAATCAAACATCATCTGATTGACATTCTAAGCCCGGATAAAGAGTTTGATGCCGCTTGCTACCGGAGATTAGCCGTCAGGGCAATTAAGGACATTCACCAAAAAGGTAAAATTCCCTTGTTTGTCGGCGGAACCGGACTTTATCTAAAAGTGCTCCTGGAGGGAATCTTTACCGGAGCAAGCAAGGATGAGGACTTGCGCCAAGAACTTTACCGAGAGGCGGAAACTTCGGGAAGCGAGTATCTCCATCAAAAACTAAAAGAAGTGGATGAAGAATCCGCCGCCAGGATCCATCCCAATGACACCAAGCGTATCATCCGGGCGCTTGAGGTCTATAAGCTCACCGGAAAGCCGATCTCCGAACTGCGGAAAAAAATAAAAGGCCTTGAAGATAAATATGAGATTATTGTTTTTGGGTTAAATAAGGACCGGGAGATTTTATATAAAAGCATAGACCAACGGGTAGATGAAATGTTTGAGCGCGGCCTGGTAGATGAGGTAAAGAAACTGCTCTCCGGAAGCTTGAGCCTTACCTGCAAACAGGCAATCGGAATCCGGGAAATCCGGGACTACCTGGAAGGAAAACACGATTTAGAGCAAGCCAAGGGCCTGCTTAAGAAGAACACCCGTAATTACGCCAAAAGGCAGTTAACCTGGTTTAGGAAAGATAAAAAGATTATCTGGCTGGATGCCGATGACAAGCAAATTATAAACAGGATGACGCGCTATATCTTATCCGAGAAGGAAGGAAAAAGGGCTTAAGATGATCGAACTGAATCAAAAAGAAAAGGCCTTATTGGTTACGATTGATGTATTCGCCTTCAGGGATAAGGCGCTTAAGATTGAAGAAGAGGCCCGGGAATTAAAGGAATTAGCCATGACCTCCGGGGTTGAGGTTATTGAGGAATTAACCTGCCACTATGATAGTCCCGCGCCTAACCTCTTTATCGGTAAAGGCAAGGCCGAAGAATTAAGCCTGATTGCCGCTGAGCATAATGTTGATGTAGTCATATTCTCGGTAGACCTCTCCGGGACCCAGCAAAGAAACCTGGAGGAGGCGATTGGACGCAAGGTAATTGACCGCACCCAGCTTATTTTAGACATCTTCTCCCGACACGCTAAATCCCCGGAGGGGAAAACCCAGGTGGAGCTGGCCCAATTGGAATATCTTCTGCCCCGGCTGATTGGCAAAGGCATAATGCTTTCCCGCTTAGGAGGCGGCATCGGCACATCCGGCCCGGGAGAACAAAAACTTGAGCTTGACCGCCGGAGAATCCGCGGCCGGATTACCCGGCTAAGGGCGGATTTAGAAAAAATGCGCTCCCAAAGGCACCTAATCCGCAAAAAAAGAATAGCGCAAAAATTACCCCTGATTGCCCTGGTAGGCTACACCAATGCCGGAAAAACCACCCTACTTAACACCCTGGTCAACGAACACCAGTTAGCCGATAACCAGCTCTTTACCACCCTGGACCCCCTAAGCAGGACCCTGGTCCTGCCTGAGTGTCAAAAAGTGATAATCTCAGATACCGTGGGGTTCCTGCATAACCTGCCCCATCATCTGATTGAGGCCTTCAAGTCCACCCTAGAGGACGTTAAGGATGCGGATTTACTGCTGCATGTTCTGGATATATCCTCTACCTTGCGCTACGAGTATCATCAGGCAGTTGAGGCAGTACTAAAAGAATTAGCCTGCGCGGATAAACCGCTTATCACTGTTCTCAATAAAGCGGATAAATTAGAGGAGCAGAACTGGATTGAGAAATACAAGCTGGATTTTCCTGATTCTGTAGCCATCTCGGCCCTGAAGAAAGAAAATATAGAGAAACTTTTATCCCGGATATCCCAAAAGATCCCTAAAACCATCCATAAAATCTCCATATCCGTCCCCTTAGATAAAATGAGCCTGGTAGACCTGATTTACCGTGAAGGCAAGGTAGAAAAAATAAAATATACCAGCAAGTCCATTGCCATCATCGCTCAAATTCCGGACGCGCTAATCCATAAGTTTAACCAATACCTAAAAGAATAACCTCTTTTGGCGGTTAATGCTTAGTTTAAAATAATGGTAAGTGTTAGAATATCTAACTAAAATTATTAAAATATCTTGACAAATAAGTTAATTTAAAGTATTCTATTGTTAGAAATTTATAAACCCGGATTTTGCAATAGGAATGCGGCACCGAGACGCCAAAGAAGGATGCAGATTTGGCAGAAAAAAGTGCGCGCATACTTTTAGTATGTAAGCGCTTTTTTCTGACGAAGATGCGCCCTTATTTGGCGGCGAATGCCATTACTATTGCAAATTCCGGGTTAAAGGTAGAGATATGACTTTATGCAATATCCAAATCAGTCCGGATGAACCGGTATATGTTATCAGCGTAGTGAGTAAACTGGTGGATTTGCCTGTCTGGACCTTACGCCAATTAGATAGAAAAGGCGTAGTCTGTCCTAAAAGAATCGGCAGAAAGAGCCGGCTTTATTCGCTTAAGGACATGCGAAGATTAGAACAAGTTCATTTCCTGATGATAGAAAAGCGGGTGAATATTAGCGGGATTAAGGTAATCCTGGAACAAGAACTTTTAAAATAAATTTTTTTATATTTTTATTGGCACTCTCACTAAAAGAGTGCTAAAATAAATTAAAAGTAAAGAGCAAAGAAATAGGAAGAATAAATAACCGGCAATCAGACTGTGTCATAATACCATTATAACCTTTAGGATAGGCGGGGTTTTCTAACCCCGCCACGACGATGCGGGACAAGAATGTCCCGCCTATCCGGAGAAAAAGTGTATTGCGGCACAGTCTCAATGTTATGCGTTTAGAAAAATATACTTTAAAATTACAGGAAGCCCTGCAGACGGCCCTGGAGTCGGCCCGGGAATTAAACCATCAACAGGTGGATACCGAGCATCTCTTAGCAGCCCTGCTTAAGCAGGAAGAGGGCCTGACTGCCGAACTCTTATCCGCCCTGGGTGTCAATACCGCTTCTTTAGCAAAACAACTCCGGGATGACCTAAACGCCCGGCCCAAGGTTTATTCTTCCTCAAACGAAGCCCATCTTTCTTCCCGATTGAATAACGCCCTGCAAGGCGCCGAGAGAGAAGCCCGGCAAATGGGCGATGAATATGTTTCCTGGGAACACCTGTTGTTGGCTGTCCTTGACCACAAGGATACCCTGTTGGCCAAATATAACATCAACAGGGATAAATTTTTAGCGCAACTGGCTAAGATCAGGGGTAACCAGCGGGTAAGCGATGCTGACCCTGAGGCAAAATACAAAGCCCTGGAGAAATACAGCCGCAATCTAACTGACTTAGCCCAGAAAGGAAAATTAGACCCGGTCATCGGCAGGGATGAAGAAATCCGGCGGCTGATTCAGGTTTTATCCCGCAGGACCAAAAATAATCCGGTGTTAATCGGCGAACCCGGAGTGGGCAAGACCGCGATCGTGGAAGGGCTGGCCCAGAGGATAATCAATCAGGATATCCCGGAAGGCCTGAAAGATAAAGAGGTCCTCTCCTTAGATTTAGGGGCTTTGATCGCCGGGGCAAAATTCCGGGGTGAATTTGAAGACAGGCTTAAGGCGGTATTAAAAGAGATCCATTCCCGGGAAGGCGAGATTATTCTTTTTATTGATGAACTGCATACCGTGGTAGGCGCCGGCGCCGGTGAAGGAGCGGTGGATGCCGCGAATATGCTTAAGCCGGCCTTGGCCCGGGGAGAATTGCGCTGTATCGGAGCCACCACTCTGGATGAATACCGCAAATACATTGAAAAAGACGCGGCCCTGGAGCGCAGGTTTCAGCCGATTATGGTTGGTGAACCCACAGTTGAGGATACCATTGCCATTCTGCGCGGCCTAAAAGAACGCTACGAAACCCATCATGGGGTGCGCATCAAGGATTCGGCGATTCTCGCCGCGGCCGGACTCTCCAGCCGCTACATCACTGAGAGGTTCCTGCCGGATAAGGCAATTGATTTAATTGATGAGGCGGCCTCGGGCCTGCGAATTGAAATTGACAGCAAACCCCAGGAGTTAGATGTTATTGAACGTAAAATAATGCAGATTGAGATTGAAAAACAGGCCTTAAAGAAAGAAAAAGACGAAAATTCTTTGGAGCGGCTTAAAAAAATAGAAAAGGAATTGGCCTCTCTAAAAGAAAAATCCAAGGAACTTTCCGGACACTGGAAATTAGAGAAAGAGGGAATCCAGGAAATCCGCGAACTTAAAAACAATATCGAAGAGCTCAAGGCGCAAGAAAAGAAACACGAGCGCGCCGGTAATTTGGATAAGGTAGCCGAAATCCGTTACGGAAAATTATTAGACCTGGGCAAAAAATTAGACGCGCGAAACCTGGCATTGCAAAAACTGCAAAGCTCAAAATCAATGCTCAAGGAAGAGGTAGATGAGGAGGATATAGCCGGGGTAGTCTCCCGCTGGACGCGCATCCCCTTAAGCAAGCTTTTAGAGGGAGAGAAAGAAAAACTGCTTAAGGCCGAAGAGCGGCTTAAAAGCCGGGTCATTGGCCAGGATGAGGCGGTAGAGGCGGTTTCAAATTGTATCCTGCGCTCGCGCTCCGGGTTGGGTGATCCGCATAAACCCCTGGGGTCTTTCATCTTTATGGGGCCCACCGGAGTTGGAAAAACCGAATTAGCCAAATCCCTGGCCTGGTTTTTGTTTGACGACGAACAAGCCTTAATCCGGATTGATATGTCCGAATATATGGAAAAACACACTACCTCCAGGCTCTTGGGCGCGCCTCCCGGATATGTCGGCTATGACGAAGGCGGACAGCTTAGCGAAGCCGTCAGGCGCAAACCCTATTCAGTGGTGCTCTTTGATGAGATTGAAAAGGCCCACCCCGAGGTCCTGGATGTCTTATTGCAGATTTTGGATGACGGACGAGCCACTGACGGCCAGGGAAGAATAATTAATTTCAAAAATACCCTGATTATAATGACCTCGAACCTGCGCGACAGCCAAGAACTGAAAGAAAGGATGCGGCCGGAGTTTATTAACCGGATTGACGAAATAATCATTTTTAAAAACTTAGGCCTGGATGAGATTAAGAAGATTATTGACATCCAGCTCAATCTGCTGCGGAAGAGATTAGAAGAGAAGAAAATAGGCCTCCAGCTAAGCGATAAAACCAAGGAGTTCTTTTCTAAAATCGGATTTGACCCTGTATACGGAGCCAGGCCCTTAAAGAGGATTATCCAGAGATACATCCAGAATCCCCTGTCTTTAAAAATCTTAGGCGGCGAAATAAAAGAGGGGGAGAATATAAAAATAATAACCGCTAAGGAAATTAATCCTTCAACTACTCTCAGGATTAATGGTGAGCGCGGTCGAACCATCAAAAATATAAACACCGATAAAATCATACATAGGATAAAACATCTCCCTGAAACAACCGAGCCTAAGACCGAAATAAGCCAAACCATTGACAATGAGATTATTTTTGTTAAAATATAGCGTTAAGTCTTTTATTATCCTTAGGAATGCCCGCGAATTAAAATTCGCGTTAAGGCTGAATTTTTAAAAAATGCGCTCAAGCGACCGTCAGAATAGAAACCGGGAAGTGCTTTCCGCGATAATTGAAAGCCATATCAAGACTTCCGATGCCATCAGCTCCGAAGATATCTGCCCGCATTTTGACTGTTCCTCGGCCACAGTCAGAAACACAATGTCTGAACTGGAGGAACTGGGATATCTTACCCATATACACACCTCAGGCGGACGCGTGCCCACGGACAAAGGCTACCGTTATTACGTGGATATGCTCTTGACCCAGATGAGGCTTTTGGAAGAAGAAAAAAAACGCCTCACCCGACACTACCAGCTCCAGATTCGGGTGCTGGAGGACATTTTAGAAAAAACCTCGGAGGTACTTTCCGATTTTACCCACTGCACGGGAATAGTTTCTTTTTTAAATAAAGGCAATAAGATATATTACAACGGCGCCTCTTTTATGACCGAACACCCGGAATTCAGGAATATTGAAAAAATACGCAATGTCTTAAAAGTCTTAGAGGAGAAAAATAAGCTCATCGACATCCTCAACCGGAATTTAGAAAAAAAACTGAATGTCTATATCGGCAGAGAAATTGAGTGCGAAGAAATCTCCGGCTGTTCTTTAATCGTATCCACCTATGATGTGGAAGATAAGCCTTTGGGCAGGATAGCGGTCCTGGGTCCGCGAAGCATGAACTACAGCCAGGTGATTCCCACCATTGAATATGTTTCAGGGCTGATCAGCAAGGCTTTGGAGAATTTATAAGAAATGACCAATAACCACAAAAAAGAAAAAGAAGAAAAGAAACCCCAGGCCCAGATAGAAGAGGAGGCCGTCCAGGAAAAATTAATAACTCTTAAAGAAGAAGAGTATAACCGGCTTAAGGAAGAAGTCTTAAAAAGCCAGGACCATCAGGAGAGGCTTCTGCGCATGCAGGCGGATTTTGACAACGCCCGCAAACGGATGGAGAAGCAGTTCCAGGACTTCACTAAATACGCCAATGAAGGCATCATCTCGGAATTATTAGGCATCCTCGATGATTTAGAGAGAACCACCCAGAACGCCGAGAATAAATCCGCTAACCTGGAGACATTCCTAAAAGGGATAGAGATGATCCTGGCCCATCTCTACGAGATGCTCAAGAAACACGGAATTAAACCTATTGAAGTTGAGGGAAGGCCTTTTGATCCACACACCTCCGAGGCCCTGATGCAGGTAGATTCAGAACTGCCTGAGCATACTGTGGTAGAGGAGCTGCAAAAAGGTTATTTTTTGAATGACAGGGTAATAAGGACAGCAAAAGTAAAGGTTGCGAAAAAAGACTCTGATAATCAAAATGAACTTAAATCATAAATCCGAAATTCTAAATCCTAAACAAATCCTAAACCCAAAATCCAAATGTTCAAAACGAACTTTGTTTTTGAGTTTTGTGTTTTGAATTTTGAGTTTGTTTAGAGTTTAGGATTTCGAGTTTAGAGTTTAACTTTCAGATTAATGTTATAATAAATTGGAGGTATAAAATGGCTAAAGTAATCGGTATTGATTTAGGAACATCTAATTCGGCGGCGGCAGTAATGGAAGGGGGAAGGCCGGTAATCATCCCTTCGGCTGAAGGAGCGGGGGTGGCTTCAGGCAAGGCCTTTCCATCGTATGTCGCTTTTACCAAAGACGGCCAGCGCTTAGTAGGCGAACCGGCCCGCCGGCAGGCGGCGATAAACGCCGAGGGAACAATCCAGGCGGCCAAGCGCAAGATGGGAACCGACTTTAAATTTAAGGTTATGGGCAAAGAATATACCCCTCAGCAGGTTTCCGCCTTTATTTTACAAAAGATAAAACAGGATGCCGAAGCCTATCTGGGCGATAAAGTGGAAGAGGTAGTTATCACCTGCCCGGCCTATTTTGACGATAACCAAAGAACCGCCACCAGGGATGCCGGCGAGATTGCCGGTTTAAAGGTCCTGCGCGTAATCAACGAACCTACCGCCGCCTGCCTGGCTTACGGCTTGGAAAAATCACATAAAGAGCAAAAGATTATGGTCTTTGATTTAGGCGGCGGCACTCTGGATGTTACCATCATGGAGATGGCCCAGGGTGTATTTGAGGTCAAGGCCACCTCCGGTGACACCCAATTAGGCGGAACCGATATGGATAACGCCATCATAGATTATATCACCCGGGAATTCAAAAAAGATACCGGTATTGACGTAAAGAATGATAAGATGGCCACCCAAAGGGTGCGCGAAGCCGGGGAAAAAGCCAAAATTGAGCTTTCCTCAACCGTAAGCACTGATATCAATCTGCCCTTTATTACCGCTGACGCCTCAGGGCCGAAACATTTGACCATGACTTTCACCCGGGCAAAATTAGAAGAATTGATCCAGCCGATTATTGACCGCTGCCATCACCCGATGGAACAGGCCCTAAGCGACGCCAAGCTTTCCTCCAAAGACATTGACCGCGTTATTATGGTCGGCGGGCCAACCCGGATGCCGATTGTCCAGAAATATGTTGAGGATTACGTGGGTAAAAAGATAGAACGCGGGGTTGACCCCATGGAATGCGTGGCTTTAGGGGCGGCTATTCAGGTAGCCATTATTAAAGGCGATATGAAGGATGTCCTGCTTTTAGACGTTACCCCACTGTCTTTAGGTATTGAAACCCTGGGCGGAGTCAATACTAAACTTATTGAAAGGAATACCACTATCCCCACGAAAAAAAGCCAGGTATTCTCTACCGCCGCCGATAACCAGACCGCGGTTACCATCCGCGTGCTCCAGGGTGAGCGGCAGATGGCTGATGACAATGTGGAATTAGGCAGGTTTGATTTAGTCGGGCTGCCGGCGGCGCAGAGGGGCATTCCCCAGATTGAGGTAGCCTTTGATATTGACGCCAACGGAATTGTGCATGTCTCGGCAAAGGACCTGGGCACCGGCAAAGAACAGTCTATCCGCATTACCGCGCCCAAGAAGCTCTCTAAAGAAGAAATAGAAAAGATGGTCAAGGACGCGGATAAATTTGCCGCCGATGACGCCAAGAAAAAAGAAGAGGTTGAGATTAAGAATCAAGCGGACACCCTGGTGTATTCCACGGAAAAATCACTGAAGGAATTCGGGGATAAGGTATCCGGCGAAGAAAAAGAAAACATCCAAAAGAAGCTTGATGAATTGAAAGAGGCGCTTAAGGGTAAGGATACCGCCCGGACCAAGAAGGCAACGGAAGAGCTGAACTCCGCCTCGCATAAATTAGCCGAAGAGATTTATAAGCAGTCCGCTGCCAAACAGCAAAAAACCGAAGAAAATAAACAGGGCCCGGAAGATAAAAAGTCAGAGGGCCAGGCAAAAGATAAAAATAAAAAAGACGATGATATTATCGACGCGGAATACAAGGCCGAAGACGATAACAAATAGCTTTCAGCTGTCAGCTTTCGGCTTTCAGCTAAAAACATTAAACTAAAAACTATATAACTATTGATATTCTTTTGCTTTTTGCCGACAGCTGAAAGCTGACAGCCGTAAGCTAATAAAAAATGTCTACTAAACGCGACTATTACGAAATATTGGGGGTGAATAAGAATTCCTCCCTGGATGATATAAAGAAGGCCTACCGGGGCCTGGCTATGCAGCATCATCCTGACCGGGTACCACAGGAGAAAAAGAAAGAGGCTGAGGAAAAATTTAAAGAAATCTCCGAGGCCTACGCGGTGCTCTCCGATACCCAGAAGAGGGCCCTCTACGACCAATACGGCCATTCCGGAATTGACCAGAAGTATGCCTACGAAGATATCTTTAAGGGCGCTGACTTCGGAAGCATCTTTGGAAATATGAAAGATTCCGGTTTTGGCGGCGGCATATTTGAGGAAATTTTCGGAGATTTAGGTTTTGATATATCCGGCTCCGCGGGAAGCAGGCAAAGACAGCGGAGTAAGCGGGGAAGAGATCTCCAGATTGAAATAGATATAACTTTAGAAGAGGCCTATTCCGGAGCAGAAAAACCAATAACTGTTCCCCGGTATGAACCCTGCTCGACCTGCCAGGGTTCAGGGGCAAAGCCCGGTTCCAAAAAAACCACCTGCGTCCAGTGTAAAGGCCAGGGCCAGGTGGTTATGTCCAGCGGCTTCTTCCAGATAAGGCAAACCTGCCCTAAGTGCCGCGGCGAAGGATACACCATAGGCCAGGCCTGTCCTTCCTGTTATGGCGAAGGAAGGGCTAAGATTACCCGCAAAATAGAAGTAAAAATCCCGGCCGGAGTAGATACCGGTTCATCCCTAAGGGTGCGCGGAGAAGGAGAAGCCGGAACCCAGGGACACGGCGACCTTTATGTGTTAATTAATATCAAGCCCGACAATAATTTTGAACGCCATAACAACGATATTTTGAGTGAAGTCACCATAAGCTTAGTCAAGGCTATTCTGGGAAGCGAGGTAGAAGTACCCACCTTAAGCGGAAAGGTTAAAATGAAGATACCTGCCGGAACCCAGGGAGGAAGAATCTTTCGCCTTAAAGAAAAAGGTATGCCGGATGTGCACAGCTACACTAGGGGAGACCAGTTAGTAAGAATCAACGTGGAAATTCCCACTGAATTAAACAATCAGGAAAGAAAACTTATCGAGCAGTTCGCGGCCTTAAGAGGAGAAGATATTGAAAAAGAAGGTTTCGTGGATAAGCTAAAAAAAACATTTCGGTAAGATAACAGCTCGCGATTAGCAACAGTTCAGCTCTTGGAAGTAAACGTGTCACTGCGAGGAGCGTCAACGACGAAGCAGTCTTTAAAAGATTGCTTCGCAAAAAACGCTCGCAATGACACATCCGTCGGAACGCTTCCGAACGCTGAACTGTTACCGCGATTATCTGTTCTCTGACCGAACAAAGCGAGGTCAAAATGCCAACATACGAATACGAATGTAAATCCTGCGGTCACCGTTTTGAAAAATCCCAGAGCATGCTGGATAAACCTTTGCGCAAATGCCCCGAGTGCTCTAAAGGCGTGCGCCGGGTTATCGGTAACGGCGCGGGAATCATCTTTAAAGGTTCCGGCTTCTACGCCACCGACTACCGCAAATCAGGTTACAGCGAAAAAGAAAAATCAGAAAAGTCCCCGGCGGCGGCGCCTTGCGCCAATGTCAAGCCTTCTTGTCAGGGATGCCCGTCAGCTTCATAAATCGTGCGCCTGAAAACATTTGCCTGGTATTGGCTTCCGGTGTATCTCTATATGGGGCTCATCTACCACCTTTCCGCGCAGTCTGATCCAGGGGTACCTTCTTTTTTACTCTTAAACGATAAAATCACCCATTTTTTTGAATATGCCCTGCTGGGATTGCTTTTAATCAGGGCCTTAAAAAAGGAATATTTTAACTTTAATCACACCGGATTAAAGTTAATCGCTCTCTTGATAGCGGCGGCTTATGGCGTAAGCGATGAGCTGCATCAGGGGTTTATCATCGGAAGAAAAGCGGATTTTTATGATTGGCTGGTGGATCTTTACGGTTCAGCATTCGGTTCTTTTTGTTTGTTAATCCCAAAGGATAGCTTTTCCCTTCTAATAAGGAAAAGCCAAAGAAAATAATGGCTGTCATAAAAGCATTCCCGGCTTTACGTTATAATTTAGAAAAAATCGAAGAAATCTCCTCGGTAGTAACCCCGCCCTACGATGTCATATCCAGATATCAGCAATCTCAATTCTACCGCGCCCATACGCGTAACCTGATCCGGATAATCCTGGGACAGGAAAAGAAGGGCGACAATCAGCAAAACAACAAATACACCCGGGCCGCGGCCTATCTGGATAAGTGGATTAAAGAAGGCGTATTTATACAGGATAAATCTCCCGCGATATATATTTACCAGCAATTGTTTGATTTTGAGGGGGAAGAAATATCCCGGATTGGCTTTATCGGCCTGCTTAAGCTTGAGCCCTCGGGAAAAGGAGTGGTTTTTCCTCACGAAAAGACATTCTGTAAACCCAAGGAAGACCGCCTCTCCCTTCTCAGGTCAACCCGGGCAAACCTAAGCCCGATATTCGGGCTATACCGCGACCCCGATTCAAAGATAGAAAATATTATTAAAAGCGCCTGCCGCGGGGTGCCGCTTTTAGATTTTGAATTTGAGCAAGTCCGAAACAGGTTATGGCTGATCAATAACCCTGAATTCATCACCAAACTTGAGAAATTTACCCGAGACAAGAAAATATTCATTGCCGATGGACATCACCGCTACGAGGTGGCCTGCCTCTATAATAAGCTTATCCGCAAGACTGCCAAGGCGGCAGAGCCGCACAGGCTAAACAGCGCTTATATAATGATGTATTTCTCCGCCCTGGAATCCAGGGGTTTAAAGGTCCTGCCCACTCACCGACTGATCAATAACCTGCCTGGCGTGAAACTCAGTTCTCTAAAGCAGGCCCTGGCTAAACATTTTATAATTGAGGATTTTACAAACTACGCAAAACTATCCCGGAAGCTTAAATCCGCGAAAATTACTGAACACTTCTTTGGCTTATATTTAGGTAATAAAATTTTTTATCTACTCAAACTAAGGAAAATAACCGATAAAAACGCCAAACATCCTACCGGCTCGTATAAAGATTTAGATGTGGTTATCCTGCACAACCTTATTTTTAAAAGAATCCTGGGAATTAAAGAAGAAAACAGCAGGGATCAGCAAATCCTCTACACTAGAGAAGAAAATTTAGCGATACAACTGGTAGACTCAAAAAAATATCAAACCGCTTTTTTTATGAATCCACCCCGGCCGCGCCAAATAAGCGCTATTTCCGAAAGCCTCAAGAAAATGCCGCATAAATCCACCTACTTTTATCCTAAGCCTCTTTCAGGATTAGTGATTAATAAATTAGATATGGAAGGCGCCTCCCATGTCGCTTTTTAAACCCAAATATACCATAGTCAAGGTCCGAAAGAAGGAAATCCCTGAGGGGGTCTGGACAAAATGCGAGGAATGTTCAAATCCTATTTTCAATAAAACCCTGGAGGAGAATTCCAGGGTCTGCCCTAAATGCGGCTATCATTTTACGCTTAGCGCCAAGGAAAGAATAAGCCTGCTCATTGATGAAGGGACATTTCAGGAAAGCGACGCGGATTTGACTTCAACCGACCCTTTAAACTTCAAAGGCCCTAAGACTTATCTGGATAAAATAAAGAGCGATCAAGAGGCCACGGGCTTAAAAGAAGCGGCAATATGCGGAGAAGGTGAAATTTTAAACAATAAAGCGGTAATCGCGGCTACCGATTCCCGCTTTATTATGGGATCAATGGGCTCAGTGGTAGGAGAAAAAATTACCCGGGCAATTGAAAGAGCCACAGCCGCGAAAATCCCCATGGTCATCGTTTCCGGTTCAGGGGGAGGAGCCAGGATGTACGAAGGAGCCTTGAGCCTGATGCAGATGGCTAAAACCTCAAACGCCCTGGGCTTGCACCATAAAGCGGGCCTGCTTTATATATCAGTGCTGACTAATCCCACTATGGCCGGGATTATGGCCTCATTCGCCGGTTTAGGCGATATAATCATTGCCGAGCCGAAAGCCCTGATAGGCTTTACCGGCCCGCGGGTTATCGAACAAACCATAAGACAGAGACTGCCCAAAGGCTTTCAAAGCTCGGAGTTTCTCCTTGAGCACGGACTTATTGATATGATTACCCCGCGTAAAAATCTCAAAAAAACCATAAGTGATTTAATAGATTATTTGACATAATCTTAAAAATGGCTATAATATACAGCAAACAACATAATATATTGTAAACAAATTTAGTCCAAGATTTATTCAGAGTAGAGAACAATATTTTTTCCATAATCTACCGAACGAAGTGAGGGCAAATGGCGCAGGTAAGCTTAAAAGACGTCTCTAAAATCTACGCTGACGGGATAGCCGCCGTAGACAAGATAAGCCTGGGGATAGAAAACCGGGAATTTATGGTTTTGGTCGGGCCCTCCGGATGCGGAAAATCTACCACCCTAAGGATGGTTGCGGGCTTAGAAGAAATAAGCGAAGGCCGAATTTATATCGGAGATAAGCTGGTAAATGAGGTTCCGGCCAAAGACCGGGATATCGCTATGGTCTTCCAGAACTACGCCCTATATCCGCATATGACCGTCTTTGAGAATATGGCCTTCGGCTTAAAGTTAAGAAAATACCCAAAACAGGAGATAAGTAAAAGGGTAATTGATGCCGCCGGCATATTAGGCATAAAGGCCCTCCTGAACCGCAGGCCCAAAGAACTTTCCGGCGGCGAGCGCCAAAGAGTAGCGGTAGGAAGAGCGATAGTCAGAAAACCGCTGGTCTTTTTGTTTGACGAACCCTTGAGCAATCTCGATGCCAAACTTCGGGTCCAGATGCGCACCGAAATCCATAAACTGCACCTGAGGCTGGCTACTACAATGATTTATGTTACCCACGACCAAACCGAAGCCATGACCATGGGAGACCGCATCGCGGTAATGAAAGACGGGATAATTCAGCAGGCGGCAGACCCCATAACCATCTACGATTCTCCGGTAAATAAATTCGTGGCCAGCTTCATCGGCTCTCCCCCGATGAATTTTATGCTGGGCAGGATAATCAAAAAAGACGGCAAGCTGTATTTTGACGAAGGAAAAATTATCGTAAGAATAGCTGAAGAGATGTATAAAAAACTTAACCCCTACGCGGGAAAAGAAATTATTATGGGCCTGCGTTCTGAAGATATATACGATAAACTCTTTGTCTCAAGCGCCACGGCGGAAAATGTAGTCAAGGTAACCTGCGAAGTGGTTGAACCTCTAGGCTCAGAGGTCTATCTATATCTCAACACCGGAAAGCACACCTTTATTGCCCGGGTAGGAGCCCACGACCGGCCGCCGATAAACCAGGATATGGACCTGGTTTTTGATATGAGCAAGGTGCACTTTTTTGATAAAGATACCGAAGTAACTATTATTTAAACCCTTATCAAGCGCAGTCAAAACTCTACCCCCACGGCCGTATGCGCTGCGTCAGCCCTACGCTATATCCCCCAAAAAAGAACAGACCTTTTCTGCTTATTTTACCTCTATTCACCCTTCTGCTAAGCTTATATCTGGGACCGCGAAATAATCCTTCCTTCTTATTGCCTTACCTGTCTATCCCGGTAGGGACAATCGTTTTATTTTTTGTTTTTTTAGAGCAAAAAAATAAGAAGGAACAGGGGCTTAATTCTGAGATAGAAGACCTTCAGGGACGAATCAATATCCTCTACGACCAGCTTCAGATAGAGGAAACCAAGAATAAGGCCTTACATCTAAAACTTAAGAAATATGATAATTTGGCCTTGCTCACCGAAAAATTCAACCAAAATCTTTCTTTAGACGACGCCTTGAAATTACTGGCTAAAGAATGCTTCCAATTGCTGGGGCAGGAAAAAAGCACCTGCCTGATTTATCTTAGCGATAGTTATTCGGAGCTGTCTTTAGCCGGTTCTTACGGGCCGGCGGCGGACGATTCTGTCATCAAAGATAAAAAGGGGGATATCTTCAGCCAGTGGGCCTTAGCGCATACCCAGCCGCTTTTAGTTGAAGACACATCTTCTGATTTCCGCTTTGATAAGCAGACGGTAAAGAAAACATCCCAGCGAAAAATCAGCTCCTTGATTTCAAGTTGTCTCATCAGTCAAAACAGGCCGCTGGGAATACTACGTTTAGACTCACCCGAAAAAAAGCTCTGGACACTGGAAGACTTAAGGCTCCTAAACACCATAGCGGATATAGCCAGCATAGCTATTGACAATGCCAAATGCTACCAAAACATAAAAGAACTGGCAATTAAAGATTCCCTCACCGGACTCTACACCCATACACATATACTAGAAAGATTAGACGAAGAATTTAAGCGCTGTTTAGCCGATGAGAATTCTTTGTCGGTATTGATGCTGGATATAGATTTCTTTAAAAAATATAATGACCGCTACGGACATCTGGCCGGAGATATAGTTTTAAAAAATCTAAGCCTCTGGCTTAAAGACGCGCTTAAAACTCAGGACGCGATTATCGGCCGCTTTGGGGGAGAAGAGTTCCTAGTGATCCTGCCGGCGGCTTCTAAACAAGAGGCGTTTTCTTTAGCCGAAAATACGCGCGCCTTCATCCAGGCCAAAACCATAAATCTACGCCGCAATAAAACCGGCATTACGGTTTCAATCGGCGCGGCCGGATTTCCTCAGGATACCGACATAGCGGGAGATTTGATTAATAAGGCCGATACGGCTCTTTATAAGGCAAAGCGCTTAGGGAGAAATCGGGTATGCCTATTTTAGGATTACTGCTGGCGGCGTTAAGCGCGTTTTTTATTCTCCGCCGGATTAAGAAAAACCTTGATCTGGACTTAAGTAATTTCTCTCTGCTTATTCAGGCCAGAAACGAGTTGTTTCAAACCATAGAAAACAGGCTTAAATATATCCAGGATCACAATCAGGCGCTGGCTAACTCTATTGAAACCGAATCCTCCATATACGAAGTCAGCAAAGAATTATCTAAATCAACTGATGAGGCAAGTATCATGAGCGCCTTCAAAGAAAAGATATCCGGCATCTTCAGCACCACGGAATGTTTTTTTAGTGATGACCGGCTCATAAAAAATAATATAGACTACAGCCTGTTTAAGTTTAGCGCCCAAGAACAAAAAACGCGCTATTTGGCAATTAAGGATTCAGGAAAGATAGACCGGGCGAAGATGGCCGTCCTCTTAATCCAGCTCGAACTCTCCCTGAAACGCGCGAGGCTTTTTGCTGAAATTCAAGAAATTTCTATTACCGACGGCCTCACCGGGCTCTACGCGCGGGGATATTTCTTGGAAAGGCTAAAACAAGAACTGATCAGGTCAAAACACAACAATTACCCTTTATCGTTCCTGCTTATTGACGTTGATAACTTTAAGACCTATAACGATACCTATGGGCACATAACCGGAGACGCCATTTTAAAGGAAATCGCCAAAATCCTGAAATATTCCCTGCGTCAAATAGATATGTGCGCCAGATACGGAGGTGAGGAACTCTGTATCTTGCTTCCGGAAACAGACAAAGGAGGCTCGTTCCTGGTGGCCCAGCGCCTATGCCAGAGCGTGGAAGAGGCGCGAATCCATGTCTATAACGAAAATATCAGATGCACCATAAGTATAGGTGTGGCCGTGTATCCTGACGACTCCCAATCGCTTAACGGCTTAATTGATAAAGCGGATAAAGCCCTCTATCAAGCCAAGGCCCAAGGCCGAAACCGGGTCTGCTCAAATTAAACCACTGACTAAAATTCCCTTGCAAAAAAAGACGATTTAAGCTACAATGCCTTTTCTATGGCGAGGAACGAAAAACATATAATTGGCATAGACTTAGGCGCGACTAATATCAAAGTTGGCTTAATATATAAAGGCAAAATTATCTCCAAGAAAAGCCTGCCTACCCAGGATTTCCCTTCCCGCGAAAATTTGATTTTTGCTCTTGGCCGGACAACAGAAGAAATTTTATCCGAAGTTAATGTCCTCAAAAAAGATGTCCTGGGAATCGGTATCGGCTTACCCGGACCAATTGATTCCCTTAAGGGAATTGTTCATTATTTCCCCAATATCCCGGGCTGGCGCAATGTCCATTTAAGGGATATCCTGAAAAAAAGAACCGGCTTACCGGTATTTATTGATAACGATGCCAACTTGATGGCTTTAGCTGAAGCCAGGATAGGTTCAGCTAAAGGAAAAACTAATGTGGTAGGCATCACCTTGGGCACCGGAGTCGGAGGCGGCATCATTATCCAGGGAAAATTATACCGCGGCTCAAGCCTTACCGCGGGTGAAATCGGGCACATCCCGCTTAACGAATCCGGGCCTAAATGTCCCTGTGGAGGAAGCGCCTGCCTGGAGCGCTATGTAGGCAACAACCGGATATTGGATCAGGCCAAAAAATCCTTCGGAGAAACAATCTCTTTAGAGGAATTAAGCCGCCTGGCTAAGAGTGGAAATAAAGAAGCGCGAAAAATCTGGGAAAACGCGGCGCGCCATTTAGGAATAGCCCTTTGCGGAGTAGTCAACTTCTTCAACCCGGACACTATAGTAATCGGCGGGGGGGTTGCCAATGCCGGAGAAATAATCTTTGACACAGTAAGAAAAGTTATCCGGGCACGCTCAATGCCCACTTCAGCCAGAGCCGTCCGGATAGTTAGAGCGAAATTAGGCAATGACGCCGGAATGATTGGGGCGGGGTTATTAGTCAAGGAAGAACTTCATAAGAGATGAAATTAAAAATAATTTTAACCGCGCTGATTTTTCTCCTGGGAACCAACAAGGTTTTACCGGCTGAATCCTCAATCAACCCCTCTGCAACCGATATTCAAGACGCGCAAGAAACAGAGAAACTCCCCGATATAACCGACAGTTTCAAACTGGATTCTGATGCCCCGATAACAGTCAATGGCGATAAAATTGAGTACTCCAAAGATACCAATGTTGTCATAGTTGAAGGGAACGTTGTGGTAACCAAAGGAGAATCGGTCCTCACCTGCGATCGAGCTACCGTAAACACCCTAACCAACGATGCCCACGCCGAAGGCAATGTAATCTTAAAAGATAAAAAAGGCACCATCAAGGCCAAATCCTGCGACTTTAATTTTAAAACTAAAACCGGCCAGGCCTTTGACGCCACCTTAGCCTACCTACCATACTATGGACAAGGAAAAATCATCAAGAAGGTATCCGAGGACGAAATCCAGATAAAGAACGGATATTTTACCACCTGCGACCACGAAGGCCGCCCGCACTACCGCATTCAAAGCCGCCTGCTGGAATTGTTTCCCGAAGACAAGGTTACCACCCGGGCAATGACCTTTCGGGTAGCCAATACCCCGATAATCTATATGCCCAAATATACCCAGAATCTAAAAGATGACCGGATGCATGTCCAGGTTACTCCGGGAAAGAGCAAGGATTGGGGGCTTTTTATTTTGACTGCCTGGAGGTATGATTTTCTGGCAAATTCCGGAGGCCGAATCCATCTTGACTACCGGGAGAAGAAGGAGCTGGCCTGGGGAATTGATAATTACTATGACACCAAGGTTGCCGGTAAAGGCTATTTCAAAACCTATTATATGAACGAAAGGAAGCTGGGAAGAAAACATCTCTATAAATATCCCGTGACTCTTAAAGCTACCGATGATACCGAACGCTACCGTATCCAGTGGCGGCATAAATGGGAAGTGGATAAAAATACCTATTGGCTGGCTGAATATCACAAAATAAGAGATACCAAATTCATCAAGGATTATTTCTTCCGTGAATATGAAAAGGAGAGCCAGCCAACTTCGTATATCCTCTATAACAGGATTCTTCCGGACTACTCCAATCTTAGCATACTCAACCAGAAACGCACCAACCGCATCTTCACCGAAACCGAGAAACTCCCGGAAATAAAACACGATAAGGCCAGCACCCAGATCTTTGAGACCCCGCTCTATTTCAGCAACAATGCCTCCTATGCCAGCTTTAACAAGAAATTCGCCACCTATCCCGCGCCCACCGACGAGGATGATTCCAACCAAAAATTAGATAATTACACCAGGCTATCCCTGCCTTTTAAACTGGCCTTTCTTGACCTTAATCCCTATACCGGAACCCGCGAGACCTATTACCGCCGGATTGCCGGAAGGGAGGTGGGCGTATTCCGGGAAGTCTGGGACAGCGGAATTAATCTGACTACCAGATTTTACCGTATTTTTGACGTAGACGCGGATATCTGGGGTATGGAGTTTAATAAACTCCGTCATATCATCAGCCCGAATATAGGCTGGGCCTATACTCACCCTCCCACGGTCAGCGCCTCAAAGTTGATTGACCTGGATTCCATCGGCGAAGCCAACCAGATAGATATGTCCCTGGAAAACAAACTCCAGACCAAACGCCGCAACAAAACCGTGGATTTTCTGCGCCTGCTCACCAGCAATAACTACTATTTCAATATTGAAGGCAGAAACCGCCGCTGGAACCATAATGTCGCTTTTGATCTGGAGGCCATTCCCTATGACTGGCTGAGGTTTGAGACTGACGCCAACCTGGACCGTAAAAAGAAGTATTTCACCTCCGCCAATTTTGACCTTAAGGCCTCCGGCAAGACCGTCTCCTGGGGGGGCGGATACCGCTATGAAAGAAAGTCCAGCAGTCAGATGACCGGAGAAATCTTATTTGACCTGATTAAAGGCTGGTCATTTAAAGTCTATCAAAGGCTTCAATTTAAAGGCAATAGTCTACTCAAAGAACAGAATTATGTCGTTTCCAAGGAACTGCACTGCTGGATTTTAGATGTGAATTATAACGTCTTAAGGGAGCGGGGAGAAACCATCTGGCTGGTTTTAAGGCTGAAGGCCTTCCCGGAGATGTCTATTGACTACAACCAAAACTATCACGACCCCAAACCTCTTTCCCAGGGGTATGCCGAAGGCAGGTCGTCAGATTAAAAAGGAGAAAAATGAATATCACAATTATTGGAACCGGATACGTAGGCCTGGTTACCGGGGCATGTCTGGCGGATTTAGGCAATAAGGTAACCTGCGCCGACAACGACAAGACAAAAATAGCCGCGCTCAAGAAAATGATAATACCTATCTATGAGCCCGGCCTGGAGGATGTGGTCAGGCGCAACGCCAGAGAGAAACGGCTCAATTTTACCTCGGATGTTAAAGAAGCGATTAAAAAGGCAGAGATTATCTTTATTGCCGTAGGCACCCCATCCCTGGATAATGGAGAGGCGGATTTAACCGGAGTGGAGAATGTAGCCAAAACTATAGCCCAGAATATGAACGGCTATAAACTGATTGTGGAGAAATCTACGGTTCCGGTTGAAACCGGTTCCTGGGTAGAACACACCATCAGGGTTAACCTGCCTAAAAGCAAAAAAGCTAAATTCAAATTTGATGTTGCCTCTAACCCGGAATTTTTACGGGAAGGCCAGGCCATAAACGATTTTATGAACCCGGACAGAATTGTCATAGGCGTAGAATCCGAAACCGCTAAAAATTTACTGCTTGAGCTTTACAGGCCGCTTAACACCACTATCATCGTAACTGATATAAAATCAGCGGAAATCATTAAACACGCCTCAAATTCGTTTTTGGCGGTTAAAATTTCATTTATCAACGCCATTTCCCGAGTCTGCGAATCTACCGGAGCGGATGTAGTCAAGGTGGCCGAAGGCATGGGCTTAGACAAAAGAATCGGCCGGGCATTCCTAGACGCCGGAATCGGCTACGGCGGCTCCTGTTTTCCTAAAGACCTGGATGCCTTTATCACCATAGCCAAGAAAAACGGATATGATTTTCAACTGCTTAAGGCAACAAGAGATGTTAACGATTCCCAAAAAAAACTCCTGGTTAAAAAGATCAAAGACGCGCTCTGGCTTTTAAAAGACAAACAGATAGGCGTATTAGGGCTTTCTTTTAAGCCCAACACCGATGACCTCCGTAGCGCCCCGGCTATAGAGATAATAAAACAATTGCAAGCCGAAGGCGCTAAGATAAAGGCCTTTGATCCCCAGAGCATGGATAAGGCCAAAAATATCCTGCCGGGAGTAAAGCTTTGTAAAGATGTATATGAAACCGCCCGGAACTCCGACTGCCTGGTTATTGCTACCGAGTGGAATGAGTTTAAAAAACTGGATTTACGGGCACTAAAGAAAATTATGCTCCAGCCGATAATCGTTGACGGAAGAAACATCTACGACCCTAAGGAGATGCTCAATTCAGGCTTTCGTTACATCGGCATAGGAAGGACATTGGAAAAATGAGCCAAATGATCAGCGGAGTAAAAATAAAAAAATTAAAATTAGTCTGTGATGAACGCGGCCGGTTGATGGAAATTTTAAGACACGACGATGAAATCTTCGCCAAATTCGGCCAGGTTTATTTTACCACTGCCTTCCCGGGCGTGGTTAAGGCCTGGCACTACCATCGAAAACAGGACGATCATTTTACCTGTGTCAAGGGTAAAATAAGGCTTGTACTCTATGATGCCCGGCCAGGATCCAAAACCTATAAAAAAATAAACGTCTTTGAGCTGAGCCTGGAGGAGCCGATTTTGGTAAAAATACCCAAAGAGGTATACCACGGCTTTAAATGCGTCAGTCCTGATGAGGCGATAGTAATCAACGTTCCCACCTTTGCCTATAACCGCGCAAAACCCGATGAATACCGTTTGGATGCCCTGGATAATGCTATACCATATGATTGGAGAAAATAAATGACGGATGTCTCCGGGCTAAAAGGCGTAATCCTGGCCGGCGGATTAGGAAAGCGCCTTGAGCCCTTAACCCGAATTACCAACAAGCATTTGCTTCCGATTTATAACAAACCGATGGTTTACTATCCGCTGGAAACCCTGGTTGAGGCCGGGATAAAAGATATAATGATAGTCACCGGAGGAAACAACGCCGGAGATTTCCTAAGGCTTATAGGTAACGGCCAGGAATTCGGCCTCAGGCACATTAACTATACCTACCAGAGAGGGGAAGGCGGAATTGCCGAGGCCTTGAGGCTGGCCGAACATTTTGTTGACGGCTCAAAAGTAGTGGTTATTCTGGGAGACAACTTAATCGGATGCTCAATAAAAAAATACGTGGAAAAATTCTTAAAGCAGGAAAATGGAGCCAGGGTCCTGCTTAAAGAAGTAAAAGACCCGGAAAGATTCGGGGTTGCTGAAATCAAGGACGGAAAGATTTTATCCATTGAGGAAAAACCCAGGAAACCAAAATCCAAATACGCGGTTACCGGTATATATATGTATGATTACCGGGTATTTGATATCGCTAAAACCCTGAAACCCTCACAGCGCGGCGAACTCGAAATCACCGACGTAAATAATTTTTACCTAAAGCGCGAAGAACTCTATTACGATACCTTAAGCGGCTGGTGGACCGACTGCGGCCTGCCGGAGACCCTGTATCGGGCGGCTACGCTGGCGAGAAAAAAAATACTACGAGAAAAATGTTTAAACTCTAAACCATAAACCCTAAATCCTAAATAAACCCAAAATCTAAAATCCTAAACCCAAAACACATGTTTTGAGTTTTAAGTTTGGTGTTTTGAGTTTGTTTAGGGTTTAGAGTTTAGGGTTTTAATGTTTTCTATTGGCTTAACAAAGAATGATATGAGATTATTAATTACCGGAGGGGCGGGATTTATCGGCTCTAATTTCATCCGGCATATATTAACTAAATATCCGGATTA
The DNA here is from genome assembly GCA_919902675.1 of Omnitrophica bacterium GWA2_41_15. Taxonomy (GTDB): domain Bacteria; phylum Omnitrophota; class Gorgyraeia; order Gygaellales; family UBA12090; genus UBA12090. The sequence goes on from CAKKRH010000023.1 coordinate 45,990, forward strand.
CAAAATAATCAATCTGGATAAACTCACCTACGCCGGAAACCCGGAAAACCTAAGAGCTGTCGAGAAAAACAAAAACTATGCCTTCATAAAAGGAGATATCAACGATACAAAATTAGTTGAGAAGATACTCACCTCTTGCGACATTTTGATAAATTTTGCCGCCTCAACCCATGTTGACCGCTCAATCAAAGACGCCTCAGACTTTATCCGCGCTAATATCCAGGGAACCTATTCCCTGCTTGAGGCCGCCAGACACAAAAAATTAAAGCTCTTCCTGCAGATTTCCACAGATGAGGTTTATGGCAGTATTCTTGAGGGTAAATCCCGGGAAAAAGACCCGCTTGAACCAAACAGCCCTTACTCAGCCAGCAAGGCCTCAGCAGACCATTTAGTCAGGTCTTATCATATCACCTATAAACTTCCGACTATAATCACCCGCTCTTCCAATAATTTCGGCCCCTATCAATATCCGGAGAAGGCCATTCCCTTGTTTGTGACCAACCTGCTGGAAGAAAAGAAAATCCCCCTTTACGGAGACGGATTAAATTGCCGAGACTGGATCTTTGTCCTGGATAATTGCCGGGCGATTGACACGGTTATGCATAAAGGAAAGACGGGCGAAATTTACAATATCGCAACCGAAAGCGAAATTCCCAACATTCTTCTGGTAAAGAAAATCCTTTCCTTGACGCGAAAACCCGCCAGTTTAATTAAATATGTCCCGGACCGGCCCGGACACGACCGCAGGTACGCCCTTAATTGCGCTAAATTAAGAAACTTGGGCTGGCAAAAGGAATTTAAATTAGGGCCGGCGCTAAAAATAACCATAGACTGGTATAAAAATAACCAAAGCTGGTGGAAAAAGCTAAAAAAATAATCCTGCTCCTGGGCGCCAGGGGAATGCTGGGCGCGGCCTTAGCCGAAAGATTAAACCGGGAATACAAAGTAATCGCCCTGGGGCATAATGAGTGCGATGTTACCGATTTTAAGCAGGTGGCGCGGATATTTGGCCGCTGGCGGCCATGGCTAGCGCTTAATGCCGCGGCTATGACTAATGTTGATACCTGCCAAGAGGATCCTAAAAAAGCCCGCGCGGTAAACGCGAAGGGGCCTTATAATATCGCGCAATCCGCCGCGAAATATAATTCAGTTGTAATTCATATCAGCACGGATTATGTCTTCAGCGGCAGAAAAAACAGGCCCTATCAGGAAAACGACCACGCGCACCCGGTAAATATCTACGGAGAAACTAAATTGGAAGGAGAAAAACTACTCCGGAAAACGCTTAAAAGACACATCATTATCCGGACTTCCTGGCTTTTCGGAAAAGGAAAAGATAATTTTATCAGCAATATTATTAAGCGCGCGCGCAAGGAAAAAGTTCTAAGAATAGCCTGCGATAAATATTCCTCACCCACCTATACCCTGGATTTAGCCCGGGCAATAGCTAAAATCATCAATTTAATTAACAGTTGTGCTTATCAGGATACATCTTACGGGACATACCATATCTCTAATTCCGGATACTGCTCTTGGTATGAGTATGCCAAGGTAATATTAAAATCCGCGAAGATAGCCCGAGTAAAATTAGAGCCGGTAAAAATGCGTCAAATCAATTTCAAGGCAAGGAGGCCGGTCTTTTCAGCTTTAGATAATACCAAATACCTAAGATTAACCGGAAAACCTCCCAGGAAATGGCAAACGGCAGTTAAAGATTATATCGAGCACGAATATATGTAAAAGGATGTAAGAGGATGTAAAAGGATGCTACTATTTACTTGACATATTTTTCAAAAGATTGTATATTAAAACTGTTGAAAAACCCTGTTTTTCAACAGTTTTATCCTGAGGAGGGACGTAAGTCCCGACGAAGGATCTTATACAGAAATGTTTCAAGATAAGAGTTTTTTAGGGATTTTGCAACAGTTTAATATTCTAACTATGGTCTCAGAGAACCTAATGACAATTGATGAATTAGCCGGATATTTAAAAGTAAAAAAACGCACAATTTATGAATGGCTGAAACTTAAGAAAGTTCCCGCTTCCAAGGTAATCGGACAATGGCGTTTCAGCCGGGATAAGATTGATAAATGGCTTAAGATAGATAGTGCGCTGTCAAATTAATTCTTAATAGATAGCGCACAGAGCAATCGAGAATCGAGATTAGATCGTGGATAATTCTCGATTGCGGTCAAATTTCGATTTTCTATTTTCGAATACTGAAAACTAATTTTACAGAATATTAGTGCATTGTTAAGTTAGTTTTTGAACATTAGAACAATAGAACATTAGAACAATAGAACATTAGACCGCAATTGAGCTTTTGTTTGTCTATTGTTCTATTGTCTATTGCTCAATTGCTCTGTGCGCTGTATTATTAAAAATTAAATTAACAGCGCACTGGGAGGAAGTGAATGTATTTTAAAAAATTGGAGCTCTTGGGATTTAAGTCTTTCGCCGAGAAGACCGCGCTTTATTTTGAGCCTGGAATAACCGCGGTTGTCGGGCCTAACGGCTGCGGCAAATCAAACATCTTTGACTCCATCCGCTGGGTCCTGGGGGAACAGTCGGTTAAATCCATGCGCGGCTCAAAAATGGAGGACGTGATATTTAACGGAACAGAAAACATCCCCGCCTTAGGCTATGCCGAGGTATCTCTGACCTTTTCCAACGAAACCCGGGCCCTTCCGGTTGAATTTGATGAGGTGACCGTTACCCGCAGGCTTTACCGCTCCGGTGAAAGCGAATACCTCCTCAATAAAACCCAGGTGCGCCTTAAAGATATCCTGGAAACATTTATGGGCACAGGAATTGGCGCGGAAAGCTACTCCCTGATTGAGCAGGGTAAAATTGACCTCATCTTAAGCTCACGGCCCGAAGAACGGCGCATGGTATTTGACGAGGCCTCGGGAATCAGCCGCTATAAATCCCAAAAAAAAGAAACCCTGCGCAAACTTGAAGACACCGAAGCGAATCTTTTGCGCCTGACCGACATTATCGCCGAAGTCAGGCGCCAGATAAATTCCTTAGAACGCCAGGCGGCTAAAGCCAAACGTTATAAAGAAATATTTGAGAAGCTAAAAGAGCTTGAGTGTAAAGTATCCAGCTTTGAGTCTGCCGGGTGCGAGAAAGAACTGGACGGATTAAACGCGTCTTTACATGAGTTCATTACCCGGGAAGCAGAACGCGCGCGGCTGATCGCGGAACAAAATAACGAATTCACCCAAAGACAAGACGAATTAAACCAAAAAGAAGAAATTTTGGATAAGGCGCGGGCTGAGTTGAATAATTTAGAAAACAACATTACCCGCGATAACCAGCAATTAGATTTTAACCGCGAGCGCGCCCAGGAACTTAATTCCCGGCTCCAGGGACTCAGCCGTCAAAAAGAAGAGCTGTCACTTAAGGCCGCGAAGGACCGGGAAAGAATAAATAATTTCAAGTCCGGCCTGGATGCTATGACCAAAGAGCTGAATGATAAAAAAGCGCTCGGGCTTACACTTGACAACAAACTAACGGAAATTACCCGCGCCATAGATATCCTCCAGGAAAATACCCATAAGGCCAAAAACCGCATCCTGGAATTTGCCGCTGAAGAAGCGGCTTCGCGCAACCAGCTCAACGATTTTGTGAGTGAGATTCAAGCCGCCTGTGCCCGCAAAAAAAGGCTGGACATCGAAAGGCTAAAGACACAAGAAGAGCTCTCCGGAGTGAATAGCGACTTAAAGACGGCCTCATCCGACCAGGATGAAGCCTTTAGAAAGTTCAACCTCAGTAAAGAGGAGTTTGAAAGTTTAAAAACCATATATGAAAATAGCCTGCGCGATAAAGATGAGCTGATTTCATCACTGCAGAGCTTGGAAATAGACAAGCTCACCCTGGAGTCACAAAAAGAATTCTTGGAGACCTTAAAACTTAAATATGAGAATATCTCCGAATCCGCCAATGCCACGGTCCTGCTTGACTCTTTCGCTTCGGAAAATATAGGCGGCATCATCATCAAAATAAACGCGATGGAACCCGCCGCGCAAGGTGATCTCGCGGCCATGGCTTCGGCTAAATTTAAAGCCAGGGGAACGGCTAAGCCTATTTCTTTAGACCCAAGGCTGCTTGAAGAAAAATTAGAAAAACTTAGAAATCAAATAGCCGAAACCAATAATAACCTCGGGCAGAAGAATAAAAATATAGAAGAGCTCGCGGTGAAAATATCCTCCCTGGAAAAAGACTTAAGGGGGAGTGAGATAGAATATAATAACCGCAAGAACCATACCGAAAATATCCAAAAGCACTTTCTTAAGCTAAATGAAGAATCCGAGATAATCTCCATTGAGTTAAATGAATCAGCTCAGGAATTAGATAAATTAAGCTTTAAGGAAAAAAACCTGAAGGAAAACCTACACAAGATAAAGGAAGAATCCGAAAACAACCGGAAAATAATAGACCAGGGGCAAGAGGAAGCCGCGGCTAAGAATATCCTAAGAGAAGAGATAGCTGTTTCCTTTGCTAAACTAAAAGCGGAAATCCAGGCCGGTGAGGAAAAAGTTTTAAAGGCCGATGAAACCTGCAGGATATTTGAGGAAGAATATCAGAAAGACAGATCTTCCTACGAAGACATCCTCAGCCAGGAATCGCAGATATGCGCGCGCATTAAGGAGCTGGAGGAAACCAGCGCGGAATTAACCCTGAATATCGAGGCGGACAAGAAACAGAAAGCCGCGTTAGAGAACGAAATTAAGTCAAGCGCCTGCGGGCTTGAGGAAGAAAAACACCGGCTCAAATCACTTGAAACAGACATTAGAAACAATAAGGAAAACCTGGATTCACTTAAAGGCGAAATCCATCAATTACAGATGCGTTCTCAGGAGCTTGCTTTTACGCGGAATTCTCTTTTTGAAAGGATATCCCAAGTCTATAAAATCAGTCCTGATGAACTTAAAAACTATTACCATCCAGAAACAAATCGCGAAGAGCTAGCCCCGGAAATAGAACTTCTTAAGCAGAAGATAAATTCCTACGGCCAGGTAAACCTGGTGGCAATTGAAGAATTTGAAGAATTAAAACAAAGATTCGACTTCTTAAGCAATCAGCAGGCGGACCTGATTAAGGCCAAAGAATCCCTGCATGAGGCCATACTTAAAATCAACCGCGTCACCAAAAAGATGTTTCTGGAAACCTTTGAAAAACTGGCAGTGGAATTCAAGAAGTATTTCCGCCTGCTCTTTGGGGGAGGAGACGCCCAATTGTTCCTGCTGGATGAGCAGGACGTCCTGGAAAGCGGGATAGAGATTGTCTGCCGCCCGCCGGGAAAAAAGCTCCAGAATGTCCTGCTTCTTTCAGGCGGAGAGAAATCAATGTCGGCAATAGCCCTTTTATTCGCCATTTTCAAGGTAAAGCCGTCGCCGTTTTGCGTCTTGGACGAGATAGACGCGGCCCTGGATGAGGCGAATGTGGACCGCTTTGCCCGGACACTGGTAGAATTTACCGCTCAATCGCAATTTATCGTAATTACCCACAATAAAAAGACTATTGCCAATGCCAATATTATGTATGGGATTACGATGGAAAAGGCGGGAATATCGAAGATTGTTTCGGTAAAATTAGCGGATAATGTTAATAATAAAAAACAGGAACAGGCCGCCGCGCAAGGGGAGCCTCAGGCAGAGGAACAGAAGGTCTTAGACCTTTCCCTTAAATAAAAAAGTACTTAGTTTATGGTTGATATACACCTTTGCATAATTAAAGTGTCATTGCGAGCGAAGCGAAGCAATCTTAAAAGTAAGATTGCTTCGTCGCTGTCGCTCCTCGCAATGACACAGGATTATAAGTTCATATGTAGCGATATTTATGCAAGGCTATATAGCATATAGTTTATGGCTTTACACTTAACAGCTATACACTATCAACTGTGCACTATTCTTTAGAGACTATTTAGATTTTAGAATTATTTCCCTGTCCCCGTCAAACAACACCACAGAGCTATCCTCAATCCTCTCCACCTTAGCCCCCTCAATAGTATCACCGGCTTTGATTATCTGGTCATTGACTAAGGCGATATTTCCCTCCGGGGAAATTACTATTCCGTTTACCACGAAATCCGGCTGACGCCTTTGGGGCTTCTTCACTTCCCCGAGAACATCCTGAGAAGAAAAAGGAGGAGAGGGGATTTGATCTTTCTCTGATTGAAGCGGGGATAGCCTGACACTCCGGGTGAGGCTATTTTCGGGCTGGCGGATAATAAGAGACTCGGCTATTTTTTGAGATTTTCCTAAGCGCGGGCGGACTGAAATAAAGAAAACAAGGCCCAGGCTGATAATAATGCCCAAAACCGGCATATAGGGAAATTTTCCGGCTTTCTTGAGGCCTTGTTTTTGGCTAGTGTCGGGGATAATGCCGGCAGGCATACTTTTAGAGCTATTTTGGGTCTTTTTTAAGGCTTCGTAGATAATACTCATCTTTGATTAGCGAGCACGGCCGAACCACCTGCGGTGAACGTAGTCGAACCATCAAACCGTATATCCTTAACACACTCCCGGACGATATCTTCACCGATAATATTTTTCTCTTTGATAAATCCTAAAAGTAACGCCCGGTCGCAGATCAAATTGATTAAACGGGGAACCCGCTGGGAGAATTGACATATTTCTTTAACCGCTTCATCAGTAAATCCGATTGTCTTAGGATTATTTCCACAGGCTATGCCCAGGCGGTGGTTGATATAATCTCCCAGCTCAAGCTCATCCAGCGGCTCGATATGATAATCCACCATAACTCTTTGCTTTAACTGGCGCAGTTGAAAAAGATTAAGTTTATCTCTTAATTCCGGCTGGCCCACCAATATAATCTGCAGAAGTTTTTCTTTATCCGTCTCCAGGTTTGACAAAAGCCGGACCTGCTCCAGCTGCCTACAGCTTAAGTTCTGGGCTTCATCAATGACGATTACCGCGTTATTTCCTAAGGCGGACTCCTCAAGCAGGAATTTGTTTAACTCATTCACAAAGCTCAAGCGCGACCTCTTATGGACCTTGATTCCGAAATCCTGGACTATAAATTCAAGCAGTTGAACCTCGGAAAAATAGGGATTAAGCACCAGGGCCGTCTTGACGGATTTATCCAACTGGCTAAGCAAACTGCGGCACATCGTGGTCTTACCGATGCCTATCTCGCCGGTAACCATGATTATGCCTTTACGCTCGTGTATCCCATAAGACATACAGGCAATAGCCTCTTTATGCCTACGGCTGAAGAAGAAAAAAGAAGGGTCGCACGTTACGTTAAAAGGCTTCTCGGTTAGTCCAAAATATTCCAAATACATAATTGCATTATAACAGGAAAAAAAAAATTGACAAGAGACAAAAAATGTGTTAACCTTTGTATGTAGAATAGTGATTTAAATGGGGAAAAACCTAATTTCTAAGGATGTATAGCCACGGCTCCTTAAAATCCCTTGTCGCCTGGATAAAGGGATGGATTCTCGCTGGGTATAAAGCGAAAATCCGATAAAAACTGGAGAATGTGGCTGTGTATTATAGCGCGGCGCCGGACGACGATAGAAGAAGGGCCCAGCGGTTAAAGGCAAAATTGACCGCGCACTGCGAGCTAAGGGCGGAAAAAAAATACACCAATGTCCTAACCCAGGATATATCTGAGGGCGGGATAAGGATGCTCTCAGACGGATTTATTCCCCGTCTGTCCAGGGTTGCCGTACAAATAAATCTCTCCCCCCGTAAACTCATAGAGCTCAACGGTGAAATTAAGTGGTCCCAGCGGGTTGCCTATTCAAATTATTACCAAACGGGGTTGGAATTCAGAGATGTCAGCCCGGATATTAAACGCAGCATATCCGAGCATATCGCCGCGCGCGGTTAGTTGAGCGGCGAATCTTAACCCATCTCTTGAGGTATAACCGGCATATAGCTACCCCGTAATTATAGCTTTACGAAATAATATACTCGCGTATAGACATAAATAGAAAGGAATAATAGTTAAATGGCTGAAGAAAAGAAGGATAAGAAAGAAAAGTTTGGAAACTGTGGAGGATGCAATAAGCCAATAAAAAAAATAAGACGTTACTACCGTGAAGGAAAATATTTTTGCGCCAAAAAATGCCATAAAACCTATCTCGACAAATCCAAACAGTCAAAAGATGCTCCCCAATAATAACCCGGCGAATGGCTCTGAAAGACGAAGACATCCCCGAATCTTCAAAAAACTTCCCCTCAAGCTTAAAATTAATTCATTTGATTTGACCACAGAAACACTGAACATAAGCTCATCCGGTGTCTACTGTCAAGTAAATAAATACATAGAACCGATGACCAAGGTCAATATTGTCCTGCTTCTTCCCCTAAAGCTTAAAAACAATGCCGCGGTAACTAAAAAAGTAACCTGCGAAGGCGTAGTGGTAAGGTCAGAAAAAAACCCGGCAGGAGATAAATTCAATATTGCCATATTCTTTAGCGATGTCCCTGAGGCCGACGCGGAAAATATAAACCGCTACATCGAAACCCACCTCCAACCAAATCCTATCCATAACTCCGGAGAAATCCGGCGCTATTCACTTGGGGCAAATTAGCGCGCTTCGCCCATCAAAGCTGATTATCGGATTAATCTACCGCGATATCTTAATAAAAGATAAGGCCGTATACATTCTTAAAAAACGTTTCAGAAAAATAGATTTTCAAAGCCATGAGCTTGATTTTAACTATACCGATTACTATTACCCGGAAATGGGCCGGCCATTGAAACGGCTGTTTATCGGCTTTGAAAAACTTATAAGCGAAGAAAAGCTGGCAGAGATAAAAATATACACTAATTCCCTGGAAGAGCGGCTCTCGGTAGAAGGAAAGCGCCGGATAAATATTGACCCCGGATTTCTTTCGGCCGGAAAACTGGTATTAGCCACCACCAAGAATTACAACCACCGTATCTATCTTAAGAAAGGGATATTCGCCGAGGTAACCCTTTTTTATAAAAAAAACGGCTTCCACCCCTGGCCCTGGGGTTATCCCGACTATCAATCCAAAGAATACCTGGATATCTTTAACGCTATCCGCCAAGTATACCTTAAACAAATAGAAAATGCCCCCCAGCTATCTCAAGGCCTACCAAGAAGGCTCCCTGCGAGAAAAGTCAGAAATACTGCGTAAGCGCTTAGGCTCCTGCGATATTTGCCCCAGGCTTTGCAAGGTAAACCGTTTAAATAATCAGCCTGGCTTCTGCAAAACCGGCAAAAAGGCCAAAGTTTACAGCTACTTTGCCCACCACGGGGAAGAGCCAGGGATATCCGGAGAAAAAGGTTCAGGGACCATCTTTTTTACCCACTGCAACTTAAAATGCGTATATTGCCAAAACTACGAATTCAGCCAGACAGATAAAGGAAGAGAGGTAAGTCCGGAGGAGTTGGCCTCTTTTATGCTGGAATTACAACAAGAAGGCTGCCATAACATCAACTTTGTCACTCCAACCCATAACATTCCCCAGATATTAAAAGCCCTTTGTTTAGCCATAGAAAAAGGCCTGAAAATACCCTTGGTCTATAACTCCAGCGGATATGATTCAGTAGAAACCTTGAGACTCTTAGAGGGCATTTTTGACATCTACCTGCCGGATGCCCGCTATGCCGACAACCAATCCGCCTTAAGACTCTCTCAGGCCAAAGATTACTGGGAAATAAACCAGCAAGCGCTTAAGGAAATGCGCCGCCAGGCTGGAATCGCCCAATTCGATCCCGATGAAATCATAGAAAAAGGCCTGATAATCCGGCATCTGGTTCTGCCCAATAAACTTTCCGGAACCGAAGAAATTATGGCCTTTATTGCCCGGGAATTAGGCCCGGACACCCATATCAGCCTGATGAGCCAATACTTTCCCTGCCACAAGGCCAAAGATTACCCGGAATTAACCCGCCGGATCAGTAAGGAAGAATACCAGGAAGCTATGGATATCATGCATTCCCGCGGCCTGCACAACGGCTGGGTCCAGGATGAACAGGGCTTAGACCGCTTTGCCGGCGTAAACATTAAAACTAATCTTTAATGTAGAATGTAGCGGCGGCATTTATGCCGCTGATGACTTCTGTCATTGCCCAGCTTGATTCCCCGGTCAAACCAGAAGACGCAATCCAGATGTAGCGGTGGAATTTATATCATTAATAACCAATTATAGACGCGAATGGTATCTACTAACAATATAGAAATAAACGCGGAGTTTAAGAAAGCTCTGGAGGTAATGGAGCGCACCTCTAAGAATGTTTTTATAACCGGGAAAGCCGGCACAGGCAAATCCACGCTCTTGAATTATTTCAGAAGCCATACGGGCAAAAAAGTGGTTGTCCTGGCTCCCACCGGAGTGGCCGCCCTTAATGTCCAGGGCGAGACTATACATTCCTTTTTCCGCTTCAAACCCGATATTACCCTGCAAAAGATTAAAAAACTTAGCGGCAAGAGGACGCGTATCTTTAAGGAAATAGACGCCGTTATCATTGATGAGGTATCAATGGTCAGGGCGGACCTGCTTGATTGCGTGGATAAATTCCTAAGGCTTAATGCCGCGGACTCCAAACAGCCCTTTGGCGCAATCCAGATGATATTTATCGGCGATCTCTACCAATTGCCTCCGGTAGTAACCGCAAGTGAAAAAGAGATTTTTCGCTCCCACTACCAAAGCCAGTATTTTTTCGACGCGGCGGTATTTCAGGAATTTCCCATAGAGTTTATTGAACTGGAAAAAATCTACCGCCAGAAGGATAAAAAATTTATCGGACTTCTTAACGCCATTCGTAATAATTCCATCACTGATCAGGATTTATCGCTCTTAAACAGGCGGGTGGGCGCTGATTTAACAGCAGACAAAAATTCCGGATATACGGTGCACCTCTCTACTACCAATAAGACTGCCGCCGAGATTAACGCGGGGCATCTCAACAGGCTTAAAACCAGGATACACACCTATAGCGCGAAGATAGAGGGAGATTTTAAGGAATATTCTTATCCTACGGATTCCGCGTTGCGCCTGGCTGTTGGCGCGCAGGTGATGCTGCTTAACAATGATACCGCGGGAAGGTGGGTGAACGGCTCCCTGGGTGAAATTACACAGATAAAATTTAATCAGGAGGCAAACGCGGAATCGGTCTTTGTAAGGTTAGCAGAAGGGAATATTGAAGAAGTCTTACCCTTTAGCTGGGAGATATTTCATTTTAGCTTTGATGAAACCACTTCTATGATTAAGACCGAAACCGTAGGTTCCTTTACCCAATACCCCATAAAACTTGCCTGGGCAATTACCATTCATAAGAGCCAGGGCAAGACCTTTGACCGGGTGATTGTTGATATGGGCCGAGGCGCTTTTGCCCACGGCCAGACCTATGTAGCATTAAGCCGCTGCCGTTCCTTTGAAGGAATATCGCTTGTCCGTCCCTTAAGAAAATCTGATATCCTTATGGACAGGCGCATTGTCCAATTCGTTACCAATCATCAGTATGCTATTTCCGAACGGAATATGCCTTTTGAGGACAAACTGGAAATGATTAAAGAAGCTATAGACAACAATACCGGCCTTGAGATATTATACCTGAAGGCAAGCGATGAAAAATCCCGCCGCTTGATTAAGCCGCGGCGCGTCGGAAATATGATTTATCAGGATAAAGAGTTTATCGGCCTTGAGGCATTCTGCCTAAAGCGCCGGGAAGACAGGGTATTCCGGGTAGATAGGATACTGGAGATGAAAACGGTAAAAGAGTAAGCTCCTTGCCGGAAGGGGCATGAATTGAAACCTTGAGAGAGCGTAGATAATTACGCTTTACTATTTTATGATAAAATAGTAAACTATACCTTACTATGACAGAAGAGATACTCTAAAAGGAGGGCTGTTATGGAGCTAAAGGATTATGAAATCGCGCGGGTGAGGGTATGAGCGACAAAGATACCCTTTGTTTATACCGTCACAAGCAGGCGGAAGAAACTCTAATTTCACCTTAAGTGCATTTTTGGCACAATATTCTTTTGACGCAGTATAGAGGTTTACAAAAAATTCCTTGCGCCCGGCTGATTTCCGTGGTATAAATCGATATCTAAGAAGACCCACACAGTGCTATGTTAGGAGGGGCAAATCTGGCACTTTAAAATAATCAAAACCTTCGCCGGCCGTACTTTTGGCTGGCGAAGGTTTTTTAGTTTCTGAGATTTTATATATCATTATTCTGGAGGAAGGAGAATAGTATATGAGAGAGGCAAAACGCTCAAGTCTTAAAAAGATAAAGGAAATCCTTAATGAACACAAAAATGAATTAAAAGAAAGACATGAAATATCCGAGATCGGCATATTTGGCTCTTATGTAAGAGGAGAGCAGAAAAAGAACAGCGATATTGATATTTTGGTTGAATTTGGAAGGCCAGTAGATTTCTTTGAGTATCTAGAATTGGAAGAGTATCTTTCGAAGCTTCTAAAGGTAAATGTGGATTTAGTGATGAAAAAAGCCCTGAGGCCTATTATAGGAAAGCATATTCTGAGGGAGGCTGTTTATGTCTAAAAAAAGGATTTACATTGACTATGCACAAGACATAATAAACGAGTTAAAGCGCGAGCCAAATATCAGCAAGTCCCATGGAGGAGGATCGCCGGGATGAGAGATAAGTTAATACACGAATATTTTGGCGTCGATTATGAAACACTATGGGAAACAATTAAGAAAAGGACCGTAGAAATTAAACCTGCTATTGAAAAGATGGCAAAAGATTTAAAAAAAGAAAAATAGCTTTCAATGGTATAAAAGCCTTATAAAGAAAGGTTATAGTGCTATGTTAAGAAGGGGTAAATCTGGCACTTTCCGCCAAAGGCGGATCCGCCAAGCAATGTGGCGGAAAAACAATCAAAACCTTCGCTGGCCATACTTTTGGCTGGCGGGGGTTTTATTTTATATGAAAGGTAATACTGACAGGTGAAAACATGGTAAAAAAGCGGGCTAAAAAGATTATTCCATGCCGGCACGATTATAAAAACGCAATTAAAGTTGGAAATGTTGATTACGCGTGTCCATTATGTAAAGAGCTCTTAGACCCTTTGGAGTGGTTTTTTATGAATAGCTTTGAGTTTGTTGATTTAGTAACATAAATACCTTGCCTGATTGCTGAGGCTAATTGAGTGTAGTTTAAGATGACAGACTATTTTTGGGCAAAAACAACACAAGATGGCAGGCCGGGAAAATCGGTAGCTGCGCATAAGCGCGATGTTCAATCCGTAGCCAATATAATGCTGGATGGAAAAGAAAGCCTATTGGTTCGATATGGTTTGAAAAGAGAATTTGTCGCCGCATTTACCGGTTTGCATGATATAGGCAAAGTTTCGCCTGGTTTTCAATCAAAATGCAAAGAATGGTTAAGGAAAAGCGGTCTTGAGCGAACCGCACGGAACAATGCGTGGGATGAACCGGTTTAATAGGATTTCAGAAGGGGCATCCAAGAATGTTCCCCACACGCGTGGGGATGAACCGTTACGATAAATGGCGAAATGCAAAACTTAAAGATGTTCCCCGTGAAGCCATCAGATTTGTGTGGACAAGGTGTGTACAATATGGTATTCTTTATGTGAGAGAAAGGAGGATGAAAATGGCACATACTCTTCAGAAGAATCATCGCATGGATTTGCGCGTTAAGGCTGATAAAAAAGAACTCTTGAATTACGCGGCTTCTCTTCAGAATTTGAGCCTTTCAGCGTTTGTATTGGCGAGCGCCTTGAAAGAGGCACAGGCGGTCGTAACCGAAAAGGCGCATTTTTCACTACCCGCCAAGGAGTGGAAGTCTTTTTGCGCCAGGCTTGATCAACCGGCGCAATCAATTCCTAAATTAAAAAAGCTTTTTTCACAACTAAGCGTATTTAATGAGTGAAAAACTTTCGCTGACATCTCCTGTTTTGCTTGAATCATCTCATTGCGTTGATGATTTTGATTGCGGCAATCCGGAGCTCAATCATTACATTCAACGTTTCGCGTTCATCAACAATCAGCACGGCGCCGCGCGTACTTTTGTGGCTGTAAGGAATAACAAAATCGCGGGATATCACACTTTAACGATCGGATCGGTCAGTAAGGATGAAGCTCCTCAGCGTATTTCTCAAGGATTGGCAAAACATCCCGTACCGGTTGTTATTGTTGCCCGGTTAGCAGTTGATAAGCGTTTTCATGGAAAAGGAATCGGCCAAGCCTTGCTAAAAAACGCGCTTCTGCGAATTGCGCGCGCGGCTGATGAAATCGGGGGGCGGGCTGTTTTGGTTCACGCAAAGAATGATGAGGCCAAAGCCTTTTATCTAAAATTTGGATTTGAGCCTTCACCAACGGATCGATTTCATTTGTACTTACTTATGAAAGATATTAAGAAAACCATTCAGAATTAAAATGGAAAAAGAGGCCATATTTCATCGGTTCTCCCGGGAAAGAAGGGATATTCGAATAATCATAATTCTAAACCAATCGAATTCAGGCGTTTCCTGTTTTAGCCTATAGATACGGAGCTATTATAGGAGCGATACTTATTTGATTCTTTAGCGGCCCATAATACCAGAATATACGATAAGCACCAGGGACGTTCTGCATTGTGTCATTGTTGTCAAGTGGGTATTGTTACATGGGGGATGTGAGAGGAAAGCGCCATGCCGATAACATTTAATCGTTTTGCGGCGATAGATTTTGAGACCGCTGATTACGGGCGCGACAGCGCCTGCGCGGTATCGGTGGTTATTGTTGAGAAAAGCAAGATCACCAAGAAAACATCCGTCCTTATCCGGCCTCCGAGACGGGATTTTGTTTTTTCGTATCTGCATGGAATTACCTGGCCGGATGTGGCCGCGAAACCTGATTTTGGTGAACTCTGGCCGGAAATTAACAGCCTATTAAAGCGGGTAGAATTTATTGCCGCGCACAACGCGTCCTTTGACCGCGGGGTCCTGCGTGCCTGCTGCGCCATGGCAGGAGTTAGCGCGCCGGACATTAGGTATCTATGCACCGTGAAACTGGCGCGCCATTTGTGGGGGTTGTATCCGACTAAATTACCGGATGTGTCGCGACATCTTGGCATAACGCTTAATCATCATAACGCGCAGTCCGATGCTATGGCATGCGCCAAAATTGTACTTAAGGCTTCGAAAGAAGAAATTCCGGCAAGCGCGTTTTTATAGAAAAAGGCAGTTGTTAGTAAAATACGCGGGCTTAAGGTAATAGTATATAAATAGTAGGATATAAAATATTTGACATACCATATTCAATATGGTATACTTTTTGTTAAAGGGGGTAAATCATAATGACTACCGCAATCGTAACTTCAAAGGGACAGATCGTCATACCTTCCAAAATACGCCGCAGGCTCAATATCAAGAGAGGAACAAAGCTATATATTGAGGAAAAGGGAGACGAACTTATTCTTAAGACAGTTACACCGGCTTATTTTGAAAAAATTGCCGGTGTTTTACTCACAAAGGGAAAGCTGTCAAAAGCGCTTATTCAAGAGCGGGAAAAAGATAAGAAAATAGAGGGTTAACGGATGATAATGGTATTAGACGCGCATGGCCTCCTGGTTTTCCTGGAAAAAGAGGCCGGATATGGAAAAGTTGAAGAATCTTTTATCGCGGCGGTAGAAAAAAATGAGCATATATTAATGGCATCGGTAAATTTCGGGGAAGTCTATTATATTGTTTTACGTGAGTGCGGACAAGACAAAGCCCACGAAATAGAGAAAATAATCAAAACTTTGCCTATCGAGATAATTGATGTAGATATCCGGCTTGCCAAAGAAGCCGCCCGGTTTAAAGCCAATCACAAAATGTCATATGCCGACTGTTTTGCCGCGGCCTTAGCAAGGTTGCATAAAGGAGAAATTATAACCGGAGATAAAGAGTTCAAAACCGTTGAAAGTGAGATTAAGATTGCCTGGCTTCCTTAAAAAACCCTTCAAATACTCCTGCCAAATGAGGAATTTCCGATTTCCCCACAAAATAACACGAAATAGCAAGAAAAGGATATAAACCAGGCAGAGCCTAAATATCCAACATAGGAATTATGTGAATAAACAACAAAAAGTAAGCTTTCCCAGATTGCGTAGTTAACATAAGATATATTATAGGCACAAGAGCGACATTTCATAGTAAATAAATAAGTTTATTTTCAAGTGGTTTTTATAGATTCTAGATACATTTTAATTTTGGCCAATTGCTCTTTCTTGGGCCTATTCTTCTCTTTAATCCATCTTTCAATGGTTTTAGAAGTAACCCCTAAATAATCAGCCAGGTCTTTGGTTTCATATCTTCCACTATAAATGTAGAAATTATGCAGATTAAACCACTCTTGTAATTCCTTATCCATTCCGCAGCCTCTCTTTAGAAAAACTTATCATAGGCCAAATATACCTTGAAATTTGACTTTGTCAAGGCTGGCTTAGGAAAATAAAATCTTGTCTAAAACAGTAAATTGGCATATAATACGCTCATTATAGAGTCAGCGAACGCTGATCCTATGCGCTGATCCCTACACTAAAAAACACTAATGAAAATTCAATTATCACAAAAATTAGCCCAAAAAATGGCTTTGACCCCTCAGATGAGGCAATCTATTCATATCCTGCAGCTGCCTTTATTTGAGTTAAAGGCCTATCTAGAGCAGCAAATAGAAGAAAATCCGGCCATAGAAGACATACCGCATGAATCTGAGCTTAAGGAGCGCGCGCAGGACCTGGAAATTGAGCGGTTGACAGAATTAATTGACCAGGACCGGAAAGATTTTGAAGACGGCTTTGACTCGGGGCACAGTCAGCTGGAGCTAAGAAAAAAACAAGGCTATCAGGAAAGCTTAATTATTAAACAGCAGACCCTGCATGAGCATCTCCTCAGGCAGTTAAGGCTGCAATCGCTTAACAAGACTGATTATAAGATAGGCGAGCTTCTTATCGGTGAGATAGATGAAAATGGCTACTTTCAGGGCAGCTTAGAAATAATAACTGAGAATTTAAAAGTCAGCCCCCAGAATGCTCAAAGCATACTTTCCCTGATTCAGACATTCGAGCCTCCTGGGGTAGGGTCAAGGAATTTAAAGGAATGCCTACTCATCCAGCTCAATTCCAAAGGAAAACGTAATTCCTTAGCCTACAAGGTTGTGGAAAACCATCTGGTTGATTTAGCTAAAAATAAGGTTGAGTTAATTGCCCGGCAACTTAAGGTTACTCCTGAATTAATAAAAACGGCTTTAAAGGAAATCTCCGCTTTAGAGCCTAAACCAGGACGGGCCTTTCACCAATCAGCAACCAGACGGATTCTGCCCGATGTAATCGTAGAAAAAAGAAACAATGACTACGAAATAACCGTTAATGGCCAGGACCTTCCTTCCCTTAAGATAAGCTCACAGTATAAGGATCTGCTCAAGAAAAAAGATACCACCGAGGAAGTCAGGAAATATTTAAAAGAGCGCTTAGGCTCCGCGATGTGGTTAGCCAAGGCGGTGAGCCAGAGACAAGAAACCATCAGCCGGGTCGCGGAATACATAGTCAAAAAACAAAGGGATTTCTTTGAATACGGATACGGCCACCTTAAGCCCCTAACCATGAAAGAAGTCGCCCAAGAAGTGGAGAGAAACGAATCTACCATCAGCCGGGTTGTCAACAGCAAGTATATCCAGACTCCTTATGGCGTATTTGGATTAAGTTATTTTTTCAGCGGATCGTTTAAGACTGACCAGGAAGGCGACATATCCGCGAATACGGTAAAGACGCAAATAGCCTCGCTTATTGACAGCGAAGACGGGCAGCATCCTTTAAGCGATGCTAAAGTCGTAAGTATCTTACGCGGCCAAGGCCTGCGCCTGGCCCGGAGAACAATCGCTAAATATCGGGAAGAATTAAAGATCCTCCCCTCCTATCTAAGGAAAAAATAAAATATTACGAAACAATCTCGTTTTACGCGGCGGGAATATCCTGGAAGGAAACTGCGGTTAACTTTACTAATTGGCGCAAAACCTCAACATTTTTTAAATCAAATTTGTTTGGAGCATAGCGGGTCCCGATATTCATAACCCCCAGAAGCTTGCCCTCTGTTCGGATTGGAGCCACGACCGCTGATTGTATCTCCGGCCGCTGAAACCGCCCCTTAATTCGTTCATCCGCGATTTTATCGTTAACCAATAAAATCTTTCCCTCCTGGGCCGCTAAACCGGCAATTCCCTCGCCTATTTTAAGGCGCGTATTTTTAATTATATCTTTCTTTATACCCCGGCTTATCTTGATGAACAACTCGCCGGTTTCCTCATTCAATAACATAATCGAGCCAAGTTCACCGCCTAACACACCGCAAGAAACATCTAAAAGCGCGTTCAGCAGTTTATCAGTGTAAAATTTATACACCATTTTGCTTAAGCTGGGCAGAGGAATGGTTTTTCCGAGTTTAAACCTGTGATAGTCTACCTCCACAATGTATGAAACAACATCCCGCAGTAATTCAAGCACCGACTGAATCGCGGAGAAAGAAAAGTCCTTGATTTCTATAAAGGCATCGGCAAATTTATCAAAATCTATGCCTAATTCCGCCGCTTTCTCGCGATATTTTTCCGGCTTCTGACGTTCACCCAAAACCACAGGGCCAACCATGATATAAGCGATTAGCTGATTCTCAGGCAAGCTGACCGGGATGGCAAAATTATATAAACCAAGATGGCACTGCCTACCGTCCTTCCACATCTCATTTGTTACTAAATTAACTAAAGAAGGCGAAAAGCACTCCACGCATTTAGCCATACCCGCGGCAGAAGCGTTAATAATCTCCGCGCAGAGCCCGACAGGCCTGCTGATGGCGGTAAGCGGATTGCCGAATGGGTCTATAGTGCGAATAGCAGCTCCTATAACCTCGGCAAAATGTTCCTGTATCTCCTGCCATTGTTTAATATCAACAAGCTCCTCGAAGGAGTTAGTCTTCTTCATTCCGATTCCTTAACCGCGGTTCTTCTTTTCAATAAACCATACTCCTTCATTTTATTATATAATGTGGTGCGATTTATACCTAATCTAGCCGCGGTATCCTTACGGTTGCCTCCGGACTGTTCTAAGGCAGCCTGAATAACCTGTCTCTCCGGGCTCTTAAGCGCCTGGCGCAGTGATTTCGCGTGCGGCCTGGCTGAAACGCCTATTGACAGAGCTTCCTCGGACGGGATGTCCGTTTTATGAAAAAATTCGGGCAGGTCCTGCATTCCCACAATGTTTCCTCTGGCAAGAATAACCGAACGCTCAACAATATTTTCCAGTTCCCTGACATTACCCGGCCAATTATACTGCGATAAAGCCAACATTGCCTCTTTGGAGATGCCGGTTACCTTCTTATTATTCTTATTAACCTCATTATTTTTCTTTTCCAGAAAATATTCTAATAACAGCGGGATATCGTTTCTTCTTTCTCTTAAAGGCGGAATTTTGATGGAAATCACGTTTAAACGATAATACAAATCCTCCCGGAACTTTCCTTTTTTTATGGCTTCGTTTAAGTCCTGGTTAGTGGCGGCAATAACCCGCACATCAACCTTTACGGTCTTAGTATCTCCCACTCTTTCGAACTCTCCGCTCTGAAGTATACGCAGCAGCTTAACCTGCAGATTGGGGCTGAAGGCGTCTATTTCATCCAGAAATATGGAGCCTTTCTCAGCCAGTTCAAACCTTCCGATCCTGTCTTTTATGGCTCCGGTAAAAGCGCCTCTCACATGGCCAAACAATTCGGTTTCTAACAGCGTCTCAGGTAAAGCTCCGCAGCTTACCTCAACTAACGGCTTATCCCTGCGGGCAGGGTCGCTCTGATGAATAGCATAAGCAATCAGACTCTTGCCGGTTCCGCTTTCTCCGTGAAGTAAAATAGTGGCATTAGAGTCGGCCACCATCTCAATCAAGGCGTAAATCTTTTGCATCTGGGGGTCTTGTCCGACTATATTCTGGAAACTTTTCCTGGTGGTATCCTTAAGGGCCTCCCGTAAGCAACGATTTTCCTCAATTAATTTCTGCTGTTTTATTATCTTCTCAATAACTACCTTTATTTCACTGTCCACTATGGGCTTAGTGACATAATCAAACGCGCCCTCCCGCATTGCCTCTACCGCGGCTTCAATAGAACCATATCCGGTAATTAATATCACCGGGATCTCCAGGCCCCTGGCCTTCATCTCTTTAACTAACTGCAACCCCTCCATCCTGGGCATTTTCATATCGGAAATCACTATCTCCGGCAGCAGCTTTTCTATCAAGCCCAACGCTTCCAGCCCGTCCTTGGCGGTAGTAACCCGGTATCCTTCAAATTTTAAAATCTCATATAGAGATTGCCTGGTCAACGGCTCATCATCCGCTATAAGGATATGATTATCAGCCATTGTTTTTGCCTCTTGGTGAATTCAACCCATCAACAGGCAGCTCTATGACAAAATGTGCCCCCCTACTCTTACCTTGTTCCAAATATATTTTGCCGTTGTACCTTTGCACAATATCACGGCAGATGGCCAGGCCTAAGCCTGAACCGCTTCCCAATTCTTTAGTGGTGAAAAATGGTTCAAATATCTTTTTCTGGATTTCCTCCGGTATGCCGTGGCCGGTATCCCTAAACTTGATTTCAATACGTCTATTTTTTATTCCGGTTGAAACCTTTATGGTGCCGCCACCCGCGCCGATAGCATCGCAGGCATTCTTTATAATATTAATAAATACTAATTTTAATCCGTTGTCGCAGGCCGCGGGTAAGCGCGGGTTGAGCTGTTTAACCACTTTAATATTATTAATCAGGATATGATGGCTGGTCATAAGAAGAGAGTCTTCAATCGTCTTATTTATGTCAATTGGCCTGTTGAATACCGGGGAATACACCTGCGCGAAATCCAAAAGAGACCTTATGGTTCCGGCAATCCGGCTCAACCCTTTCTTGGCGTTGAGCAGGTATTCGCGGACAATACCGTCTTCATTCAGGTGGCCCAGTGAAATGTTAACATACCTCATAACTCCATCAAGTGGGTTGTTTAACTCATGGGCAATCCCGGCAACGAGTTTACCGATAGAGGCGAATTTTTTCAGCTGATCCAGCTCACTGTCTTCAACGTCTTTAGCCGCGCTTAATGCCTGGTTAAGTTCCCTGGTTTTTTCATAGAGTTGGTTCTTGTGTATCGCTACCGCGATATAATTAGAAATAAGGAAAAGAATCTGTAGGTCTTTTGAAGTAAAGGGCTTCCCTGAAATCCTCTCGCTGATATTAATAACACCGATGAGCTTATCCGCCGCCACTAAAGGCACGGAAAGAAATGAATTTGTCCGATAATGGCTGAACCTTTTCATATTCCTAAAACGAGGATCAATCCTGATATCTCTCACCAGGATTGGCTCCCTCTTAGAGGCAACCACTCCAGAAACACCCTGTCCTAATCTTTCCCTTATCCCGCTTAAGCGCCGACTGCTGGAACTGCGGTATATCTTGAGCGCTAAATCCTGTTTCTCGTTATCAAATAGAAAAACCGACCCTCCTTTTGATTTCAAAAGATGCATACAATTCTTCAGGGTTAATTTCAAGAAATCTTTCATATTGGCTTCGGGAATAATGTTTTTGACCTGATTAACCATTTTAATTGTCATTAGGGTGATAGGCTAGATGGCCAGCATTGCGAGGCGAGGCCGGAATGGTTACATTCTTGAACCGCCCCGGCCTCTGGTATGCTAGAATTTACTTATTAGCTCAGCAAATTTTATCTTAAATATTTAAAAGTATACCATACTATTCAGGCCATGTCAAGGCCGGTTAAGATCAAGCAGGGATCAAGCAGGGATTTTCTTGCCGGGAATGATATATTCTGCCAATAAAGGCGCCAACTGCTTGATAAAGTCTTTTCCCGAGGCATCGGCCTGCGAAAGGTCGTCACCGGCTGTTCGCGCGGAAACACGAATCAGGCTCCCGCCGCCGGCGGAATTACGGCTTAGCTCATTCCAGGTAAAATAACACTGCTGAAGGTAATAGTTTTCCGTAACCTTATTTCCCGCGGTAAACCAATACCAGGCAATCTCCTGGCCGTATTTATCTTTCATCAAAAGCTTGTTTGTCCGCAGGCCCTGGCTTCCAAGCGATCCGCTAGTTTCCACTGTTTCCTGATTCTTAAATAGCAGTTCCCGGCCATCGCCCAGATAACATATCTCCGGAGGGTGAAAAGCGGCCCGGCTGGCTCCGGAATAAACAATTGCCAGGCTCACTTTCTCACCTTGAGGGTTGGTATATTCGCGCATAAGGACATCCTCTGTTTCTAATATTTTATATACCCTTTTGGTGATCGGCAGGTCCTTACCCTTCCAACCCCCCAGCTCCATAGGAATATTCTCTAACCTAACCTGAGATGGCGCTATATTTTTTAACTGCCAGAGATAAATTAATCCCAGCAAAGTTAAAACCAAAAGGCTGATTACGGTTAATCCGGTTTTATTATTTGACATTTTAACAACCTCGCCGCGCCTACAAGCCCGATAAAGGCAAAAACAAATACCAGCATTCCGGTAAAATCATGGAAAAAACCTAAAGCCGCCTTTTCTCCATAAATATAGGCGACCAGAATAAGCATAATTATTCTCAACACATTGGAAATCATAGCAATGGGGATTGCCGATAGGCAAAGAATTCTTTTTTTGAGCCTCGAGGCATTTGTGAATTGGGTAAAGACCACACCCAGAGCCAAAAGCGAAATTAGCGATTTTAATCCGCTGCAAGGGTCACCAACAACCAAAGAACCGGCAGGTAAATAAATCGTTGAGCCATCCCTAGTGATGGGTATTCCGGCCAGACTCACTATCCCGGAGGCCATCTGGGCGGCCAGCATCTTCATTTTAAAACTGATAGCGATGATTATGACATTGGGCAGAGGAATCATAAAAATCAGGAAAGCCAGAGGGAAAAACAAGAGGGGAAAAACAGCTTTTCCACAAAGATAAAGCCCTAATCCCGCCAAAACAAGCGGCAATGAAAAATAAGAGCCGAAGTTTAACCGTAGAGCCGCGCTTATTATATGCAGGAACAATCCTGAGGCCAATAAAATCAGCCCAAACTTGGAGGGTTGAGCTGCCGGCAAAAGAGCCTTAATTCTCTTTCTCTTAGTCCAGATAAGGTAAGCGCTGACCAGGGGCACCAAAAATCCATGGGAATAATACGAATCCGCGGCCAGATATTTGCGCCCCAGGCTTATGAAGGTAGGCGCGTAGATGACTGTTAGTAAACTGATTATGGCGGCGGTTTTATAAAACAACTTTTGAGGGGTTTAGGAAGAGGCAGGGCTACCCTGCAAAGATTCAATCTCAGACTTAGCCAAACCGGCTAATTCATGTCCAGGATACTGCTGGATAAACCTTTCGAATGTTTCTTTTGCCTTCCTTGTATCGCGCAGCTGCCTGCGATAAATAATCGCCATGGTAAACATAGCTTTAGGAGCCCTGATATCTTCGGGATAAGCCTCGGTTAATACCTGCAGAGAATCAACGGCCTTATCCCATTTTTGTTGGCTCAAATAACCCAGGCTGATTAAATCCCAGGCCTGAGGCGCAAGCGAACCGTGAGGATCCCGCTTGATTATCTTTTCGTATCCTAAAATCGCTTCCTTAAAAGCGCTTTCAGCCTCAGCGGGCCGATTCTCTTTCTGGTAATGCTGGGCAATAAACAGCGGTATGGACAAAGCCGCGGAGGTATCCGGGTAGGCGGCTTTTATCTCGGCATAAACCCGCATTACCCCTTCCCAGTCGCCCTGCTTTTCATAACAGGCGGCAATAGCCAGCTTGGCATCGGTGCAGAGTTTAGTTTCCTTAGGGTAGTTCTTTATTATTTCATTAAAAATCTTTATTGCTCCGGAAAAATCCCCCTTAATGAGATAGAGCCGGCCAATCTGAAACTTAGCGTGCTTGATTATCTTGCTGTTAGGGTTCTTGCTTACAAAATCCTCGTAAGTGTCTATAGCCTTCTGGAGGTCCTTTATCTGCCTTAAATATGTTTCCCCCAGGGTAAACAGCAGACCCTCGCCCACCTGGTCTTGAGGGTTTTCATCAACTATTCTCTGCCAGATGTCTACCGCCTTATCCCAACTCCCCTGGCTCACATAAGCTAAGGCCAAATAATCCTTCAAGACCGCGGCAAAGCTAGTTCCGGAATACTCCTTAACCAGGCCCTTGTAGTATTTTATCGCCTTTTCATAAGCTTTTGCCGCCTCAAGCTCGTTTTTATCGCGCTGATAATATTCGGCGATATACACCGGCATCTTAAGCCCGATCCGGCTTAAAGGGTAAAGATCGCTGATTTTATCATATTCCTGAACAGCCTTTTTCTGTTTGCCCTGGCGTTCGTAAATACTGCCAATCATAAATTGAGCCTGAGAGGCCAATTCCGTGTTGTTGGAAAAATTCTGGATTACCTTAACCATCTCTTCCTCGGCTTCGCGGTATTGCTTTCGCAAAACATAGACCTGAGTAACGATAAATTGGGATTGAGCGGATATGGATTCTAAGGGAAATCTTTCCGTCAGCCTGCGGTAGCCGAAAATTATCTTTTCATAGTCCTGATCATTAAGCTTGTCTAAAGGCTGGCCTTTGGCAATATCCTTAGCCGCCTGATTGGCCTGCCAATAAAGCCTCTCCGCCGAATATTGGCTCCCGCATCCGGACAACGATGCCGCAAGAACAAAAAAAGACAGCATATAACGCATGGCGCATAGCGTATGGCTTTTTTTCATTCGCCTTCCTTTTTGTTTAAAAATAGTATTGTGGTTGAACTGGTAACCAGGCAATCTATAATTACCGAAATAACAATACCCGAGACTATAAAGATCAATACCGCTTCGGGAAAAATCTTGCTCATTAAGAAAGACAGTTTACTTTTTAAAATCAACATTGGGATATAGATAATCGTGGGCAAGGCCACCAGGACTAAAGTCGGCAGTAAGGCGCCCAGGCAAAAAGACACGCTCCTTTTAATTGCTGGAAATATTTTCCTTTCCTCGATAATTACCGCCGGTATGGCATATATGAAAAGCGCTTGAATTAGAGTACTAATCAAAAAACCAGCCCCTAATACCATAAATGAAGCGGCGCGCTGCTTAAAATGAAAGATAACAGGTAATATCTTAAAGACCGCGCTCACCAAGCCAAACATCACCAACCATATTACCAGTAATTTCAGATATACCCGTAAAGATTTAGCTATGCCCCGGCCTAAACCCGGCCTTAGCCCGCCATGGGCTTCTTCGAGCATCTTCACGGCCGCTCCGGTCATCAAGACCCCAATCAAAGCGGTAGAAATTATATGGGCAATATCGAATAATCGCGGGATTAAGAAGAGATTTAAGGGATAGTGCAAGAAACGCTCTCCCCAGAAGACTTTAATCGGCGGCCCCAGGAGAGCGGATAAGGGCGGCTGAGGGGCCAGGTAAATTATTAAAAGCAGGAATACGTCTACTAAGCCGACAAGAATAAAAGGCAGTAATATGCCGCGGTTTTGCCCAAATACCCTTATGGTTTCCTTCCAAGTCTTTATCGCTGATTGCATAATGTTTTACTGTCTACCAGAAAGCCGAAAGGCTAAGAAACTAAGCTATCTGGCCCCTTCTCCGGTCAGTGCCCGGCCTACAGTCCAGTATATTATCCTAAAATCAAGCAACCAGCACATCTTTTTAATATACAATATATCGTATTCTAATTTCCTGGCCGCGTCTTTAAATGATGCTCCATAGTTATAGCGCACCTGGGCCAGGCCGGTTATCCCCGGCTTTATTTTTAGCCGCTGATTAAAATTAGGGATACGGCTATTAATCTCTTTTATCATTTCCGGACGCTCCGGGCGCGGTCCGACCAGGCTCATTTCCCCTTTAAAGACATTGATCAGCTGAGGGATCTCGTCAATATGGGATTTTCTTAAAAACCGGCCTAATCTGGTTATCCTGGGGTCGTCCTCTCCGGCCCAAACCGGGCCTGTACCCACCTCGGCATCCAAGCGCATAGTCCTGAACTTCCAAATCAGGAATATTTTCCCATCCTTGCCGGCTCGTCTTTGCTTATTAAAAAAGGCCGGTCCTGGGGAATCTATTTTAATCAATACGGAAACTATAAGAAATAAAGGAGAAAGTATAATCAAACCTATACTAGCAACCACAAGGTCTAAGGCCCGCTTAAAGGTAATAAACTTCTTGCGCAAAAAATGAACAAAAACGCTCATGAAACTGCAACTTATTGCCCAGGGAAAAAGTCCGCTCAGGTTAACCAGCCAATTAACTTCAACTAAAGAGAGTTTTTCTATGGCATAAAGCTTATTGCTAATTAGCCAAGATACGCTCATTATTATAATAAAGATAAGCACTGCCGCAATCGGAAATTTACTAGGCCCTGCCTTCTTTATTCGGCGCAATCGGCGCTTAGAATAAATATTATTCCGGAGATAACCTCTCCAGGCATATAATAGGTTGTAAAGTTCTTTCATCCTTGTTTGTTCCATAGAGATTTAAATGAGCAAGTTCTATGCCATCTTTCTGCTTTATCATAAGAATAAAAAAGTTTTTATTCTTAACGCAACCTTTTATTTTACAGAATGTTATGCTAATACTTAAATATATTTATCTACCTTGCATCCGCGCGTAATCTTTTATATATTCTCTTAGCCGCAAGAAAATGTCTATCCAATTCAACCGTGCGCCCTCTCAGAAAAAGATAAATTATAAGACTAATTATTACAAAGTGTTATGACTTGCTTTCCTTGTCGAGTTAGTTAACAGACTGTCTATATTTATAAACAAAAAGGGACAGTTTCTGGAAACCGTCCCTTTTGCTTTAATATAAGCTAAGAACAAACAACTAAAGATGCCGGCTTAAGCCTTAACTGCTTTTTTTCTACCGCGGCTAAACACCTTCAAACCAAACAGCCCAGAAGCTAAGAGAAATAAGCTGCCGGGTTCGGGAATAGGGTTGCCAGGGTTGCCGGTTTCGGCATCATGAGAAAACGGGGCAAAGACGTATTTAATTTTACTTTTAGATAAAATATGGTCATAGGCGTCAAAATGGGCCCAGGAATAACCGGAAATTGAGATACTCACTGTCTTTATCTCACCCATGGCACTACCGGTCTCACCAGGCTGCATATTATAGACTGTCTGTACTAAACCGAAATCACCCATAAAATATGTCGCGAAATCCGCGGGGTATATGCCGTGAGATGGCAAAGAACTACCGTCGCCGGTAATAGGGGTCCCATAGGTAAATGACCCGATGGCGGTTGAATTGACCGTAATCGTGCCGGTTTCTCCGGTAGGAACCGCGATAGCTAAATAGACATCCTCAATAACATTATTCGCGCCAATCACCTGCAGGTCAAAATCGGTAAGAGACGAGGAAACCCAAGTTTCAGTCAGGATATCAAAAACGGCCCCTTCTACATATAACTGCAGTGCCGGGACAGCCTCTGCCGGCTTTACTATGCCACAAAAAGTGGCTAAAATGAAGAGCATAATTCCTAGGTATTTTTTCATTTTCTAATTCCTTTTTGCTATATTTAATCAGGAGGAGGAGCTAAGGCTGCCCTTGCTCCTCCTCCCGTCAAACAAGCTATTTCACCCTAAACCACACACCAAACTATTTCTTTCTCCTCACTCTTAACAAGGCCGCGCTCAATAATCCGCTGCCTAATAAAAGCAAGCTGCTTGGCTCTGGGATAGGAGCGGTATCATGCTTAACCTTGGTCCCTGAGAAATTCGTAGCAAAGCTTCCGGTGAAGCTGCTATGCTCGCTGCTCATGCTATCTCCGCCCTTATAACTATAAGGAGCGTAATATGAACTCAAGGCCCCTCCGGTAAAATCAAAGGTATAGTTAAACAAATCAAATTGGGTTCCAGTATCCAACCAACCAAATCTGGTAACTTCTCCTCTGATTAAATCTCCGGAATAATCTATCACGCTATCACCGTCAACATCAATATTACCGCTAATAACTAAATCATCCCCGGCGATTCCACTAACGAAATTCCCTGAGGAGTTAACATAAAAACCAACGCTGTAACTCTTGGGTCCGATAATGGATAAATGACTTCCGGGTAATCCGGTAAAGGTGATGGTTAAAGGCGTAGCGGTGCTGCTAAATAGGTCTGTAGCGGCATCATAATTGTATACTCCTGTGGAATTTGAAAGTATGTCCGGCAGTAGTATATCTATATTCAACAAGGCTGCGTCAGCCCTTGCTGTAGCCAGCGTTAATCCTATAAGCGCTGCTCCTAAAATCAATCCTAATTTTTTATTTCTCATTATTCTTTCCTCCTTTCTTCTAAAATTTTACTTCTTTTTTACTATAAGTATAACTAGCAACTGTTATGCCAATAAGGGTATTTTTCAAAATAATCTTACTTGCCACTCAGTAACATACTACAATATATTAGGTTACAGAAATTAAATAAATTAAGTCCGACTTCTTTAATTGAGGAGTTGAATCGGATGACTGATAAAGAGTGTTAGGATTTCCTACGGGGATAATCTAAGTGGTGGGAATATAACTATCTAACTAACTGAAGATAATTAGGTTATAAACTGTAAGTTTTTTCAACAGCTATTTTATATTTCCGAATCAAGTCGTAAAAGGAAACCCGGCTAATGCCAATCTCTTTGGCCGCCTCGCTAACACTTCCCTTGCTTTTGACTAAGGCCTCTTGAATGAACTTGATATCCAATTCTTCTCTGGCTTTTTTCAAAGACTTTATTTGATTTTCTTTATTGAGCCTTAAGCCTAAATCCTCAGGGACAATCTGAGAATGATTAGCCAGGATTACCGCTCTTTTAATCTTATTTTCCAATTCCCGGATATTGCCCGGCCAGGAATATTCACTCATTGCTTTCGCGGCCTCCCGGTTAAAGCCCCTTACCGGTTTATTATTTTCCTGGGCAAACCTGTTCAGGTAATACTCGGCCAAAAGCAGGATATCCTCTTCTCGCTCTCTTAGGGGCGGCAATAAAATAGTAACCACGCTTAAACGATAATACAAGTCCTCCCTGAAGGTTCCCTCCAGAATCTTCTTTTTTAAATCGCTGTTGGTGGCGGCAACAATCCTCACATCCAATACTATATGCTCGCTGGACCCCACCCTCTCTATCGTCCTTTCCTGTAGAAATCTAAGCATCTTGACCTGCAGGCCCAAGCTCATCTCGCCTATTTCATCCAGAAAAACTGTTCCCTTATTAGCCATCTCTAATTTACCTATCTTTTTGGTATAGGCATCAGTGAAAGAACCTCTTTCATGGCCAAAAAGCTCGCTCTCCAGAAGATTTTCCGGTATCGCGCCGCAATTTATCACCCCCAGCGGCTCGTCCTTGCGCGGACTGCAATAATGGACCGCCCTGGCCGCCAACTCCTTACCGGTGCCGCTTTCACCGTTAATCAGTACGGTAACATCGGTAGGCGATACCCTTCTGATAATATTAAACACATCCCGCATCCCGGGGCAGGAACCGATGATGTTTTCAAACTTATGCCTCTCTCCTAATTCCTGTGTCAGCCTTTCATTTTCCCGTTCCAATTTCTGGATGCAAAGGGCCCGTTTAAGAATTACCTTTATCTCCTCCAGGTTAATAGGCTTCTCATAATAATCATAGGCCCCCAGCTTAATCGCCCTCAAGGCAAGCTCCCGGTTATTATTCCCGGTAATCATTATTACCTTCAATTTAGGGTCAATATTGAGCGCCTCTACCAATATATTCATCCCTTCCTGGGTATCGGCTAAAGAGGCGTCTAAACAGATATCCAAGGTTAATAGCTGGGGTTTTTTCTCCCGGATTAAATCTATAGCCTTGGCTTTACCGGAGGCCTCGATAACCTCATAATCTCCGGAGAGGGCCCACCTTAGCTGCCTCCTTATTTCGTCTTCATCATCAACAATCAATATCTTATCTTTTTCCATCACCTATCCCGGTTGACCGGAAATCTTAGAGTAAAAGTCGTCCCCTCGCCCGGTTTTGACTGAACATCTATCTTACCTTTATGCGCCTCGATGATCGTCTTACACTGGAATAACCCTATCCCTAGACCTTTATTTTTGGTGCTTTGAAAAGGCTTGAACAGGTGTTTATCTATAAACTCAAGAGGCATACCGCATCCGGTATCTCCTAAGCTGAGCTCCACAAATTTATCATCGGCGCCAGAATATATCTTTATTTCCCCTCCCTTTGGCATCGCCTCTATGGCATTAAGAATGAGATTCAGAAACACCTTCTCGATATATTCACTGTCCGCCATTATCTTAGGGATAGGGTTAAGCTCTTCAACCAACCGTATCCCAGGAAAGTCTTCGGCCCGGGACTTGACCAGCACTTGAGACATAATATGATTTAAATCGGTTAAGCTGAATTTAAGCTCGAGCTCCTTAGGCAAAACAGACAACCGCTGCATAAGGCCATTCATTCTTAGGACGGTATTGGATATGGTGGTTAAGGCATCTTGACGGAATTCCGGCTTATCAAAATTGTCCCGGGCGTTGTGGACCACCATAGAGAGCACAGAAGAAAAATTCTTCAGGTCATGCATCAAAAAGGAAGACATTTTATAAAACGACTCCATTTCCTTGGAAACCAACAGCTCTTCCGTTAATTGGGCATTTAAAATAGCAGTTCCCGCCTGCTCGGAAATTCTCTTTAATAGCTCTAAGTCTTCTCCGGTAAAAGGCTCTCCCGAAGACTTCTCTCCCGCGCAGAGCATCCCCACTAAACGCTGCTTTGCCACCAGCGGCACTATTACCTGGGCTCCCAAATCCTTGAAATTTTCTTTCTCGTTTTCAAAAATTTTGGCGGTATCCGGCCTTTGGGCAAACATCCTTATAGCCAGCGGGTCCGCGTAGCGTAACAGCCAATCCGTGAATTCACTGTTCTCTTTGAACTTTACATTCTTATAAACCGCGCCCGCCGCAGCGGCCTTAGACATAGCCGAGTAAAAATATCCCCGCTCTTTATTCAAAAGCAAGATATTAACCTGATTCAGATTTACATCTTCAGCCGCAACCTGAATAACCGCGGAGAGTACCCCATCCAGTTCGAATTCAGCGCTTATTTTACGGCTTATCTGGGCCCATTCCCTTCGGTAATCATACTTGCCTTTATAAATGGTCCTGTCGATAAATACCCGCACTCTCTCCTTAAGCCCCCCGGAAAAAACCAGACCGATAAATATAAAGAACACAAAAAAAGCGAATAAAAAAGACAGGAATGACCTTAAATTCAGCCCCCAAAACATTGCAATCTTGGTTACCAGTCCAACCAATAACAAATAGGAGCCGACAATAGTAATGGTTGCCGAGGCATACACTGCCTGCCTGCCGATATAAACATCCACATCCACCAGACCGTATCTGCAAACGGAATAGGCACAGAAGAAAACCCCGCTGATTACACCCAGAGAGCCTAAAATGGTAAAGCGCGCGTCAATATAAGAAAAAAGCAGGGCCAGGCTGCTTAAAACAACATAAGACCAAAGATAAATAGAGAATCCACGAATCATCCACTTAATCTTGCCGCGCTGTTTTCCGAAGGAAAAACGAAGAGTATTTTCAAAGTTTAAAAGGGTGAATACTAAATTCAATAAGAAAAAATTCAGGAACCAGCGGCCGACAGGACCCAGGATGAAGCTAAACTGCCCCTCTGCCGGCACAAGCAAAGATTTGCGCGGGAGGAAAAATAAAAACCCTAACGAGACAAACAAAATTAAAGCTAAATACCAAAGCCATTTTTTCAATAATATCCGATAATTCTCTCTGGAGAATATCAGGCTAAACATAAGCCAGCTAAGAGGCAGGAAGGCGGCGCTGACAAATACCCATCTCTGCCAGAACAATGCCTTGGCGCTGGAATCTGACGCCAAGACCATAAAATTACCAAATTCCATTGCTGCCAGGAAAAATATGGCCAGCGCGAAAAGCCAATTAAAGACCCGGCGATGGCCCTTTTTGAGGACATAAAGCCCGCCAAACATAAGAAAAGTAAAGCTGATTAATGGAACTAAATTATACTTATTCATTGAAAAAAAATAAATATTTCAGAAAACCGGGAATTACTATTGTAGAATAAACCGCGGTGTTTGATCGATTAGAATAGAATGAGGAAAGATTATTCTTGGGGAGGTTTTCAAAACATTGAATTACCGGCATTGGACGGATTCATAAATAGCCCGCTGATAACGCTCCTGAGAATTCATCGCCTTTTTCGAGGTGGAACTGCGCTGTGTACCCTTATTTACAACTAATAGTAACAGTCTCAGAATCGGAAACGCTACCAGTATCTGTAACGGTGAAAATGACGGCATAGTTTCCTGCCTGACCACTGGCAGGGGTCCAGCTAAATACCCGTGTTGTGCTATTGAAAGCCGCGCCGGATGGTAAATCACTGGCGGAATAGCTTAGGGCGTCGCCGTCTTTATCCGAAGCACTCACAGTAAAGGTAAGCGCGAGATTTACCTTTGCGGTTTTCTTACCGATCGCCGCCAGTACAGGGGCCTGGTTGACATTAGTTACGGTGATAATTATATCTTCGCTGTCAGCCAGGTTTCCGTCATAGACTTTAAACCGCGCTCCCGAATAATCCCCTGATTGTGTATATTTCGGGGTCCAGGAAAAAATACCCGTGCTTCTATTAAACACCGCCCCGGAAGGCAGGTCTGAATCGGAATAGATCAGTTTATCACCATCCGGGTCGCTTGAGCTTAAGGTAAAAGTGAGCTTGGAATTCTCAGCCACGGATCTATTGCCTATCGAACCTAAAACCGGAGGCCGGTTATTATTTTTAACGGTAATGGTGATATCTTCACTGTCGGTTAAATTCCCGTCCGTTACCGTAAAACGCACCGCGGAATAAATTCCGGCCTGAGAATAGTCTGGGGTCCAGGAAAACACCCTTGTCCCTGCGTTAAAAGACGCTCCGGACGGTAAATTATCGGCGGAATAAATCAATGGGTCGCCGTCTTTATCCGTAGCGCTGACCGTAAAGGTGAGCTCATAATTCTCAGTTACTGCCTTCTTACCGATTCCTTCCAATACCGGGGCCTGATTAACATTGGTCACCACGTCAATTACGGTAATCGTAATGGTCTCAGAATCATTCCCTCCGTTTCCGTCGTTAACATTAAATGTAACATCGTATCTGCCTGCTTGAGAACTTGTAGGCGTCCAGGAGAAAGCTCCGGTAGTATTATTAAAGGCTGCCCCTGAAGGAAGATCTATGGCGGAATAGCTAAGGGCATCGCTATCATCATCACTGGCGCTCAAGGTAAAGGCAAGGGCCGCGTTCTCATCCACGGCTTTGTTGCCGATTGCCGCCAATACCGGGGCCCGGTTGACGTTATTGACTGCGATATTGATAGACTCGGAATCAATCCCTCCATTTCCGTCGTTCGCGCTGAAGGTTACGCTATAGCTTCCGGCCTGGGAGTAGTCCGGGGTCCAGGAAAACTCGCCGGTAGAACTGTTTAAGGTTGCCCCGGAAGAAAGGTCTGTAGCGGAATAACTAAGGGTATCGCCATCGGCATCGGTAGCGCTCAAGGTAAAGGCAAGGGCCGCGTTCTCATCCACGGCTTTGTTGCCGATTG
>CAKKRH010000023.1:79683-83635 GCA_919902675.1 Omnitrophica bacterium GWA2_41_15
CCGCCAATACCGGGGCCCGGTTAATCCTGTTTACGGTAACGGTAATAGTCTCAGAATCAGAACTATCACTCACATTTCCATCGTTTACGTAAAAGGTTACGCTGTGGTTTCCGACTTGGGAATTATCCGGAGTCCAGGAGAAAGCTCCGGTAGTATTATTAAAGGCTGCCCCTGAAGGAAGGTCTACGGCGGAATAGCTCAGGCTATCGCCATCCTCATCACTGGCGCTCAAGGTAAAGGCAAGATTTACATTCTCATCCACCAACTTGTTACCAATTGCCGCAAGCACCGGGGCCCGATTGACATTGTTTACGGTGATGGTGATGGTCTCGGAATCAGTCCCTCCATCACCGGTTCCGTCATTTGCGCTAAAGGTTACATCATAACTTCCGGCCTGGGAATAATCAGGAGTCCAGGAAAATCTGCGGGAAGCGGTATTAAAAGAGGCTCCCGCGGGTAACCCGGAAGCCGAATAAGTCAAGGTATCGCCGTTAACATCGGTGGCGCTAATGGTAAAATCAAGGTTTACGTTCTCATCCACGGACTTGTTGCCGATTACATCAAGCACCGGGGCGTTATATATCTCAACCGGCATAACATTCCCTAGATACTCCCAGATATACTTAGTTAAGGTTGTCCCGTCAGCGCAGAAGCCGCGGTCTCCGCTCATTGCCGGGCTTCCGGCATAGGCTGAGCCGGCTGCTTTAGACCAGGCCTTCATATCCGCGCGCAGGATGTCTTCATTGGGAAAAGGCCAGAGATTGTCCGAGGTTACTGTATCCCAGCCTGCCTCACCGTATAAGGCGCCTGAGACCCCTATTTTCTTGAGGATAGTGGCTCCAATATCCCCGCCGTCATCGGCTTGTCCGGAGAGGTCTGAGCCGGATTCAATCCGGGTTAAGTATTTGAGGGAATTAGTAAAGGGGTTAGTGGTTAAAGAGTTGGCTCCCAGGCCTCCGTTTCGGTTCCTTCCTCCGCTATTACCGTAATAATCATTATAAATCGAGGTATCAAAGCCGTCTTCGGCGTAGTCAGTCATCGCGCTGAAGTTGGCGATAATGCTGTTTTTTAGGGTGTCCCCCGCGCCTAGATCGGAGTCCACCACCCGGGAGGTCCAGTTTGACTGCCCGAAGACACAGTGGTTTAGAGTCAGCGGTCCGCTGCCGGGGCGGGAATAGAAGCTGCGGGGAGGATAACCGTCGGTTGCGGTGTTGGCGTGGTTCTTGCAATCCCAGGCTACGCTGTTGGTCAGGGTAACATTGACTACCGGGGAATCCTCAATCCAGTATCCGGCCCCTTCCAGGTTTAAGGCTATACAGCCCTGGAAATGAGTTTGGTTGGCCCCGTTAGGGGTGAAGAAGCCTTTTGTGCCATCGTAAGTAACCTCTTGGGAGCGGATATCCAAGCCGTCAATAGCAATGCAATTTTGAAAATAAACATAGCTTTGGTCGTAATTGGCGAAACAGGCCTGGGGCTCGATGGTATCCGAGTAATCCCACCTGACCACGCAGCGCCGGAAGATGATATACGAAGAACTTCCCCCACCGGCGGAAACCTGGAAGGCGTAGCGGGAGGCCCCGTATTTGTAGCACTCCTCAAATAAGACGTAACTGCTGTTAGAGGCCAGGAAACCGGCGGAACTTCCTCCATTATCATCGGATGAACATCTAATTATCTTGATGTGGTTTGAACTATTAACATAAACTTTTAAACTTGTATAGTCTTTAAATTTTACTCCTCTCACCTCAATATAAGAGCTGTTATTTAAATAAGCCGGGAAATCAGTCGGATTGCTTATGGTTACCCCCCAGTCGTTTTCAGCGTAAATTCTAGTATAATTACCAGCACTGCCGCTAGGGACATTGCGTATCCGGTTTGAATCTCCGGTGTAGACCCCATCCCTGATGTAAAGAGTATCTCCGCCGCTCATTGCGCTAACTCCGGCGTTGATGTGTTTTTTTGCTGTTGCCCAGGAAAGTCCGTCTCCTCCATTATTGGCTTGCGCGTCATCAACATAATAATCAGCCGCGAAAGCTGAAGAAGAGCTTAAAATAAATGACCAAAAACTGATAATTATCGCGAGTAGTTTCATTAAATTCCTCCAAATATATAATTTAAATTATCGAAAACAGCATTTATTTCTTTATTACTACTGCTGTTATTTTTCCCTGGGTTTGCGCGATAAAACCGTCAAAAAAACTTTCTGGCCTTTATTGCGCGCCTACTATAAAAGTGTTTTTTTATATCATCAAAATTAGTTTTTGTCAAGACAAATAAATAATTAGTTTAGGCTAAAAACTCGCGTTAAGATTTTAGTCTTACCATAACTCTATGCTTCAGATACGGTTATTCTATCGCGACGCGTTAAAATTAAACGCTAATTCAGAGTTGAATTTAATTTTTAAAACTCTAACTTTTAGCGCTTGAACAGATTTATCTGGCGAACATATCTATGTTGAATATGGGCAAGAGAACTGAAAAAACCATCACTACCAGAATGCCGCCGATGAGAAGAATAAGCACCGGTTCGGTAAGAGAAACCATTGTCTTTACGCTCCTGTTCACTTCGCTTTCATACGTCGCGGCAATCCGGTTAAGCATCTCGGACAATTCACCGCTCTCTATTAATCAAATAAAGGGAAAAATATTTTCTAAGACGTATTTTTGGAGAAATCGAGTTAAATATTATGCTTTTATTCGGAAAGAACCCGCACCGACACGCTATAAGTATTTATTTTTTCAACATCAGGCCGGCTTAAGCATATTTACTTGCAACGGATCCTAATGGTCTCTGAATCCGAAGCGTTATTAATGTCAGTAACCTTAAAGATGACGGTATTATTTCCTACCTGTCTTTTGGTAGGAATCCATCTAAATACGCGTGTCGTAGTATTAAAGGCCGCGCCGAAAGGTAAATTACTGGCGGAGTAGGTTAAGGCGTCACCGTCTTTATCTGAAGCGGTAACCTTAAAGGTAAGCTTAGATTTCTTAGCTACGGATTTATTACCGATTGAATTTAGAACCGGAGCTCGATTGACATTGGTTACGGTAATGGTAATATCTTCACTCGCGCTCAGGCTTCCGTCAGTGACCTGAAAACGCACCGCGCTGTAGTTTCCCGCCTGGAAGTAGTTAGGCGTCCACTTAAAAGCACCGCTGGAGCTATTTAGGGTTGCTCCGGAAGGAAGACCTGTCGCGAAATAAGTTAAGGTGTCGCCATCTAAGTCAGCAGCGCTCAGGGTGAAGGCAAGGTTTATATTCTCATCTACGGATTTATTGCCGATTGCCTCTAATACCGGGGCCCGGTTGATATTATTCACGGTAATGATAATAGTCTCAGAGTCAGAACCATCGCTCACATTTCCATCGTTTACGTAAAAGGTTGCGCTGTGGTTTCCGACTTGGGAATTATCCGGAGTCCAGGAGAAAGCGCCGGTAGTATTATTAAAAACTGCCCCTAAAGGAAGGTCTACGGCGGAATAGCTAAGGGTATCGCTATCCTCATCACTGGCGTTCAATGTAAAGGCAAGGACCGCGTTCTCATCCACAGATTTATTGCCGATTACCGCCAGCACCGGGGCTCGGTTGACATTGTTCACGGTGATGGCAATAGTCTCAGAATCGGTCCCTCCCGCACCGGTTCCATCATTTACGCTAAAGGTTACGGCATAGCTTCCGGACTGAGAATAGTCCGGGGTCCAGGAAAACACTCCGGTAGAACTGCTTAAGGTTGCCCCTGAAGGAAGGTCCGTGGCGGAATAACTAAGGGCATCGCCATCGACATCGCTGGCGCTTAAGGTAAAGGTAAGGACGGAACTTTCAGCGATGGACTTAGCGCCGATCGCGGCTAATACCGGGGGGGTATTAGTCCCACCGCCATATATCTCAACCGGTATCGCATTCCCCAGATACTCCCAGATATACTTAGTTAAGGTTGTCCCATCAGCGCAGA
>CAKKRH010000024.1 GCA_919902675.1 Omnitrophica bacterium GWA2_41_15
CCGTCAAAACCATTAAAATTAACCAACCCTTCAGCTTTAAAGGCTATACCTTTTATCTGGAAAACTATGAAGGCCGGTATCTTAACTGGGTGGAATTAAAAGTAACCAACGACCCGGGAATACCCTTGGTTTACGCCGGCTTTATTCTCCTTAACCTGGGGGCGATTGCTATTGTGATAAGAAAAAACAGGGTGATGCTACCAAAAGTTTTATGAAAAATACACCTGGCAAGCAGTTACCTTAATTTAGTATACTTTTATACAATAATTTGTAGCGGTTGCCGCCTGCTAAAGCAGGCAAGGCAACGATATCGCAAGGTCTGCTTCAGGAGGAAAAATGAATTCAACATTTTTTAATCTGGCTTTGGCGGGATACCTTTTGGCCGGAATATTTTATTTTATTCAAAATATTTTTAGAAAAAAGTTCTTCGCTAAATTCGCGGCTCTTTTACTATTGATTGGTTTTACTTCTCATACTTTATATATTATCATCCGCTGGCAAAAGTCCGGCCATTTTCCGGCAGTCGGAATGTATGAAGCGCTGGTATTTTCTCTCTGGGCAGTGGCCCTGGTTTACTTTATCCTGAAGAAGGCCTATCAATTGGAATTTTTAAAAATTCCCCTCAGCCTGCTGGCGGCTATCGGCTTAGCCTATGCCTCTACCTTAGACCAATCCGTAAAGCCGCTTCTGCCGGCCCTAAAAAGCAACTGGTTGGTCATCCATGTAAGCAGTTACTGCTTGAGTTACGGCGCCTTGTTGCTTTCTTTTATTTCCAGCTCAATGTATTTACTTTTCTCTCCAAAAAAAAGCGCCTCGACAGCGGATAGATTGGATTCCTTAAGCTACAAACTGGTTCTTTTCGCCTTTCCCTTCTTGACCCTGGGGCTGACTACGGGCGCGGTCTGGGCCAAAAAGGCCTGGGGAAACTACTGGAGCTGGGACCCCAAAGAAACCTTCGCCTTAACCACCTGGCTGATTTACGCGCTCTATCTGCACCTGCGTTTAACCAAAAACTGGCAGGGCAGAAAATCCGCGCTTTTAAACCTGATCGGATTTTTTTGCGTGCTTTTTACCTTTTTTGGTGTAAACTATTTATTTAAAGGACTGCATAGTTACTTATAATATACCCGATTAATGACTAATGACGAAATCCGAATGACGAAAGAATGTCGAAGATGCTAAAATGACCAAATGTACAAGTACGACTTAGAAGAAAGAACTGCAAAATTTGGAGAGGAGATTATCGAATTTGCCAAAAAGATTCCACAAAGCTACATAACCGTTCCTCTGATTACTCAGTTGATAAAATCGGCAACAAGCGTAGGCGCTAATTATTGCGAAGCTGATGACGCATGTTCAAAGAAGGATTTTGTAAACAAGATTTTTATATGTAAGAAAGAATCTCGTGAAAGTAAGCATTGGCTCAGAATGGTTATCAAGGCTGTTGATACTTTAAAAGAAGAGGCGGCGAGACATTTAAATGAAGCCAGAGAATTAAATCTGATTTTTGCCTCCATAATTATAAAATGTAAGAATAATGATAAAGTTGAACACTGATTCATTGAGACATTGGTCATTCATTCGGTATTCGTCATTAGGGAATTCGGTATTAAGCCATTTTTTATGCTTTCTATTTAAACAATGTCTATTCGCGTAAAACTTCTGATTACCTTTATGGCAATCGCCATAATCCCGATGCTTTTGGTCAGCGCCTTAAGCTTCTATGGCGCCCAAAAATCTCTCCGGGAAGCATCCCTGAATGACCTGCGCGCCCTGGCCGCGGCCAAAAAAATAGCGGTATTAGAGTATCTCTCCGGCAAAAAGGGCCGGGCTATTGATTTCGCCTCAGACGGCTTTATTCGCGACCAGGCTGAGCTTATCACTAAATCCGCCGATACCAGAGAAAAAATACTGGCCAGCCGGCTCTTAAACTCCCACCTTAAAATCAATAAGAAACCTCTGGACGAAGAAATCGTAGAGATCCGGGCGCTGGACTTAAAAGGCGGCATTATCGCCACCAGCGAAGGCGAATTTTTGTTAGGCCTGGATATGGGAAAAGACCGGCCTTATTTTATAGAAGGACAAAACAAGACCTATATCCAGGATGCCGGCATCTTCAGACATTATGACCTTGAGGAAGAGGTTATTTCCATAGGCACACCGATTAAAACCAGAGGCACAAATAAAACTATCGGAGTATTGGTAAATTTTTACAGCTTAAACAATATCAAGGATGTGCTTCTGGGGATAAAAAACCACCAGTGGCAGGAGGCGGCATCCCTGGATGAGGAAAAATCCTCCCGGGACATCTTTTTGTTAAATCAAGATGGCATGCTATTGACCCCCTCTAAGAAAATCAGCGATTACTCGCCTTTAAAACAAAAAATCGAAACCGAACCGCTGGCGGCGGCCCTGGATAAATGGCAGACTTTAAACAAATCCTGGACCGACGCCAAAGGAAATACGGTTTTCGGGGCCTCGGCCATCTTAGAAATAGAAAAAGGCTGGAGATGGATTCTGGTGATAGAGCAAAATAGGGATGAGGTCTTCACCTCAATCTATGCGCTAAGAAACTTCTCAATAATGACGGCCCTATTCACCCTGCTCCTGGTGATTATTACGGCCATACTGACAGCCAGGTCAATTGCTCAGCCTATCAGCAGAATCACCGAAGTAACCGAAAAAATCAGTAAAGGTGAATCTGAAGCCAAGGTAGATCTACCCTGCGGAGGCGAAATAGGGAAATTGACCGAATCTTTTAACCGGATGATAGAAAATGAGCGGGAGATAGAGAACAAGCTGCGCTCGGCCAACGCCAAAATTGGAGAGGAAAAAACCAAATATGAAATGGTCCTGGCCAGTATCGGCGACGGGATGATTACAGTAGACGGCGAAGGCAAGATTGTACTCTTAAATTCCGCGGCGGAAAAAATGTTCGGCTGGAAAAAAGAGGAGATATCCGAAAAAAGCCTCTCCGAGGTTATCCCGGCCGAGGATGAGAAAGGAAACATCATACCCTTTAACGAAAGGACCATGGCCGCCGCCCTGGCTAGGGGTGTCACCACTCACGAAAGTTCCTACTATTACCGTAAGGATAATACCAAATTCCCCGCCGCTCTCACCGCGAGTCCGATTAAGGTGGACGGCAAGATTATCGGAGCCATCGGGTTATTCCGGGATGTCACCAAAGAAAAAGAGGTGGACCGGATGAAGACGGATTTCATCTCTACCGTTTCCCATGAGATCCGCACCCCCCTGACTACTATCCGCGAAGGAGTCTCCCAGGCCTTGGACGGCATTCTGGGGGAAACCACCCAGAAACAAAGAGAAGTTTTCTCCATTGTCCTGGAGGACTCCGACCGCCTGAAAAGGATAATTGATAATCTCTTGGATATTTCAAAAATTGAAGCGGGAATGGTAGAGCTAAAGAAAGAATTTGTGGACCTGGCCGCGGCGGTTAAATGTGTAGTGGCGGGATTTTCCCTGATAGCCAAAGAAAAATCACTTTCCATGGAGACAAGTTTTTCCCCGGAAAAAATCAAGGCCTTCGCGGATAAAGACAGGATTATTCAGGTCTTTACCAACCTGATTGGAAATTCCCTTAAATTCACTCAATCCGGCCGGATCAGCATAGCCTTAAGCGAAAAAGATGCCTTTATAGAATGTTCTGTTTCAGATACCGGAGGAGGCATTGCCAAAGAAGACCTACCCCGGGTCTTTAGTAAATTCCAGCAATTTGGCCGGACCGCCGGACCGGGTGAAAAAGGCACCGGTTTAGGCCTATCCATCACCAAGGCTATTATTGAACTGCATAAAGGAAAAATCTGGATAGATTCCGAATTAGACAAAGGAACCAAAGTTACCTTTTCGCTTCCTAAATACAGCACCCGGGAACTGTTTAGAGAATGTGTTACTCACAGCCTGAAAAAAATCTCTAAAGAAGACGCGGCACTATCAATCCTCATCTTTAATCTTAAGGATATTTCCCGGCTCAAGGAAAAAATGGACCAGGAAAAAATTTCTTCTCTGGTCTATGACCTCCAGATGCTGGTCAAAAGCAAAATCCGCCGGGAAACCGACATAGTGGTGGAAAACGACCGGCTGATTATGATGATACTTTCCGGAATGAAAAAAGAGGGAGCGCTAATAGTCTTGGGAAGGATTCAGGATAGTTTTGATAATTATCTAGCTAAAGAACCTCTGGGAAAAGAAATTAATATTATATATGAAACCTTTAACTATCCCCAGGACGCCAAAACAGCGGATGAGATGATTTCTAAAATCTCAAGCCTTAAAAATATCGATTAACTACCACGTTTTGCCGCGGCGCGGATTATCGCGCCCATTAAGCAAGGAGGCATAATTATGGCCAAAAAGATTTTAGTAGTTGATGACGACCCGCATATCGTAAGCTTGATAAAAACCAGGTTCGAGGCAAACGATTACGCGGTAATCACCGCCTCTGATGGCGAGGAATGCATTAAGAAGATACTTTCGGATAAGCCGGATTTGGTCATCCTGGATATTATGATGCCTAAGGTTGACGGTTATAATGTCTTAATCGGCATCAAGGAAATCAAGGCCATCACCGGAGAGATCCCGGAAATCCCGATCATCGTCCTCACTGCCGTGGGAGACCCCCGGGTCAGAGAGCTGGTGGAAAAGGAGCAGATTACGGATTATATTCTCAAGCCTTTTAACGCCGCCGAGCTCTTAGACAAGGTCAAAAAAGCCTTAGAACCATCATAAAATCAGATAGTTAAGAGAAAAAATGCTTGACAAATCCTGACATTTTGGATATAGTCTAATCAGTTATATTAAAATTTGCCTAATTAAAGCAAGTTTTTTAGCGCTTTTATTCCTGATCTATAAGGGAATAGGCTTTCCTCGGCTTACAGAGACTGTGCCAAATGAGCATTTTTTGATGGATAGGCGGGACATTCCTGTCCCGCTCTCGACGAGTCGGGGTTAGAAAACCCCGACTATCCGGAGAGAAAAAGTAATTATGGCACAGTTTCTACAACAGAGGAAAGGCCGAAAAGCGACAAGGAAGGCTAATCTCAAAGAAGAGATTAGAAAGGAGAACGATGAAGAAGAAAGCCCCAAGCAGTATTAACAGGCTTGCTGTGTTGGCCCTGGGTATCCTGGCTATTCTCAGTACGCCGGTAAGGGCGGAAGGAATTTTTATCCAGGATTATCTGCCTAAGGAGTGGAAAGACAAAATTAAGGTCAGCGTGGAATCGCGTTACAGGCTTGAAGCCAAGGATGATTTTGATTTCAATCAGCGCGCCGATGACACCGACACTTTTCATCTCTTGAGGATGCGCCTGAATTTAGACGCCGCTATTTCAGACGACCTGCGCGGATTTCTACAGCTTCAGGATTCGCGCATCTTTGACTCCACCAGCGCCAACCGCTTCAGCACCACCTTCCGTGATGAAATGGATATCCGCCAGGCCTATTTAGACATAAAGAATCTTTTCAAGGGCCTGACCATCCGCGGCGGCCGCCAAGAACTTCTTTACGGCGACCAGAGGCTAATCGGAGGATTCGACTGGTCCAATGTAACCCAATCCTTCGACGCGTTAAAGGCGATTTACGCCGTTAATGATAAATTAACCATTGATGGATTTCTCTCGCAGAAGGTAAATATTGACCGCAGCAATCCCAATAACCTCTATGATGACAATGAGGGTTTTCACGGCCTATACGCCGCCTATAAAGGAATAGATAAGCACATCTTAGACCTCTATTATCTCTATAGGAACACCTCTGAGCCGCTAACCTTCGGCCCCAGCGGTTTAGCCAAAATAAACGAATCCACCATAGGCTTTCGGCTTAAGGGAGAAAAGCTTAATGGCTTTGACTATACCTTTGAGCCGATGTATCAATTCGGTAAATTCGGCTCCCGGGATATCAATGCCTCCGCTATTATAGCCTTAGGCGGATATACCTTTGAAAAGCTGGCCTGGAAACCCCGGGTAGGGCTGGAGTGGGACTTTGCCTCCGGTGATGAATCTTCAACTGACAGCGAAAGAAACACCTTTGATAACCTCTGGCCGACCAACCATCTTTATTACGGCTATATGGACTTGGTCAGCCTGCAGAATATCAATGCCTACCACCTGACCGCGGACATCAAGCCCAACAAAAAACTCACCCTGCAGGGTGATTACTGGGTATTTTACCTTGATGAAACCACCGACGCGGCCTATAACGCCGCCAGGGGCCAATTAAGGGCGGCCAAGCCGGGAGCGACAAGCGGATTCCTGGGCTCGGAAATAGACCTGCTGGTCAAATACGGACTAAACAAAAATGTGAGCCTCCTGGGAGGGGTTTCTCACTTTTTCGCCGGGAAATTCCTGGCCGAAAGCGGGGCTAATGATGACGCGAATTACTTTTATTTACAAAGCGCGTTAAAATTTTAATTAATCATAAAAGGGCATAAAAAGGAGGAGTTAGATGTCAAAAAGAATCAAGGCAGTTCTGGTTTTATCAGCGTTTATTTTAACCACCATAGGAGTATTTCCCGCGCTGGCCGCGGAAAAGGTGGATGTGCGGAAAATGGCTGAAGACATGGCTCAATTTTTACTTTCTACCCGCCGTCTGTTGGCCCAAAATGTGGATATTATCAATACCCATGGGGCCAAGGTAGGTGAGCCTCTGCCTCAGAACGCGCCATATTCCTTTAAAGGAGTTATCCCGGCCTATATGGGAAGGGTAATCGGCGAGGACTTCTTTAAAAACACCGGGATCCAGGTAAAGCAAACCACCCTGGGTAAGGGCGACTTCGGGCCGCGTAATGTCTATAACGCGCCCGACGACTGGGAAAAAGAGGTCTTAACCCGCTTTTATGAACCCTCCTATCCCAAAGGAAAAGGCTACGGCGAAGAGCAGGAAATTGAAGGGAAAAGGGTTTATCGCTACGCCTTTCCTTTATATATAGAAAAGGCCTGCATGAAGTGCCACGGCGACCCCAAAACCTCACCCACCGGCGACGGCCTGGATATGGCGGGTAAACCCATGGAAAGCTACGCCGAAGGCGAAGTCCGGGGATG
Source organism: Omnitrophica bacterium GWA2_41_15 (assembly GCA_919902675.1). GTDB lineage: Bacteria > Omnitrophota > Gorgyraeia > Gygaellales > UBA12090 > UBA12090. Next base: position 7,059 of record CAKKRH010000024.1, read on the forward strand.
CATCAGCATTACTATTCCGCTGGCAGAAGCCGCTTAAGAGCAAAAATAAAAAGACCGGCAGGAAGCAGATTACCCTTTCTGCCTCCTGCCGGGGCGAATAATCCGATAGATAAAACTAAGGAGAGATAGGTAATGGAAAAGAAATTTACCAGTATGCGCGTAAAACTGCTCTTTTTATTTGTGGGCATATCCATCGTGCCCTTAACAATTGCCGCCATATTAGTTTACAACCAAAGCAGTAACATTATCAGAAACGGGATACTGAATGAATTGAATATCTCCGGCAAAGGCGTTGAGGGTAAAATTTCTTCTTTTATTGAGGGCAAAAAAGGGCGCACCTTGGACTTCTGTTCCGACGGAGTGGTTAAAGACGGCCTGACCTATTATGATCCCGACGATCCCGATGTTGCCACGCTGGTCAAAAATACCTCTAACCATATCACTAAAAACAAAATGTCCTTAGATTCCAGCTTAGTGGATATATTTGTTCTTAATTTAAAGGGTAAGGTGGTCTTTGCTACCAACGAGAAACTCTTAGGCAAGGATAAATCTAAAAAGGAATACTTCACCAATATCAGCAAATATTTTAAAAACTTCAAAGACAAGGAATTCCTGAAAAAGTTCCTGAAAGACCCCACCATGATCGTCTATGCCACCGACTTCTATGTCTCTGAAGACCTGAAGATGCCCATAATCAGCATGGCCAATATGGTAACTGCCCGGGCCACCGGCCTTCCTCTGGGAGTTTTGGTTAACCGCTATCAGACCGATATGCTGCATAAACTCATTGAAAGCGAAGGAGACACTATCGGTAAAAGCGGCAAGGCTTATGTAGTTAACAAAGACGGACTGCTGTTAACTATTCCTAAATTTATGCGCGAAGACGCCGGCAAAAAAGATATCATCCTTAAGGAACAAATTATTAGCGAACCTATCGTCAAGGCCCAAAAGACAGACACCGGAATGCTGGGCATCTATAAAGACTTCCGCGGGAAGGATGTCTTGGGGGTTTCTATGATTCTCAAGGAAAGAAAATGGGTCATCCTGGCGGAAAAGGATAAGGTAGAGGCATTTGCCCCTTTAAACGGCTTAACTCTAATAATTTTCTCAATCGGAATAATTTCTTTAATCGCGGTGGTGATACTTTCTATTTTTGTTTCTAGTCAGATGGTCCGCCCCATACTGAAACTTTTAGGTTTTTCAGAACTCATTGCTAAGGGAGACTTAACCACCGAGGTCAATGTCCAAAGTAATGATGAAGTCGGTAAATTGGCCGCATCTTTTCATAATATGGTTACTTCTATGCACGATATGGTTTCCAATGTTTTAACCATATCCGACCAGGTGGCTTCCTCGGCCCAGGAGCTCTCCAGCTCAACCGAAGAAATGAACGCCTCCACCCAGGAGGTTTCCACCGCGATCCAGCATGTAGCCAAGGGCGCCACCACCCAGGCCGACCGGGTTACTGAAACCTCTGAGGCTATTGAACGCTCATCAATCACCCTTAAACAGGCTGTAGCCAATGCCCAAACTACCTCGGAAGCGGTAAGCTCCACCAGCGAAAAAGCCCAAAAAGGGAGATCCGCGGCCCAGGAAGCGGTAGAAAAAATCACCCGCCTGACCGACACAGTTACCGAAACCGCCAAATCCATCCAGGGCTTAGGCGAGAAATCCCAGGCCATCGGGGAAATCACCGAAACTATTACCTCCATTGCCGACCAGACCAACCTTTTAGCTCTTAACGCGGCTATTGAGGCCGCCCGGGCAGGTGAGGCCGGCAGGGGCTTTGCCGTGGTAGCCGAGGAAGTGCGTAAACTGGCCGAAGGCTCAGCTGAGGCTGTGCGTAAGATAGACAAACTAATCAAGTCTATCCAAAGCGAAACCCAGGACGCGGTCAAATCTATACAAGCCTCCTCCCAGGAAGTCCAGGAAGGCCGGGTTGAGGTTTCCAAGATCGCCGATGTCCTGGGAGAAATCAACGAAGCGGTCCAACAGGTGAATGAATTAGCCAATCAGATATCTACCGCCATAAATAAGCAAGTCCAGGAAAACCTGGAGGTAGTCAAGGCAGTTAATGAAGTTGCTTCTATCGCCAAAGAATCCGCGGCAACCGCCGAACAGGTTTCATCAAGCACTGAGGAACAAACCGCCTCAATGGAAGAAATGTCAGCCTCAGCCCAGGAATTAGCCCGGGTTTCCATGAGCCTGAAGGACTCAGCCGCCAAATTCAAGGTAAGAAAAACCAAGCCTGAACCTAAAGCTGAACCTAAGACAGATTTTCACTATAAAAAATAGCTCGCGAATTCTATTTAAACTAACAAACCATAGAATCAGGAGACCCAAATATGCTCAATATCCTCAAAAATACCAAGATCAGATACCG
>CAKKRH010000025.1 GCA_919902675.1 Omnitrophica bacterium GWA2_41_15
AATACCACCCGAGGCTCACCCTCAAGTCATACCTTGACCATAGCCGATGATGACCCTATCCCAGACACCACCGCGCCCACAGTATCCATCTCAAGCCCAACCTCTGAGACCACCTACTCAACTACATCAAGCACCTTAAGCCTCTCCGGCTCAGCCTCTGATGACACCACTTTATACAGCGTCACCTGGAGCTCTGATAAAGGAGGCTCAGGCACAGCCACCCTGACTGAGAAGACCTGGACTATCTCAAACATCAGCTTAACCCAAGGAGATAACCTGATCACCGTAACCGCCAGCGACTCAAGCGCGAACTCATCAAGCGACAGCTTAACCGTAACCTATACCCCCATAACCGCGCCCACAGTAACTACTCTAGCCGCCTCCAGCATAACCCAGGACAGCGTTGCCCTAAACGGCTCAGTCAACCCTAACAGCGGCTCAACTACCGTCTGGTTTGGATACGGCACAGCCTCAGGTTCATATCCTAATACTACCCCAACTCAGGCCTTAAGCGGCTCAACCAGCCAGGAGGTGAGCGCTAGTCTCAGCAGTCTGAGTTCAAACACTACCTATTATTACCGCTTGGCCTCCCAGAACTCCGCCGGCACCAGTTATGGGACAGAGATTAGCTTTACCACCAGCGCAGCCGGCGACACCACTGCCCCCACAGTAACCATTACTACTCCCAAGCCGGATAGCAATAAGAAATATTCGCTAACTTATGCTCCTTTTATAAACATCCACAGAGTAAATAATGACACCATAGATATAAGCGGCAAGGCCTCTGATAATGTGAATATTACCTCAATGAGTTGGTATGACGACCAGGGAAATATCGGCCCAATTATTACTTCTGATAACTATCTGCACTGGCTTGCTAAGACTGTTCCCATCAACAGCGGTTCTCACTCCCTTACCATAGAAGCAAAAGACAACTCCGGTAATGTCGGCAAAGACACGCTTGCCATTAATTACGAGAAAGCCCCGGTATCGCAAACTTGGCAGCATGTTCCGATAAGGACCGCGGCTCAAAAAACAGCTGGGCTCTTGGGCGGGGAAAGTTTTCAGTGGGTATTCGGTATGAGTTACGCCCCAGCTAATCCCTATGTAATTTATTTTATCAATGATGTTTCCAAGGTTTGGAAGAGCAGCGATGGTGGAAATACCTGGCATCCCAAGGGTGGTAATGGGTTTAGGGCGCATGCCGGTAATTCCTTAGCGGTTGATCCGAAGGATGAGAATATTGTTTTTGTCACTGGTTCGGTGCAGGGAGGCCAGGATATATCAGGTCCATACGATGGAATTTACAGGACTAAAGATGGCGGCGAGAACTGGGAGTTGGTCAAGCAGGTTACTTATCTGAGGACAAATAGTAGAAATGGGACAGAGATCGTTTTTTCAGGGAATAATATTTACGCGGGAACTACGAAGGATGGATTATTCAAGTCAACCGACGGCGGAGACGCCTGGTCCAGCCTTAATTTATTTGTCGGACAGAAAGTGCTGGATCTAAAAAGTCATCCTGCGCAGGAAGGGGTCCTTTTTGTTTCAATAGATGATCCATCCGGGACGACTAACGATGGTTTGTATAAAGTTACTGAATCAGCAGGCGCGGCAAGCGCAGCTAAGATTGGCTTTGGATTGCAAACTTATCCTAATGAGATCGCCATCAGCAATAATGATCCTTTGAGGGTTTATGCCGCTGTAAGAAAATACGGCGTATATAAATCAACTGATGGTGGAGAGAATTTTGTTCCGGCCAATACCGGTATGGATGCCGCGCTTACTGCCGGACGAGAGGCTAAACAAATAGGTATCAGTCCGGTTATTGGAGGTGATGATTATTTATGGGTTTCCTATAGTTACGGCTTTATTTACTACTCTCATAATAATGGCGCTAATTGGAAAGAGCCTGTTAGTTATGATGAAAAAAATTCCGACGGCTGGGTTGATGGCTCAATAAAAGGTGGAATATCCGCTGGCAAAGGGCCTTTCTCAAGCTCGCCTTTTGCGCCGCACCCTTTTGATAAAAATATCGTGATGGCCATAGGCGCTAGTAATGCTCCTAAGAAATCCGAAGACGGGGGGGTTAATTTTCGTTATTCCGGCCAAGGGTATGCGGCCGCAAACCCGGGAAGACAAAGCCCTTCCTGGCTGCCGAATGACCCCAATAAAGTAGCGGTGTTCACGATTGACTACGGCCCATATTTGTCCGAAGACAACTTTAGCACCTTTAAGTCTTTGGATGTGCCAGTTTTCGATGAGGTGGATAAGCAAGAGAGTGCGCGCGCTGGGGCTATGGCACTTGATGGTTCCGGAGTAATAATAACCGCGGTTGGCACTTGGACGCAGCATATAATAATCAGAAGCGCTGATAACGGCAAGACTTGGACGCGCCCTAACGCTACTGATGCCGATGGAAACGCTGTTTCTACGATTGATAGTTATGATTTCATAGCCTTTGATCCGCGCGATAATAATATTGTTTACGCTGATTGGTTTAAGAGCGCGGATAAAGGATTGACTTGGAAAAAATTAAGTAAAGTAGTTATTGGTATGAGCAAAGATGGGGCCGTTATTTATGCCGCCGATGATATTGGGTCTTATCAGAATATTTACAAATCGTCAGATGGGGGCGAGGCTTGGGCATATCATTCCAAACTCAATGTAAGCACTCTCTGTGAGCTTGCTGTTGCGGTTGATAAAAATAGTAATGAAAGATTATATGTCGCTGGTTCCACTGCCGGTATTCATGTTTGGGATTTTGATGCAAAAAGCTGGTCTAAAAAGACTGAGACTGATGGATTTTTGAAAGATTATCTTGGTTCTTATGAAACTTGGGCCATTGCTGTCGACCACAATAAGCCAAATATAATTTATGCCGGGAGACGAAATCGCCTGGTTGATCCTAACGAAGGTGTTTATCGTTCTCTTGATTATGGTAATACTTGGGAGGATATTTCTTATAATTTAGGTGGGGATAGCATTTCTATTCAATCTGTTAAAGTAAGCCCACATGATAGTTATGTGTATATAGGTTCTTTCTTTGGTATTTGGAAATTGCCTCCGTCGTATACCTCAGCCCCGGACACCACTATTCCGCAAGGCTCTATCTCCATCAACTCCGGGGTTAGCTATACCAATAGCGCCAGTGTAACCTTGAGCTTAAGCGCCACCGACAGCGTAGGAGTCAACGCCTATTACCTCTCAACCTCAAGCACAACCCCCAGCGCAAGCGATAGCGGATGGATTGCTCTAACCTCAACTGTCAGTTATAGCGCAAGCGCGAGTCATATCCTAAGTTCAGGTGATGGTTCAAAAACAATCTACGCCTGGTATAAAGATGCCGCCGGCAATGTCTCAAGTGTAAGCCAGGCCTCTATTACCTTAGATGCTACCTCACCAACGATAATCATCTCAAGCCCCACCACAAGCTCAACCTACTCCACCAGCTCAAACACCCTAAGCCTATCCGGCACAGCCTCAGATGAAGCCTCAGGCAGCGGCCTCAAGGAAGTAACCTGGAGCTCAAGCCAGGGAGGAAGCGGCACAGCCACCTTAACCGACTCTA
>CAKKRH010000026.1 GCA_919902675.1 Omnitrophica bacterium GWA2_41_15
ATATAATTATCCAAGAAGGCGCAGGCCAAATTATTAGCCATCCCCACGGCATGGATGTCGCCGGTAAAATGCAAATTCAGGTCTTCCATTGGGATAACCTGGGAATAGCCGCCACCTGAGGCTCCGCCCTTGATTCCAAAAACCGGACCTAAAGAAGGTTGGCGCATACAGGTGATAGTTTTTTTACCAAGTGAACTTAACGCCATAGATAATCCAATGGTAGTAACGGTTTTTCCTTCTCCCAGCGGGGTAGGAGTAATCGCGGTAACTAAGATATATTTGCCCAGCGGCTTATTTTTTATCCTTTTTAAGACGGATAAATCTATCTTGGCTTTATAATTTCCGTATAATTCCAGTTCATTTTCTTTGATACCTATAGATTTGGCAACCCTGGTTATGGAATAGGGTTTGGTTTTTCTGGCTATTTCTAAATTAGAAAGCACTTTATTCCCTCCTCATATAATATGTGTAATAGCCTGTTAATGTCGAATTTACTAATAACGAATGCCGAATAAATGACTAATTATTCAATTCTCTAATGTCTAAAAGATTTATTTAGGCCTTTAGGCATTGGACATTAATTCGCCATTCGGATTTCGTCATTAGACATTTTCCTGTTGCTGCCTCCCTTAATTAATACGTATACTTACTACTCAACTCAAAAGCGTCCTTAAGCAATTCAAAACCCGGCCGGCCCTGCTCATCGCGGCCAAGCGCTAAAACGTCAAAACGGCAGCTTTGATTTAAAAGCTGCCGTTCTTTTAAGTAGGCTAACGCGGACTGGGAAAGCTTGTGTTGCTTACGCCTATTGACCGCCTCCTTGGGCAGGCCAAAGGCGGGCGTTGAGCGGGATTTCACCTCTATAAAACATAGCACCCGCGCGTCTGTCGCCACAATATCAATCTCACCGAATATGCTTCGGTAATTAAGTTCTACTATTTTGTACCCCTGATTTTTTAGAAATTCCGCGGCCTCGGATTCAGAGGTCTTACCAAAATCCAGATTATACCTGCTCATCTATGATTAAAAACAAAAATGCCTGTTTTTAGAGCCCTGCTTTTTAGTATGCTCGCTTATCACGCCCTTGAGGGGAGCAAAACTCATCCGGTGTATCGGCGAAGGGCCTATTCTTTTTAAGGCTTCAAAATGACTCTTAGTTCCATAGCCTTTATGCCGGGAAAATCCATATTCCGGATATTTCCGGTGATAGATAGACATAATCCTGTCCCGGATTACCTTGGCAATGATAGAGGCGCAGGCAATTGAAAGTATTTTTTTATCACCGCCGACAACGCTTTCGTAAGGGATATTAAACCCTAAAGACATATTCCCGTCAACCAGGACAAAATCCGGATGAGGATTTAAAAAGGCAACTGCCCGGCGCATACTTAAAAGAGTTGCCTCTAAGATATTTATCTCATCAATTACCTTCTCGCCGACAACACCTACAGCAACCCAGGCCTTTTCTTTTATCTCTTGATAGGCCTTTTCTCTTTGAGATTCATTTAAAACCTTGGAATCATCAACGCGGTTTTTAAAATTCCTCTGCCTTAAGATTACAGCCGCCGAAACTACCGGCCCGGCCAAAGGGCCCCGACCGGCCTCATCCACTCCGGCTATCGCTTTATAGCCCTGAGATTCAAACCTTTGCTCGTAAGCAAGCATTATTCGGCCGATGGGTGACTCCTTGCGCTTTTAGGCCTTCTTTTCGGCCTTAACCGCCGGTTTTATCTTGGCCTCTTTACCGATCTTGCCTCTTAAATAATAAAGCTTAGCCCTCTTGACCTGGCCGCTAAAAACCAGCTTGATACTGTCAATTGCCGGAGAATAAAGCGGGAAAACCCTCTCTATCCCTTCGCCAAAAGACACCTTACGCACGGTAAAGGTAGTTCTAACACCTGAACCGTTTTTGGCAATCACCACTCCCTCAAAAGGATGCAGTCTCACCTTATCACCTTCAGGAATCTTAGTCAACACCTTTACGGTATCGCCGATATTAAACTCGGGCATTTCTTTAACGCTAAGTTCACCTTCAATAAGTTTAATTTTATCTATCATTTTTTCACCTCACTTGTTATACTTTTTATTGACCATACGCGTAAACCCTAAACTCTAAACCCTAAACTCTAAACAAACTCAAAATCCTAAACTCAAAACGTAAAACTTTTTATTTTCCCTGCTTTGGGTTTTAGCGTTTGGGCTTACTTAGAACTTAGGGTTTGAAACCTAAATTTTTTTAAAATTAATGGTATTTTTTAATAGATCCGGCCTTTTCTTTTTAGTTATCTTAATTGTCTGAGCCCTCCTCCACTCCTCAATCTTCTTATGGTCTCCGGATAGGAGCACCCGCGGAACGCCCATACCGCGAAAATCCGCCGGACGGGTATACTGAGGATACTCCAGGAGATTATCGCTAAAAGACTCGCGAACATTAGAGTCTTTATGGCCTAAAACTCCGGGCAGGAGCCTGGTGAGTGAATCGGTCAACACCAGCGCCGCCAGCTCTCCCCCGCTTAAAATATAGTCGCCTATGGAAATCTCCTCGTTGACCAAAGACTCGCGCACCCGCTCATCCACACCTTCATACCGTCCGCAGATTAATATTAGATGCTCGCGTTTAGATAATTTCTCAGCCAGTTTTTGATTTAAGGTTTTTCCCTGGGGAGTCAGTAAAATTATTTTCGCCTTGGTTTTATTTTTGGGTTTTGATATTTGATTTATATGTTCAACCGCCCTAAATACCGGCTCTGGAGTCAGGATCATCCCCGGGCCTCCCCCGAAGGGGCGGTCGTCAACTTTACGATGTTTATCTAAGGTGTAATCCCGCAAATTATGCAGGCGTATTTCCAGTTTTCCTTTTTCCTGGGCAATACCCAAAATGGAAGAATTCAGATAAGGCTCACACACCTCCGGAAAGATTGTAATTATATCAATGAGCATACACTTCACTGATCTTAAAATCCGCCAGCTTATCTTCTTTAATTGCGCGGCGCATAGCCTTCAAAAGATGATTGTAAAAATAGATGTTGTGAAACGAAACCAGCCATAGCCCTAAGATTTCCTCCACATTAAAGAGATGCCTGAGGTAAGAACGGCTGAAATTCCGGCAGGCGTAACAATCGCAATGAGCGTCTAAGGGCCCGGAATCATTGGCATAAAGGGCATTCCTAACCACTATTTTACCCTCGGAGGTAAAAGCCGTCCCATTCCTTCCGTAACGGGTAGGAATCACGCAATCAAACATATCCACCCCCTGGCCAACCGCGTCAATTAAATCCTCGGGCGTTCCTAAACCCATCAGATAACGCGCACAGGCGCTTGGTATAAATTCCAAGGTCCAGGATATTATATTATACCTTAAATTCTTCGGTTCGCCAACAGATAATCCGCCCAAGGCATAGCCGTCAAAACCAATTTCAACTATCTCCTGGGCCGACTGCTTTCTCAGGTCTTCCTCCACCGAGCCCTGCACAATCCCAAAAAGCAGTTGTTTGCCGTGGACTATGGACTGTGGACTGTGGACTAATTTCGACCGTCTGGCCCAATAGCTGGTCCTTTGCATAGCTGTCTTGGCGTATTCCTTAGAACACGGGTAGTGCGCGCATTCATCTAAAGGCATCATTATATCTGAACCTAAGATATTTTCAATCTCAATCACCTTTTCCGGAGTCAGGAAATGGCGCGAGCCGTCCAGATGCGACTGAAACTCAACCCCTTCATCCCGGACTTTGCGAAATCCGGCAAGGCTAAAAATTTGATAGCCGCCGCTATCCGTAAGTATCGGCTTATCCCAGCTGATAAATTTATGCAAGCCGCCGGCGCGCTTGATTACTTCTAAACCCGGGCGAAGATACAAATGATAAGCGTTGCCTAAGATTATTTGGCTTTCGGCCTCAATAAGCTCCCGGGGAGAAAGGGCCTTTACCGTGCCCTGGGTCCCCACCGGCATAAAGGTAGGCGTTTCAATCACACCGTGAGCAGTCTCCAACCGCCCTAACCGAGCCTTAGTTTTAGTATCTTGATGAATAAGAGTAAAAGACATAGAAAAACTTTCCGGCTTTCAGCTGTCAGCCTTCAGCTTAGAATCTAATTGTTAAAAAGCCGAAAGCGGAAAGCTGATAGCTGAAGGCATAATTAAATAATTAACATCGCGTCGCCGTAACTGTAAAATCTGTATTTTTTTTCTATCGCCTCTTGATAGGCCCGGGTTATCAAGCCTCTACCGGCCAAGGCAGAGACCAGCATAAGAAGGGTGGTCTTAGGTAAATGAAAGTTGGTCAATAAGCAGTTTACGATTTTAAAATCGTATCCGGGGTAAATAAAAATATCGGCATAGCCCTGAAGGCCGGCTGTTGGCGGATAGAGAGCGATAGTCTCCAGGGCCCGGGTGGTTGTGGTACCTACGGCGAATATTCTTTGCTTATTCATTTGGGCCCGGCTTAATAATCTCAGGGTTTCTTGGGGAATGACGAATTCCTCTTTTTCCATCTTATGCTCCCGAATATCTTCGGTTTTCACCGGCTTAAAGGTGCCTATTCCGGTATGCAGGCTAAGATAGGCTATTTCTACGCCTTTATTCTTTAGCTCTGCGATTAACTCCGCGGTGAAGTGTAATCCCGCGGTAGGACTGGCAATCGCTCCGGGATTGCTGGCATATATTGTCTGATAACGTTGATTATCCTCAATACGCGGCGTTCTTTTGATATACGGCGGCAAAGGCATAATCCCGATTTTCTCCAGAACTTCAGCAGACATATCCTGGTCGAATTCCAGGACCCCGGGTGAAACCACCCGGGCTTTAACTGAACCGCCACTAAAAACAACCTCTTGATTTATTTTTAAGGACGGCCGCAATAAAACCTGAAATTTTTTGTCCGAAAGCCTGCTTGTCAGAAGGGCATCAACCTTACCCAGGGTATCCTTTTTAAAGCCTAATAATCTTACCGGAAGGACCTTGGTATTATTCAACACCAAAATATCGTCTTTCATGAGATATTCCGGCAGATCTTTAAACAGCCGATGTGAGATTGTCTTCTTTTGGCGGTCAATTACCAATAAACGCGAAGAATCCCGCCTGGCTAAAGGCTCCTGAGCAATAAGCTCCTTAGGCAAGAAATAATCAAAATCTGAAAGTTTAGCCCCGTCTTTTTCGTTATAGAACACTTCACTACGGCAAGAAAGGGCGGGGTTAAGCATTATTTATCCTTTTGTTCACGAAATAAAATCCAGAAAATAACCAGCAATAAAATAACAAAAGCCAACTCCAGCGGCTTTTTTATAAGTTCATCCGGGCCCATAAGCACGTCCTCCCATATTTCTATGGCGAATATTATTACCAAGGTAAAAATAAAAGAAGAAAGTTCCTTTTTTACCCAGGATAACTTTAAGTCCAGATATTTCCGGGAATTTAATAAAGAACGAATACGGGGAAAATATCCGGGCACCGCCTTAGAGTATTTCAGATATTCATCCTTAAACATTGCCGCTAATAAATCCTCCTCTTTCCTGACTTGGGGAATATATATTAATAAAAATACCGTAAGAAACAAGAAGATAGCCCAAAACTGAAAAAGAATGGCTACAGCCCCCACCCCGATTAAGAGGGTCCCAAAATACATAGGATTCCTTACCATGGCGTATGGCCCATCATTAACCAGGCTGTGGCCCTGAGAAGATCTTTCTTCTTTATGGCCCCGGGCGCAAACGCGAAAGAGAAAACCGAATAAAACCAGGAGAATACCCAGAAAATTAAATAG
>CAKKRH010000027.1 GCA_919902675.1 Omnitrophica bacterium GWA2_41_15
CAAAATCCAATCTCAGCGCTTTAAGAAAAAATTGGAAAACTAACAAAGTCCTGTATTTATTTAAAATTGTTGTTTTTTAATCTCAGCCGCGAAGCTCTTGCCGAACTCAAAACATTGTTTTAGCTCTTCAGGGCTGGGGGCGTATTTCACATTTAAAGGCGGTAAGGACAGCTTTATCCCAGCCTCCTTGATTTCTCCCTCCAGCTCCTTGACCGGCGCCTCTTTACTCCAGCCGTAAGAACCGAAGAAACCGCCGATTTTGTTCAAGGGTTTAAGGCTTTTTAGCTCAGCCAGAAGCTTGGTTATGGGGGGCAGGATATGATTATTGGCTACGGAGGAGCCGATAATCAGCCCTTTGGCATCTAAGAGGTCTTTCATAATATCACTTAGATCGGAAATAGGGACGCGATAAACTTCCGCCCGGACACCCTCCGCGGTAATTCCTTCTAAGATAGCCGTGGCCATCTTTTCGGTGGAAAACCACATTGTATCATAAGCAATGATAACCCTTTCCTTTGATTCTCCTTTGGCCCACCTTGCGTAAGACTCAATTGCCTTATCCGGATATTCGCGCCAGTTCAGGCCGTGGCTGGTAAGTATCATTCTAATGGGTAAATTCAGCTTTTGGATTTCTTGAAGCTTTCTTAAAATGGTTGCGCTTAGCGGCCAGAGTATATTGGCGTAATATTTGGCATTCTCATCCATAATCAGGCCAAAATCCACCTCATCATCAAAGCGCTCCTGGCTGGCATAGTGCTGGCCAAAGGCATCGTTAGAAAAAAGAATTTCCTCTTTATCCAGATAAGTCCACATACTGTCCGGCCAGTGAATCATCGGGGTTTCAATAAAACGCAAGGTATTTTTACCTAATTTCAAGGTATCGTTTGTCTTTACGATCTGAAAATCCCAATTGTTGGGGTAATACTTGTCTAAGCCTTCTCTGGCTTTTTGGTTAGTGATAATTTTTATTTTGGGTAGAAGTTTCATTAGCTTAGGAATGGCCCCGGAGTGATCCGGCTCAATATGATTGCAGATAAAATAATCTATTTTTTTGGGGTCAATGGCCTCGCTGACGCGTTCCAGCCATTCCTCGGAGAAATTAGTATGCACCCCGTCAATCAGGGCGGTCTTTTCGTCTCGCAGGAGATAGGAATTATAAGTGGTTCCGGTGCGGGTGGTATAGGTATAGCCATGAAAAAAACGGATATCCCAATCAATGGCTCCTACCCAATACAGATTATCTTGTATTTTACAGGGATTAAACATTATATTATGCCTCCTTAAATTTATTGGCGATCGGCATTCTGCGGTCTCTGCCAAAGGCCCGGGGGGTGATTTTTACTCCCGGCGGAGACTGCCGGCGTTTGTATTCGCTGGTATCAACCATCCGGACAGTTTTTAAAACATCTTCCCGCTTAAAGCTTTTTTTGATTATTTCGGAAACTGATAAATCTTCCTCAATGTAATATTTTAAAATCGGGTCTAAGGTTTCATAAGCCGGCAGGCTGTCGGAATCTTTTTGATTCTCCCGTAATTCGGCAGTGGGCGCCTTTTCAATAACCCTTCGGGGGATAATTTCTTTATCTTCCTTTTGATTATAAAACTCAGAAAGCTTATAGACCAGGGTTTTGGGCACATCCTTAATTACCGCGAAGCCTCCGGCCATATCCCCGTAAAGGGTGGCATAGCCTACGCCCATCTCGCTCTTATTTCCGGTAGTCAGGACTAACCAGCCGAATTTGTTGGAAAGGGCCATCAAAATATTCCCCCGGATTCTGGCCTGGAGGTTTTCCTCGGCCGTATTCCAGGGTTGGCCCAAGAAATAGGGATTCAGGATATTCAGGTATTTCTCAAAAATTTCCTGTATCGGGATAGTGATATGTTTTATGCCCAGGTTAGACGCTAAGCTAATGGCATCATCAGAGCTGTCGGAGGAGTTAAATCTGGAGGGCAGGATTGCACCGACGACATTATCTTTACCCAGGGCAGAAGCGGCGATTACCGCCACAAGGCTTGAGTCAATCCCTCCGCTTAATCCCAGGATTGCTTTAGAGAATCCGTTTTTTTGGCAATAATCCCGGGTGCCTAAAACTAAGGCCGAGAATACTTCTTCTGCCGCTTCCAGCTTTTTAATCCTGGCCGCAGGTATGGGTTGAAGTATATTTTCTTCTTCCGAAAGGTAAAGAGATATAATTTTTATTTTCCTGGATTTTGGCTTTTGAGGCAATTTTTCCAAGTCTATATCCATAACTTTGAGCTCCTCTTTAAAGGCCGAAGCCAGAGATAAGACTTTTCCTTCATCCGATATCAGCATACTCTGTCCGTCAAAGACCAGCTCGTCCTGGCCGCCCACCAGATTTATATAGGCGATGAAAACCTTATTTTTTTTGGCTTGGTTTTTAAGCATTTTCTGGCGCAGGTTAATTTTACCGGCGTGATATGGTGAGGCATTGATGGTCAAGATAAGGTTGGCTCCGGATTGGGACTGAGAGTTGATTACTCCGTCTTCTACCCAGATATCTTCGCAGATATTCACCCCCATCCGTAATCCTTTTAGCGCGTAGAGGTTAAATTTGCTGTCGCTGGAAAAATAACGCTTTTCATCAAAGACCCCATAATTAGGCAGGTATATTTTGTGATAGATGTCTACTGTCTTTTTATCAGCCAATATCGCGGCGCTGTTAAATATAGCCCCCGCTTCCTTAGATATGGTGCCGACAATGGCAATAATCCCTGAGGTTTTTTCTTTGATTTGGTTTAGACGCCGGACATTCTCCTTAATAAAGCTATTTTTAAAAAGCAGGTCTTCCGGGGGATAGCCGCATACCGAGAGCTCCGGAAAACAGACTATCTGCGATCCCAGGGCCCTGGCCTCTTCAATAGCGTTGATTATCTTGCGGGCGTTACCCGCGAAATCACCGACGCAAGTATTAATCTGCGCCATGGCTAAACGCAAGATATTCTTCATAAGGCTATTCCGTCTAAGGTAGTGTTGCATCCGGGACATTTGCCATTCTTTAAAACATTTTTAACTACACTAAAGCCGGCGCGCGCGATTAGATCCTGGCCGCAATTATAACAATAAGTCTTTTCTTCCTCCAGGGTATTTCCGATATAGACATAACGCAAGCCGGCGTCTTTGCCGATAGTGTAGGCTTCTTTGAGTATAGTGAGAGGCGTGGGGTCTTTATCCGTAATTTTATAGTCCGGGTGAAAGCGCGAGATATGCCAGGGGATTTCTTTACCCGCTCCGCTTAAGAATTCGGCTATATTTTTCAGCTCTAAAGCGGAATCATTAAATCCCGGCACTACTAAGGTGGTTACCTCAACCCAGATATTCATCCGGCGCATAAGCGAGATTGTGTCCAAGACTGGCTGAAGCCTTCCCCCGCAGACTTTTTGGTAATTCGCGTCGTCGAAAGATTTCAGGTCCACATTGGCGGCGTCCAAATACGGCTTAATCATCTCCAGGGCCTCCGGGGTCATATAGCCGTTGGTAACAAATATGTTGTATAGGCCTTTTTCTTTGGCTAATTTTGCCGTCTCCAGGGCATATTCAAAAAATATGGTCGGCTCGGAATAGGTATAAGATATGCTTTGGCACTTATAGCCAATGGCCTCGCTGACGATTTTTTCCGGGGTCTTCGGTTGCGTTTTGATCCCTAATTTATCCGCCTCTTTTTTCTGGGATATCTGCCAGTTCTGGCAGAACCCGCACCTGAAATTACAACCTAAAGCGGCAAAGGAATAAGACCTTGAACCGGGAAGCATATGGAAGATGGGCTTTTTCTCGATAGGGTCTATATTTGCCGCGCACAGCTCGCCATAGGCCAGGGTATACAATATGCCGCCTTTATTCTGACGCGCCTGGCAGATGCCAAAATGCCCGTCAGTAATCAGACAGCGATGGCTGCAAAGAAAACAGCCTGTCTTATTGTTTTCAAGTTTTCGGTAAAGAAGAGCCTCTTTTAGCATGGAGACTATTTTTAGCGCTGATTTCTTCCTTGAGCAGTATT
>CAKKRH010000028.1 GCA_919902675.1 Omnitrophica bacterium GWA2_41_15
AGGGATTACCGCATAATTAAATCGTCAACTTAATAAATAGGAATCACTTCTATTCAAGTATGGTTTGTGTTAAAATCTCATCAGAATGGAGTTCATTCATCAAAGGACTCAATGAAGTTCAAAGACGAAGAGCTGCCGGTCTAAAAGCACTCGAATTAGGATATGGGGGGATTTCCGAATTACAAAGAGTTAGCGGTTTAGCTCGAGATACAATCAGAAAGGGGATTAGAGAGGCAAAACAACGGAAGATAGTAAACATAGATAGATTACGAAAGAAAGGGGCAGGAAGAAAACGAATTCAAGATCAAAACCCCAAACTTAAAAAAGATTTTGAGAATATTATGAGCCACAACACTGCTGGAAATCCTATGAAAAATATTAAGTGGACTAACAAGTCCACTTATGCCATAAGAAAAAGTTTAAAATCAAAAGGATATTCTATTTCTGAAGATACAATCGGGAGAATGCTTAAAGAAGAGAAATATTCCCTTCAAGCTAACAAAAAAATGTATGAAGGAAAATTACATCCAGATAGAGATGAACAATTTTGTTACATCAATGAACAAGTAGATATATTTTTAAATAAAAAACAGCCGGTAATCTCAGTTGATACAAAAAAGAAAGAACTCGTCGGTAATTTCAAAAATTCAGGGAGAATTTGGACTAAAAAAGGGCAAGTACAACATGTTAATGCATATGATTTTCCTAGTTTTGCGAAAGGCAAAGTAGTTCCTTATGGGGCATATGATATAAATCTTAACAAGGGATTTGTTAATATAGGAATCAGTAGCGATACTGCTGAGTTTGCTATAGAAAGTATCAGACAATGGTGGAAACAATTAGGCAAAAAGTATTATCCAAAAGCTAAAGAATTATTAATTACAGCAGATTCTGGCGGGAGTAACGGGTATCGAAATAGGGGATGGAAATATTTTCTTAATCAATTTGCAAAAGAAACTAAACTAAAAATAACTGTTCTTCATTTCCCACCAGCAACAAGTAAATGGAATAAAATAGAACATCGCATGTTTTCATTTATTAGTATGAACTGGAAAGGGCAACCTCTTACAGACTATGAAGTTGTAATCAACTTCATAAAGAATACAACTACTGAAAAAGGATTGAAAATTTATGCAAGACTTGATAAGAACAAATATAAAAAAGGAATAAAATTTTCTGAAGAAGAAATGGAAAAAATAAGTATACACTATCATCATTTTCATCCAGAATGGAATTATACAATCAGCCCAAGATAGCTAATTTATTTTTAGGCAAGCCCTTAGCGAGCGATGGCTTATTCGCAAAGATAAAGAAGGGCATTGTGAATCCACGG
>CAKKRH010000029.1 GCA_919902675.1 Omnitrophica bacterium GWA2_41_15
TGCCGGCTCCGGGATGCACCACCAACCCTGAGGGCTTATCAATAACCAGGATATCGTCGTCTTCATAGATTACCTTCAGCTTTATATCTTCGGGATTTATCTGTTGAACGGCGCTTTCAGGAACTGTAACCTGGATAGTATCGCTAAGATTAAGCTTATGATTGGGCTTAACCGCCCGGCCATTTAAAAGAATGTCTTTATTAAGGATGAGACGTTGAATAAAGGTGCGGGAATGGCTATCCTTGAACTTATCGGTCAAGAACAGATCAAGCCGCTTACTCAAGTCTTCCTGGGAAACCGTAAAATTATAAACCATAAAATGAGCGCGCTGATAAAAATAACTATACTGATTAACTGAAATATGGTAAGGCCGCAAAAGCTTCGCGCTGAGTCGTCACGTGAAAATTCCACCAGGAAACGCTCCAGCGAGGAAAAAAGCAGATAATAAACCACGACAGAGCCTGGCCGGCGCGGCCTTTCTTCTAAAAGCCTTAAAATTATAAAGATGGCCAGAAGGTCCAAAGAAGAAATAAGCTGAACCGGGATGAGGCGATCATTATGCTCCGGAAAATATATCCCCCAGGAAACCGGCCTTCCGTAACAGCACCCGTTTAAGAAACAGCCGATTCTTCCGATTGCATGAGCCAAGGCAATAAAGGGCGCGGCTAAATCCAGGGTCTTAAGTATGGGCGCGTTATTACGCTTCAAATAAAGAACCGCGGATAATAAGCCGGCGATAAATCCTCCATACCAGACTAACCCGCCGTGCCAAAGCTTAAATATCTCTAAAGGATCCTTTAAGAAAAAATCAAGGTTCAGGAGGATATACATAAGCCGGCCGCCCAGAATCCCTCCGCTTAAAGCCCAAAAAGATAAATTCCAGAAGAAATCCCGGCCTAAACCTAAGGTATAACCGCGCCTGGCTAACAAAGACACCGAAACCCAAAACGCCAAAGCCACCATCAATCCATAGCTATATAGCTGGAAAGGACCGAACTTAAAGAGGATGGGATACATTTGAGTTTATTGAGTTTGTTGAGTTTGTTGAGTTCTTAATTCTATGAACTCTACAAACTCAATTTGTATGAGGTTTATTAACTAACAGATCTATAGCTAACAAGAAAACCCCGATGGTGATAGCGGAATCAGCCAGATTAAAAACCGGCCAGACGCGAAAATCCAGAAAATCAACGATATAGCCTAAGCGCAGGCGGTCTAAAAGATTTCCCAGCGCCCCTCCCAAAATCAAGCCAAAGGCCAGCCGCTTTTCTAAAGTGTAGCTGTGTTTATTTAAAGAATAGTCGCGGAAGATAAAAGAAATTATGCCTAAAGAGAAGATAATAAAAAGGCTGTTTTTGCCCCGGAATAAACCGAATACGCTTCCGGTATTATAGACTAAAGAAAGGTGGAATATATCCTTAAATACGGGGACGGACTGGCCTAAGGATAAGCCGCGGCAGATATAAAACTTGCTTAGCTGATCAAGAATAAGGACTATGACTAACGCGCACCACAGCATATAAGAGCTTGCCTGATTTACCCCGTTAGAGATAGCCCCGCCAAAGGCGGGGCGTCCAGCCCCCCGCGGCGTATTCTTAGGAAATTAACGGGATTTTTCCTGAGCTTCCTGACATTTAAGACAACAGGCGGCAAAAGGAATGACCTTAAGCCGGGTTTTAGAAATCGCTTTGCCGCATTCCTGGCAGGCGCCAAATTTTCCCTCTTCCATCTTTTTTAAGGCATCATTAATCTGCGAAAGTAAATCCCGGTCATTAGAGGCCAGCCCTAAAGAAAACTCCCTATCGTAAGAATCAGTAGCCACATCAGCCATATGCAGAGTATATCCTGAGATGTCTCCGGAGGCTTCTTTCTGGGATTTTTTTAAGGTGTCCTCAGAAATATGCTTGATATCGTCGCTTATCCTTTCCTTAATCTTCAACAAAATCTGACGGTACTTCTGCATTTCTTTCTTGAGCATCTTTGCCATAATAATTTTCTCCTTAATAGGGCCCGCTCATCAGGCGGGGATAACTAACTTAACGCCCTGACGCATTTAGGGCAGATATCCGGATACATATCGCTCTCTCCGATTCTTTCGGAGTAATTCCAGCAACGCGGGCATTTGCTTCCGGGGGCCTTGGAAACATCAATGCGCGGCTCTTGCGCGGATATCTCCTCTAGAGAAACCTCCGATACTATAAAAACCTCTGGCAGTACTTCCTTAAAATCTCTCAGGAAGGCACTGTCTGAATTCATTCCGATAGTTACTTTCGCCTCCAGAGAGCTCCCGATTTCTCCACCGGCTCTTTTCTCCTCCAGCAACTTTAACACCTTGGTTCTGAATTGGATAAGATTATACCACTTATTTTCCAATTCAGTATCAATATATTTAGCATTCACCTGGGGCCAAGGCGCTAAATGCACGCTTTCGATGTTTTGGTCTTTAGCCAGATACTGCCAGACCTCCTCAGCGGTAAAGGGGAGTATCGGAGCGATAATTCTCACCAGGATCGTAAGGCTCTCCCACATCACCGTCTGAGCTGAACGCCTTTCCAATCCATTTTTCTTAAAGGTATAGAGCCGGTCTTTTAGAATATCCAGATAAAAATTAGACATCTGGAGAATGCAAAATTGATGCACCTCCTGATATATCCGGTAGAATTCAAATTCTTCGTAATGTCTGGTAACCTTATCCAACAAGGTATAGAGAACAGAAAGGCTATAACGATCTATCTCCAGCATATCTTTGTAATCAACCCTGTCATTTCCTAGAGAAAAATCCGATAAATTGCCCAAAAGAAACCTGATGGTGTTACGAATTTTCCGGTAGGCCTCGCTTAAACGCGAGAGGATATCCGGAGAAACGCGCACATCTTCACTATAGTTGCTGGAGGCAGCCCAAAGCCTTAAGATATCAGCGCCGGAGGTATTGATTATTTCCTGGGGCGAAATAACATTACCCCAGGATTTGGACATCTTTCTCCCCGCGCCGTCAACCACAAAACCGTGAGTAAGCACAGATTTAAAAGGCGGCCTTTCCTCCAGGGCCATAGCCGTAATCAAGGAGGCCTGAAACCATCCCCGGTGCTGGTCCGAACCTTCCAAATATAGCGAGGCCGGAAATTCCATATCCGCGTTGCTCATCAGCACTGCCCGATGGCTTACCCCGGAATCAAACCAGACATCCAATATATCCTCCCCCCGGGTCCACTTAACGCCCCGGCAATGAGGACAGCTAAAGTTTGGCGGCAAAAATGTCTCAAGCGCCTCTTTAAACCAGGCATCGCTTCCCTGCTCTAAAACCTTATCGGCAAAATTATCCACTATTTCCGGAATAAGCACTTCTTCGTTACAGCCCGCGCAACGCGCCGCCGGAATCGGCACCCCCCAATAGCGCTGGCGGGATAAACACCAATCCGGACGCGATTCCACCATTGCCTTTATCCTTAAACGTCCGGCTTCAGGAACAAAATCAACCTGGCCGCTGATTGCCTTGAGCACATTCTTTCTTAGGCCATTATGTTCAATGTTCAGAAACCACTGCCGGACGGCCCTAAAGATAATGGGATTCTTACAGCGCCAGCAGTGAGGATAGGAATGTTGTTTTTGATCAAAGGCCAAAAGGCTGCCCAGAGAATCCAATTTTTCAATAATCATCCGGTTTGCCGCGAACACATCCTGCCCCTCAAACTCAGGGACGCTTCTGTCAAACCTGCCTTTTTTATCCACCGGCATAATTATGGGAAGGTTGTATTTCAGGCCGGCAAAATAATCCTCCTGGCCGTGGCCGGGGGCAATATGGACCAGGCCGCTTCCTTCTTCCTTAGAGACATAATCCGCCAGGACAACTTTTCTCATCATGCCGTCTTTTAATAAAGGATGCTCGTAGGCCAGGCCTTCCAAGTCTTTGCCCCGAAAGAGCTTTTCAATCTTAATTCCCGTATCAAGTAAATCAAGCTCTTTAAAGGCACTGCTTAATAAATCCTGAGCGATTATCAAATCTCCTTTTTCCGTTTTAACATGCGCGTATTCTAAATCCGGATGCGCGGCCAGCGCGGCATTTCCGTATAAAGTCCAGGGAGTGGTGGTCCAGATTACCAGATAAATATCAGCGGATAGCGGATAGCGGATAGCGGATAGCTTCTCAGGGTCAATAACTTTAAATTTGACATATATGGAAGGGGAGGTTTTATCTTCATATTCAACCTCGGCCTCGGCCAAAGCTGTTTCACAGTGGACGCACCAGTTTACCGGCTTAAGGCCGCGATAGATGAATCCTTTTTTTACCAATGCCCCCAGGGCCCTGACTATTTCATATTCGTATTTTTTATCCAGGGTAAGATAGGGATTGTCCCAATCAGCGAATATGCCCAAACGCTTGAACTCTTCCTTCTGCAGATTGACAAATTTCAAGGCGTAATCGCCGGCCTTTAACCTAAAATCCAGCTGAGAAATCTGCTCCTTATTGATATTCAGCTCTTTAAACAGCTGATGCTCCACCGGCAGGCCGTGGCAGTCCCACCCGGGGATATAGGGGCTGTCAAAGCCCCGCATAGTCTTAAAGCGGATAATTATATCTTTGAGTATTTTGTTTAAGCCGTGGCCGATATGAATATTACCGTTGGCATAAGGAGGGCCGTCGTGAAGGATATATTTCGGCCGGGAGCGGCATTTAGAGCGAATCTTGGCGTATATATTCTCCTTGCGCCAAAATTCTAAAATCTTCGGCTCATTTTGAGGCAGATTCGCCTTCATCGAGAAATTGGTCGCCGGAAGATTTAAGGTAGGCTTATAATCCATCATAATTATATAATAAATAAATCCTAAATTTTAAACTCTAAACACTAAACTCTAAATCATAAACAAACTCAAAGGCTAAAACTCAAAATCTAAAACCTCAGTTTTGGATTTATGATTTTTAGTTTTAGTTTTAGGTTTATTTAGAGTTTAGGGTTTCGGATTTATGGTTTAAGATTTAGATTCATTATGATTATATGTATTTCCCGATAATTATCTTTAGATCCTCTTTGACCTTTTTGGGGATGAATTTCCTGTCGGTAACAATAGCGTATTTCAAGGCCTGGTGGCAGGAACAGCCGTCATTATCCTCCAAAGCCGGAATCAATTTTTTTAAGATATTCTTGGCATTCTGGATATTCTTGGATAAATTAGACATTATCATCTCAACCGTAACAGTCTGGGCGGATTCATACCAGCAGTCATAATCGGTAACCGCGGCTAAGGTGCAGTAACAAATCTCAGCCTCCCGGGCCAGTTTTGCCTCAGCCATATTGGTCATCCCTATAATATCCATTCCCCATGCCCGGTAAAGATTAGACTCGGCCTTGGTAGAAAATGCCGGGCCTTCCATATTCAGGTAGACCCCTCCCAGATGAACCCTGGAGCCGGTTTTCCCGGCTGACGCGTACACAGCTTCACACAGCTTCGCGCAGACCGGCTCGGCAAAACCTACATGGGCCACAATTCCTTTTTCAAAGAAGCTCATCTTGCGGCCCTGGTTAGTCCTGTCCACGAATTGTTCCGGGATTATAAAATCTAAAGGCTTTAATTCTTTCTTTAAGGAGCCGCAGGCGGATACGGAAATTATCCTATCCACGTCCAGTTTTTTCATTCCGTAGATATTGGCCCGGTAGTTGATTTCCGAAGGGCTGAGACGGTGTCCCAGGCCATGACGGGGCAAAAAAACCACCTGCCTTCCTTCAAGCTCACCGGTGATATATTTATCCGAAGGCTTGCCAAAAGGAGTAGTGATGGCAACCGGCTTGACTTTTTTTATGCCATCTATTTTATATAAACCGCTTCCTCCGATAATGCCTACGCGCCGCATTCGTTTAATCCTTTCTAGACAGTTCATCAGCCCGCGCTTTAGCGGCTTTTACTGCCTCAATAAGACTGCCTCCGCCATCCAAAACCCTTAAGGCCGCCTGAGTTGTGCCGCCTTTAGAAGTCACCTGCTTAACCAGCTCGCTGGGGGCAATCTTGGTTTTCTTGAGAAAATTAACTGTGCCGGAGAATACGGCTTCAGTTAAAACTTTAGCCTGTCCAAAAGTAAAACCAACCCCCTGGGCTGATTTTTGAAAATCATTTAAAAAAAGGCTTTTCTTCTCCCGAGGAATTCTATGTATATTGACGCGCTCGGATTCAAGATGCCTTAAGACATAAGCCGGCCCGCTCCCGGAAACAGCGGTGGCGGAATTCATCAGCTCCTCTTTTATTTTTACGGTCTTGCCCAAATAAGTAAAAAGCGTATCAGCCAATTCCAGGTCTTTTTTAGAAGCAAGCCCGCTTCTGGACAAACAGCTTATCCCCTGAGCAATCTTTGCCGGCATATTCGGCATCACCCGGATCACCCGGGATCCCCGGCCTAACGCTTTCTCAATATGATTAGTGGTTATCCCGGCGGCAATGGAAATAACCAATTTCGCTCCTATCCAATCTTTGATTTCAGCCAGGACTCCCGCGAAATCCTGAGGCTTTACTGCCAGTATGACCACATCAGAACATTTTACTAAGCCCGGGATATCCCGGGATGTTTCTATCCGGGAGAGATTTCTTGTCTTGCTATTATCCTTATCAAATACATACACCTTATACGCTGACTTGATACGCTCGGCCAGGCTTGAACCCATATTACCAAAGCCGATTATCCCGATGTTTTTCATTCTTAGCACTTCTATTTTGTTTAACCCGGGATTTGCAATAGTAATGCGGCACCGAGACGCCAAAGAAGG
Source organism: Omnitrophica bacterium GWA2_41_15 (assembly GCA_919902675.1). GTDB lineage: Bacteria > Omnitrophota > Gorgyraeia > Gygaellales > UBA12090 > UBA12090. The sequence goes on from CAKKRH010000029.1 coordinate 6,753, forward strand.
GTGTAGATTTGGCAGAAAAAAGTGCGCGCATACTTTTAGTATGTAAGCGCTTTTTTCTGACGAAGATGCGCCCTTATTTGGCGGCGAATGCCATTACTATTGCAAATTCCGGGTTTAAGGTTAATAGTGAACGCGGCCGCGAACCATTAGTTTTCAAATATCGCCCGGCCCAATCTTATCATATTCGCGCCTTCTTCAATGGCCACGGCAAAATCACCGGACATACCCATTGATAGTATCGGTCGCCGGTCGCCGGTCTCCGGTCTCCGGTCTCTGGTCTCTGGTCGCCAGTCAATATTATCCGAAAGCTCCCTCAATAGCTTAAAATAAAGCCGGGAAGATTCCGGATTATCCGTAAAAGGGGCTATGGTCATCAAACCTTTTACCTCAATGTGAGGCAAACAAGAAATTTCCTTAAAAACCTCCGCTATTTCTTGAGGTTTAAAGCCAAACTTGCTCTTTTCCGGAGAGGTCTGGACTTCAAGCAAGATGTCCTGCTGCTTATTAATCTTACCCGCCTCCTTAGAAATGGCTTGCGCCAGGCGTGGGCTGTCCACAGACTGAATGAGATCAAAAATCCTTACCGCTTCCCTTACCTTATTAGTCTGGAGATGACCAATCATATGCCACTTTAGGCGCCTGTCGTATCGCGGTCCGGGCAACGCGTTATATTTCACCAACGCCTCCTGAACCCTGTTCTCGCCAATATCCGCTATGCCCTGGGCGATAACTTCTCTTATCTGCTCGACGCTTCTGCCCTTAGTTACAGCGAGAATAGTAATTTCCCGCCGGCTTTCTCCTGTGGAGGCGCCAAGCGCGGATACAACCTGCCTGATCCTATCTATATTCCGGCTTATTCTTTCAACCATCAAATATAATCCCGGATGAAGAAATCTATCCTTGAGAATTATAGCTCTTTTCTAAGCTTTTGCAAGGGATTTTACAACAGGCATCTACAGGCATCTTACAGCAGTTCTTCGATTGCCTTAAGCAGGTCCTGGGGCGGGGCATTTTTGAGAACAAACTTACTGGCTAAGTGGGCGTATTGAGAATCGGCGTAGCGGTGAAACGCGGTATAGATTATAATCTTGATTTCGGGGCGCAAGCATTTAAGGCAGTCAAATACCTCAATGCCGTCTTTTTCCGGCATCATTAAATCCAAAATAATAATATCCGGCTTGCTGTTTCTTAGATAAGCTATCAACTCATAGCCGTTTTTCACCGTATCCACCAGATAAGCGTGTTCGGTTAAAATATCCCTGAGACTAAGGCGGATATTGGCGTTATCATCAGCAATAACAATACGAACTTTCGGGCTCATAATTATTTCTACTGTCCGCGGGGACGGACTTTATTATCCCGCGCTGTTTTACTTCTATGCCTCTGGAGGAATCCGCCAGAGACGCCATTGGCGGAAATCCCCAACGGCGCGATTGACGAGATAGGCTCAGAAGAAAGGTTATTTAATATTTCCAAAAAGGCCTTGACTATTTCCGGATCAAACTGAGTTCCGGAACCTTCCTGAATAATCTTAATCGCCTCATTCCTGCTGTAGGCCTTGCGGTAGGGCCGGTCGGAAATCAAGGCTTGATATACATCCGCGATGGCGATAATCCTTGCCCCTAAAGGTATCTCTTTGCCCCTGATGCCCGCGGAATATCCGAAGCCGTCAAACCTTTCATGATGATAAAGAATCATCGGGACCACCTCTTTTAAGAAATGGATATCCCTGACAATCTCCGCTCCTATCAGGGGATGCTTTTTTATCTTCTCGTATTCCCTGGAGGTGAGTTTTCCTCTTTTATGCAGTATCTTATCCGGAATGCCGATTTTTCCTAAATCGTGAAGTATTGCCGCGTATTGAAGATACTCTATGCTATCGGAAGAAAGATTAAGTTTTCTGCCCAGCGCGGTAGCTATGGAAATCATATTTTCCGAATGCTTGGAAGTTGAATAATCTTTGGCCTCAACCGCCTTGGAAAAGGCAAAAATAGACTCCAGGAGCATCTGGTTAGCCCGGCCTTTCATTCTGGAGAGCCTTCGCTTAAGCTTCTCCACATTCTCCTTTCCTCCGTCTTTGATAATATCTTTTATTTCTCTGCCGGAGACATTCTTGAAAGCCAACAGCCGGTTGCCTCCCTGTTCTTTCGCCTCGCCTAAAGTCTTGTCCGCCGCGTCCAGGAGCTCGGAAGAACTGCCGCTGCCGTCTTCTGGGAAACTGGAAAGGCCCATGCTGACTTTAAGCCTTATCCTCTTGCCGGAGCGGTCAAAAACACGCTCTCTTAACATATTAAGAAGGCGCTCCCCGAAGACCAGCGCTCCTTCTTTATAAGTATCCGGCATAAGGATCACAAACTCTTCTCCGCCGTAACGGACCAGGATATCATTACTGCGCGAGCAATTTTGCAGATATCCGGCAAACTCTTTCAAAATAGAATCTCCGTAATGATGTCCATAGACCTCATTAATGGACTTAAAATAATCTATATCCAGCATTATCACCGATAATGGCAGGACATATCTTTTGGCCCGCTTAAACTCAGAAGACAACCTTTCCATGAGATATCTATAATTATATAATCCGGTCTGGGAATCCTTCAGGCTTAATTTTTTCAGTTTGGATATCAGGCTCTTGTTCTCCAGGGAAATCCTCTGAACACCCAGGGCCTTTTTTATCATAATTTTGGCCTCATCCATATTCAGCGGCTTCTGCAAATAGCCAAAGGCGCCGTCGCCGATAGCCGAAAGAGCGGTATCTAAAGAGGCATAGGCCGTGAATATAATCACCATCGTATCCCGGCTCACATCCTTTATCTCTCTCAACAAATCCAGGCCGCTTCCTTCATTAAGCCTGAGGTCAGCCATGGCTAAATGATAAAACCTTTGGGAGATATTTTTCTTGGCTTCAGTCAAACTGGAAGCAGTGGTTACCTTATACCCCTCCTCGCTTAAGATATCCCTCAAGGTTTCCAGCATCTTGGGATTATCATCTAATATCAGGATACTGGCCTCTTTATCGAGTTTCATAACCTAACCTTTCTTCGCCCAAAGGGGCAGACTTTACTATCTTTTAAAAGACTTAATTGACTTTAGACAATGTATTGTTACAAAAGTTTTTGAACAATAGAGCAATAGAAAATAGACCGCAATTGAGCTTTTTTCTTGTCTATTGTTCTATTTGCTCAATTGCTCTCTCGCGCTGTTATTAAAAATTTTATGTAACAGCGCACTAAAGCGGCAGTTTGATAATAACTGAAGTTCCTTTTCCGTAATCGCTTTTTACGGCAATGGAGCCATGATGGGCTTCGATAATCAGCTTAGCCGTAGCCAGCCCTAAACCTATTCCTCTGGCCTTGGTGGAGAAAAACGGCTCAAAAAGCTTTTTCTGGTCTTCTTCCTTGATTCCTGCTCCGGTATCGGTAAAAATAATAGTAGCATAATTATTTATTTTTTCTACTTTTATTAACAGACTTCCGTTATCATCCATTGCCTGAATGGCGTTTAAGATTATATTTACGAAAATTCCTCCCATCTGCAAGGGATCAACCTCAACCGTAAAATCATCCGCTATCACCTCAAGAGAAAGCTTTATTCCTTCGGGCATTTTCAGCTTAGACAGGCTTTTCAGGATGACGTCTTTTAAATTAACCTGCCGTAATTCCGGATGCTTAGTCTTGGAAAAGGTGAGAATATTTTCAATAACCGCCTCTGTCTCCACCACCTGCTCATCTAATATCTCTAAATGCCTTTTGATTTTTTCGTCTTTGGCCTCCAGCTTCAGCTTAAGAAAATAAGCGGAGTTTCTGATTACCCCCAGTTGATTCCTGAATTCGTGAGCGATCGCCCCGGCCATCCTGCCGATGCCGGCCAGCCTTTCGGACATGGCGAGCCTTTCCTGGGTTCTCTTGTAATCAGTGACATCCTCAAACATCTCCAAGACCGCCTTTTTGCCTTGATAAAACATTCCGGTATGGGTAATGAGAAAAATCTTACCGCCCATAGCGGCATCCACCTCTATCTCCTTGGTCTGGCCGAATTGAATCTCACTTTTTAAGGGACAATTCAAACACTGCTTTTTATCATCTTTATATAAAAGATAACATTTCTTGCCCAAGGCGCCTTCGCCGAAAAAGCCTTCCATCTTCTCATTTTGATAGAGGATATTTCCCTCTTCATCAACAATATCAATTCCAAAGGGAATAGTTTTCAGGAGGGTCTCATTAATAGTTATAGCGGCGCGCAGCCTCTCCTCCAATTCCCAGCGCTCGCTTATTTCTTTCTTCAGTTGTTCATTTGACTTGGCCAGATCAAGGCTTTGATTTTTCAGCTTTAAGGTTTCCTCGGCAATACGCCCGGCCATCGGCCGGAAGATAAATAAGCCGCTGGCAATAATCACCAAAAGGCTTATCCCCAGGACCAAAAACTGCAAAGCCTCAAAGCTGACAATTCTCTTTTCGCTTTCTAGCTGATACTGCCCAACCGCCTCATCCAAAGCCCGGAGCAGTTCAAGACGAGACGCCTCCAGGATATAGTGAAGACGCGGATTATCAATAGTCACCGCGCCGTCAAGGCTCAAAATCAGGGCCTTGGCCTCCTCCAGATACCGGCGGACTTTTTTATCCAGCTCAAAGGGAGGCAGGAAATATATTTTCTTCATCCCGGAAGAAAGCTTACGGGATGAATTCATTTCAACATCTCCCTTAATCAATCCTTCGACACCACGGTCTAAAGACCGTGGTTTGCTCAGGATTGATACTGAGAGCGGCGTAACCTTTCCCCGCCCTAAAGGGCGGGGTTTGAACGCCGCCGAACGTATCAAGCTGTTATGAGAGTCCTCCATCAAGGAAATTGCCTCTCTAAGCTCTCCGGCGCGAGTTTCCTTCTCAAGAGGATCCCCGGCGCTTAGGAGCCTTAAGGAAAATAAGGCAATCCGCTGGGAAAGCATCCTCTGCCTTCCGCTGATATTAACTATTGCCGCGCTGTTTTTCTGGTCTTTAATATTTTCCTTAAGAATAAAATAACTTCCCAAGGAAAGGATACTTAAAAGCCCCAGGGCCAGGATATATCTGAAAGTCAAATAGAATGATATTGTTTGTTTTACGCGCATTTTAAAGCCAGCCGCATAACGCTAAAGCGGATATGGTCTTAGCATCTTTGAGCTTGCCTTCCTTAAATATTGTTTTCACCTTCTGTTTGGTAAAAATATGACTTTCTAAGATTTCATCCGCGTCACCTTTTACTTCCGAGGCCTTTTTAAGAGCCTCTGCCTTATAGATGCTTATCTTCTCGCTGGAATATCCCGGCACAGGATAGATCTCGCCTAAGAGATAAAACTTATCCGCGCGATATCCTGTCTCCTCCAGTATCTCTCTTTTAGCGCACTCAAGAGGCGTCTCTTTCGCGTTAAGTGTCCCCGCCGGCAGTTCATACAGGTAAGAATTTATCGCCGGGCGAAACTGTTTCAACATTACTATCCTGTTCCTGGATAAAAAAGGAACCACCAGGGCCGCCCCCGGATGGGTAATCAACTCCAGCCTCACCTTAAAGCCATTAGGCAGGATAACTTCTTGAAGCCTAAGGCTGATAAGCCTGCCTTTATAGATATGCCCTGGCGGGCGGCTTTTGCTCATCGCGTCTTTAGTTAAGACAGATCAAAGATTAAAAATATTCCTGATAAAGCTCCCGGGATTTATTGGTTATTTTCTGGAAGATATTACCGTAAGAAGATAATTTAAGAATATTAAAAGGGGGCCGCTCAAGCAGGGCGTATTTAAGCAATCCGGCAGAAACAAAATAAGAAGGATCATTCAGGGAAGGATTTTCCATTTTGGCTAAACGCGACGGTATGCCAAGATTGGCCTCAAAGCTCTCAAGCAAACCCTCAAGCAAGACATCTCTCCCACTGACCACGATTCCTTCGGGAAGGCCCAATCCCTGTTGATACCCTGCCAGCCGTTCCTTGGCCAGGCCGAAAAATTCTCTCCATTTTCTTTCAATTATTTCACAAAGCACCTGACGTTTAAGAGGGCGGTAACTTTGTTCTTTTTTTAAAAGCACTTCCGTATCAGGGTTGACGCTGTTTGGAATAATATTACCATGGGAGAGCTTCAGGGCTAAAGCCGTATCCAAAGGCACCTTTAGTTCTTTGGCAATCGCTTCAGTTACATCGTTGGCGCCGAAAGGGAAAGCCTCAAAACCCCGGATTAGGCCCTCCTTAAAAATCAGCATCTGGGTAGAATCAAAGCCTATCTCAAAAAGACAGCAGCCTTTCATCCTGAGGGAATCAGGTAATACCAGCCCAGCGGCATATCCGGCCAAAACCAGAGATTTCACTTTAAATCCAGAGCGCTCTACAGCCGAAATCAGACTGTCGGTATCCTGAACCAAAGCGGTAATCAAGAGCGTATCCGCCTCCAGGGTATGTCCGTATAAACCCAGAGGATTCAAAACCCTGTTTTGTTTATCAATTACATATCCCTGAATAATCTGATGCAGAACGCGCTCTTCAATATTAAGTCCCAAACAATATGCCTGGTGATTGGCTCTGGAGATATCTCCTGAGGTAATAATCTTGCTTGAGCGCTCGGATACGGGGATTGTTCCCACAGATTGGCTTGCCTTAAGTGAGGCTGAATAGGTAGATACATATAAAGACTTGATCCGGCCTGACGCGTTAGCGCCGAAGCTGTTTAAAACTCTTGATACGGATTCAGCCAACAGGCCCAGCTCGCTGATTTTACCGTTTTTTATTCCCCGCGCCGGGCCGCTCTGGCAGGAAATATCTATGAATTTCTCATCCTTATTGTCAAACAGGCCGCAGACCGCGAATATCTTATCCGATTGAATATCTAACCCGCAATACACTTCACTTCTGTTTCTCATTTTTTTGGTTCTTTCTTATTTATATTGACTGAAAGAACCTGATTACGACGATTAAATACAGATTCCAGAGATTTAGTACTGACGTAAAATCGCTGTAATCTTTTAGAAATCGCTGTAATCAAGTTCTTTCTCTTTTGCTACAAACTTGGGAAAGAACTCTTTTTTTTAGTCTCTAAAACTGCCGGCGAATCCGGGTCTTTAAGGTCAATATACTCCACATTTTCTAAAGCCCGGCCTCCGGAAGGCATAGCGCTTAAACCCTCGCGTTTATCCAAAAGCAAGGCCAGCACATCAATAACATCACCCGGCCTATCCAGGTCAAATTTTACCTCAACTTCTTTCTGAGGATACATTTTTTTTGAAACATCTTCAACCGGGTTTTTTTTAATAATAAAAAATGAGCTTGTCTTATTCCTGGCCAGGCTTACCCTGGTAATCAGATAATCGCCAAGATTAGGCGCGCTGTTTTTGCGTTCAATCAACTCAAGAGCCTTTTTTAGCTCAAGAACAGAACAAAGTTTTCCTTTTTTTGGCCTTTCAATCGCGTCTTCCAATCCCAGAATAACCGGAAGGAAAGGTTTAGCCAAATCCGAAGGATTGTCCATAATCATTCCACTGGCGTCAATCGGATAAAAACGGCCTAATTTCAGCTGGGCGATGGCTGACCTGTCATTTAAAAATAAAATCAACTCTCCCGGCAGTCTCCTTTGGATAGCCCGGCATTCCACGTCTCCCAATTCTTCTTCAATTTCTCTTTTTATTGAGGAGAGTTTTTGGGAAAAGATGTTTTTCCCCATCAAGCGGCTGGTAAAATGAGCCTTAAACCCGGCGTATTTATCTTCCTCGGCTCCCTTTATGACAATCCTGCTGATATTAAAATAAGGATAATGGTAAAAAAATGCCTTAAGGACAGCCGCCGAAATCAAAATAATAGAGATAAAAGACAAAGCTATCCCGATGAGTTTAAAGGGAATTTTTAAATTTTTGGTTTTTCTTCTCGCCATAATCTAACCTCTAACTTCTAACCTCTACATCAACCAACTAATAAACTATCCCGGCTCCGGCTGCCTGATAACGCCGCTTCGGATATTTTCACCACTAACTCAGGAAAAGCTATCCCTCTGGCTGAGGCCGCCTTAGGCAAAAGGCTGGTAGCGGTAAAGCCGGGTATAGTATTGACTTCCAGGACAAAAGGCTTATTTGTTTTATCTAAGATGATATCTACCCGGGAAAAAAACGAACAGCCGAGGAGATTATGCGCCTTAAGCGCGGTTTCTTTTAATAAGCGCATAATCTCTAAAGACACCGGAGCCGGAACAATGTATTCGGTCTCACCCGGCTCATACTTAGCCTTATAATCAAAGAAGCGCCGCTTGGGCCTTATCTCAATCGCCTCTAAGGGGGCGTCTTCAAATATCCCGACAGTCATCTCCCTTCCTTCTATATATTCTTCCGCGATCACCCTTCGGTCATACTTAAAAGCCGTCTCAATAGCTTCTTTTAACGCTTGAGGCTTATCTACTATTGATAAACCGATGCTTGAACCTCCAGAGGCTGGTTTTATTACCAGGGGAAAGGTTACGAAATCCCTAATATTTTTGTGATTTCTGTCCAGCAGGCAATGTTTAGGCGCGTTAAGTCCGCCGGAGATAAAAATCTTGCGCGAGGCAATCTTATCCATGGCCAGCTCACTTGAGCTCACCCCTGAGCCGGTATAAGGAATGCCCATCTCCTCTAAAATAGCCTGCATCTTTCCGTCTTCGCCAAAGGCGCCATGCAAGGCCAGGAAGGCAAGATTGATGTCATAAGAAAGAAGAAGGTCTTTGACATAGTTTTTATCCTGGCCTTTAATATCAATGGCCACCGCCTCAAGGTTCTTTGATTTTAACGCCTCTAAAACCGCCTTTCCGGACTTGAGTGAAACCTCTCTCTCCGAAGAAGACCCGCCCATCAAAACCCCGATCCGAATTCCTTCTAACATAATTCACCCCGCTAGATTATCTGTATCTCCGGCTCCAGTGTAATCCCGAATTTTGCCCTTACCTTTCTTTGGGCTAATTTTATTAAAGACACTATATCTTTTGAGTCCGCGTTAGCGAGATTAATGATAAAATTTCCGTGCTTGGCGCTTATCTGGGCATCTCCGATGCGGCTTCCTTTCAGTCCGCATAAATCAATAAGCCGGCCGGATGACTGTCCGTTGTAATTCTTAAAAACACAGCCTGCCGAAGGATATCCTAAGTCTTGAGTGGTTTTACGGTAATCCCAGAATTTATCCATCTTTATCCGAATATTCTTCTTTCTTTTTTTAAACAGTCGAAACCTCGCTCCCAGAATTACGCGGGATTTCAGGTTAGACCAGCGGTATTTAAATTTTAGCTCTTTCTGGCTTAATGTTCTTACTCTCCCCAGTCTATCCATCACCTCTACCTCATACACAAAAGTCCCTATATCCAGCCTCACCGGCCAGCCCACCCCGGCGTTAAGCGCTAAGGCCCCGCCCACGCTGGCCGGTATGCCGTTTAGAAACTCTAATCCTCCCAAACCGTTCTCATAGGCAACGGCCAGCAATCTATTTAAAGATACACCGGCTGAGGCGATTATATCAGTTCCTTCAAGGGCGCATCTTTTAAAATTATCCGAGCCCAGATGTATAACCAAAGGCACCTTCTTTTTTTTAAAAAGCACTTTGGAGCCTGAGCCCAGGATAAAATAATTTTTTTTTAATGACCGGCACCTTTTGATTAAGGCCCTTAAATCTTCCTTATCAAAAGGTTCAATCCAAAGCCCCGCCCCGGGCCCGGACTTCAGGGTGGTATGTTTAGCCAGGGCCTCGTTAACTAATACCTTCGCTTTTAATCCGCCAAACCAGCTCATCGCTTAATTTCCCTATGTCTCCGGCGCCCAGAGTAATAATCAGATCTCCCGCCTTAATTGACTTCAGGAGATGTTCCGTAATATTCTCTTTCTTAAGATACACCGCCTCAATTCCTGATGACTTTTTCTTTACCCCGGCGCAGAGAGATTCCGCGGATACGCCTTCAATGGGCTTCTCGGAAGCCGCGTATATATCGGTAAGGATTAACTGATCCACGCCAGCGAAACTCACCACGAACTCCTCAAACAAAAATTTAGTCCGGCTATAGCGATGCGGCTGAAAGACCACAATCAGGCGCTGATGTTTAACATTCCCGGCGGCGGCTAAAACCGCCTTAATTTCCGAAGGATGGTGTCCGTAATCATCAATTATCTTTATTCCAAAAAAATCCCCCTTTAACTGAAACCTGCGCTCTGTGCCTTGAAAAGAGGCCAATGCCGATTGAATGATTTTTTGGGGTATATGTAATTCATGGCCCAGGGCAATAACGCTCAAGCAGTTAGAAATATTATGCTCACCGGCCAAAGGCAGGGTGATTTCCCCTAAGGTTTTACCGCGATAACAACAGTTAAAGAACGAGGAAAATTCATTCAAGATTATATTCTCAGGATAAAAATCATTCTCAAGCGATAACCCGAAATACACTATCCGTTTTCTATAATCCCGCGTAATCCCGCGTAAAGTCGGGTCGTCGCCGCAGCAAAAAAGGCATCCCTTATCTTTACTGTGAGAGATAAATTCTTTATAGGCCGCGATTATATCCTCCCAGCTTTGGTAATAATCAAGATGCTCCCGGTCAATGTTGGTAATAATAGGATACTCCGGGTTATAATAAAGAAAGGTCCCGTCCGACTCATCAGCCTCAGCCACAAAGAAGCGGCTTTCCCGGCCAAAACAGCAATTATCGCCTAAATCGCGCGCTATCCCTCCTATCGCCGCTGTCGGGCATAAACCCGCTTCCCTGAGCAGGTGGCTGGCTAAAGCAGTGGTGGTGGTTTTTCCGTGGGCGCCGCTGACGGCAACACAAATCTTATCCCGCATCAGTTTAGCCAACATCTGGGCCCTTCTTAATACCGGAAGGCCGTTTTTCCTGGCAGCTAAAAGCTCTGGGTTATCCTCTTTAACCGCCGAAGAATACACCACCGCGTCCTTATCTTCAAGATGTAACTGGCTATGGCCGATAAAAACCTTCACTCCTTTCTCAGACAATTTCCTGGTAAGCGGGCTGTCCTTTAGATCCGAACCGCTTACTATATAACCCTGCTCAACCAGGATAGAGGCAATCCCGCTCATTCCGATCCCCCCTATGCCGATAAAATGTATCTTTTTACCTAACAATGGCACATTATCAAAAATGTCGCTCTTATTATTATAAAGCGCTGATTGCATTTACATCCTCATACATTTAATAATCATTCTTTGATATATTTAAGCCAATTCTTATTCAGTTCTTCCAGATTCTTAAAAACCCGGTAGGATTCAGTTACCGCCTGCTCAAAGCTTTTGCGCTCTTGTAGGGCCTTGCACAACTTTACAAAATTATCCCTGCCAAACCTATTAATCAGGTACTCCACCACATTTACGGATTCATTGTAATACAGCTCCACCACACTCTTGTCCTCAACAAAACCGATATTCAGCTGGGATAGTTTCTCCAGGCTCATAAACTTTTTTTCTTCAATAGCCTGAAGAAGCTTGAGCTTAACATCCTTCCTCCTGCTTTTCTCCTGATACATCGCCACCCCTTCATCCAACCATAGGGGGGTGTTACTTTGGGGTCCGATAAACTCTCTGAAAATGATATGGCCCAACTCATGGGGAAGCAAGGAATCAAAAAATCCCCCCGCCCAGGGATATGTCTCAATCACCTTCTCATGATAATAGGCATGCCCTCCCGACCAGGCAGGCTTTCCGGTCTTTTCCTGGTAATCCTGGGCATCATTGTAGATATATATCTTGGCCCGCTTATCCCAGGTCCAGAATTCATACCGGTTAAAACCTAAATTATTAGCGATGCTTTTATAATATTCCTCCGCCCCATCTATGGTCTGGGCGATGAATTTCTCCTGGGCCTTCTTGTAATAAACAATAAAATGCGCGCTTTTTTCAACGCTCCACCCCTTCTCATCAAAGGCGGAAAGATTAGCGGAGTTAAGAATTAAAAAATAAAAGATTGAAATAAATAAATACTGAGCGGGCTTAACGCGCATTTTAACCCATCTTTAACACTAACTCTGCCAGCCTGTCCGTGGCTTTTGGATTCATAAAATCAGCGACGCGCTTCTCTAGTTGAGCGCGTTCATCAGCTGAATCCATCAGCTTAAGGATAAGTTCAGCCAATTTAGAGCCCGCGAGCTCTCTTTCCTCAATGACATAGGCCGCTTCTTTTTTCTTTAAGATACCGGCATTCTCTAACTGATGAGCGCCGGCATAAGGATAGGGGATAAGAATGGCGGCCTTTCCAAAAAAGGCGAGTTCGGTTATGCTCCCGGCTCCGGCGCGGCAGATAACTAAATCCGCGAGGCTGTAAGCAAAATCCATCCGGGTCAAAAAATCAAAAAGACGATACTTGATTTTAATACAAGAGTAGTCTTTTTTCAAGCTGGAATAATCTTTTTTTCCGCAGAGATGAATAAACTGAAAATCCCGGCCCTGAGCGGATAAAATATCCACCGTCTTTTTAAACTCGGCATTTATCCGCTCTGAACCCTGACTCCCCCCTAAAACCAAAATAGTAAATTCCTTGTCCAGGCCAAAGAAGGCCCGCGATTCTTCTTTGTCATGTTTAACTAATTCCCGGCGCAGGGGATTTCCGGTAAAGACGAATTTGCCATGAGCGCCCCTGTGGCGCTCATCGGCAAAACTTATTGCCACCTTATCCACAAACAGGCTTAAGACCCTGTTGCTTAAACCCAGGGAAACATTCTGCTCATGAATAACCGTCGGCTTCTTAAACAAGGCCGACTCCAGAATAACCGGAAAGCTCGCGTATGAACCAAAACCTATGACCACATCCGGCCGGAACTTTTCAATAATCAAAAAAGTCTCCAGGAATGATTTGACAAAACGATAGAGTGAAATCAAAAACCCCGTGAAGCCCCGGCGGAAAGGACATATCGAAATGATAAAAATTTTATACCCCGACGACTCAATACGCTCCTCAATTCCCGCGCGCCGGCAGGCGACAAAAGCGATTTCCCAGGACGGCTGTTTATTTTTTAAATTCTCAGCCAGGGCCAGGGCGGGATAGAGATGTCCGGCGCTGGCCCCGGAGGCAATCAGGATTTTTTTTACCTCATCGCTTCCGGCGGATTCCGCCAGAGGCATAACAGGAAGATTATGTCTCATGGGGATTTTTACTAAACCTGGCCACATTCAGCAAAAGCCCGGCGCTCATCATATCAAAAATCAAAGAGGAGCCGCCATAGCTGATAAAAGGAAGCGGCAGGCCCTTGGTAGGGAACATGGCTGTACTTACCCCGATGTTAATGACCGCCTTAAGGCTGATTAATAAGACTATTCCCAAGCTCAAGTAAATCCCAAATGCATCCTGAGCGGACTTTATAATCTTACAGCCATAAATAAAGAAAAGGGTGAAAAGAAAGACTATTCCGACAACCGCGAAAAAACCCAATTCTTCTCCGATAACCGAAAATATAAAATCGGTATGCCCGGCGGGAAGATAAAAAAGCTTCTGTAGGCTTTTTCCCAAGCCTCTGCCGAACAATCCCCCAGAGCCTAAGGCCACCTGCGACTGGATAAGCTGAAAGCCCGAGCCTAAGGGGTCGGCCCAGGGATTTAAAAAAGAGAGCACGCGTAAGCGGCGGTAAGGCACGCGAAAAATCAAAAAATAAAGAAAAGGAAGCCCGGCCAATACCACATACGCGATATGCTTAAAGTTCACCCCCGCGCTAAAAAGCATAATAAAAACCACCATACTCAAAGCCACCACCGTCCCTAAATCCGGCTGGGCCAAAACCAAAACGCATACCATGGCCAAGACTATCATCGCGGGCATAAAACTAAAACTGAAATATTCTACTCTTTTTAAACCCTTATCCGCCAGAAAAGAAGCGGTATAAATAATCACCGCCAGGCTGGCGAATTCAGAAGGCTGAAAGCTGAATCCGAATAAACGAAACCATCTCTTGGCCCCGGAAATCTCCCGGGTTATTCCCGGAATATGCAGTAAAAGCAAAAGAAATAAAGCCAGAAAAACCAGTATTTTGGAATACCTGCTTAAAAGACGGTAATCTATGGACATTACGCACAGGGAGAAAACCGCCCCTAATGCCACAAACAAAATCTGCCTCTTTAAAAAATAAGCGCTGTCGCCAAATTTCTCCCAAGCGTAGATGGCGGTTGAGCTGTAAATCATCACTATGCCTATGGCAATCAAGGCCAAGACTACCATCAATAAAGATATTCTTAATTTACGCATCGCGCATAATTCCAGCCGGCATCCTCATCCCATAGACTATCAGCTATTCGCCATAAACTATACACTATCAACTATAAGCTATACGCTCTCTTTATTGTTCATTTCAGGTTATTGACTATTTTCTTAAACACCCTTCCCCGATGTTCATAGTTTTCAAACATATCAAAGCTGGCGCACATCGGAGAAAGGAGAACGCAGTCTCCGCTTTCGGCCCGGGCATAACTTAAATTAACCGCTTCATCCAGAGTGCTCGCCTCTTTAACAGGCAGGACGCCTCCTAAGGCTGAGCGGATCTTTTCCCTGGCCTCGCCTATTACCACCAAAAGCTTAACCTTTTCCCTGATTAAATCCGCGATAACTCCGTAGTCGCTATTTTTATCCCTGCCCCCGACAATCATAATCGCCTGTCTTCGCGTATTCCTTAGGGCCCAGATTGCCGAATCCACATTAGTGGCCTTGGAGTCGTTAATAAATTCTATATCTTTAAGCAGGCGCACCTGCTCCAAGCGGTGTTCCACCCCTTTAAAATTCCGAAAAACCTCTCTACAGATATCCTCAGCTATCCCCAGGGCCCGGGCCACGGCCATCACTGCCAGTTGATTGGGATTGAGATTGTATGGATTATCCTGAGAGCTAAAGAAAATTACCCTGGCCCTGGCCTCTTTGGCTAAAGCCCTTAAGGCGGGGTCATCATAATTTAAAACCAGATAATCATTTTGATCCTGATTTAAAAATACGCGCTTCTTGGCGGATAAATATTCGGCCATATCTTTATATCTATCCAAATGGTCGCATGTGAGATTCAGGATAACTGCCACCTGAGGCTTAAACTTAACTATTCTTTCCAGCTGAAAAGAGCTGACCTCCAAAGAAACAAAATCCGCGGGCTTAAGATTGCCGGCCTCCAGAGAAAACGGCGTGCCGATATTACCCAGGGCATAAGATTTTTTTCCGCTTGCCTTAAGAACTTCAGCTATTAAAGAGGTTACCGTGGTCTTGCCGTTGGTCCCGGTTACGGCAATAACCTTAGCCAAACAATTCTGCCAGGCCAATTCAATCTCACTGATAATAGGAATCTTGAGTTCATTGGCCCAGATTATTGCCTGGGACTTATCGCTTACCCCCGGGCTTACCACCACCAGATCCTTATCCCGGATAAAATCTATTGTGTGCTTTCCCAGCTCTACCTTTATGCCGTCTTTAATCAAATCTTTAGCCAGCTCTTTAAGCTTGTCATTAATTGAGGAATCGCTGATAAAAATCTCCGCTCCTAAATTCTTAAGCAGACGTCCGGCCGCGACACCGCTCCTGGCCAAACCTATTACCGCTACTTTTTTATTTTTATAGTCCTTAATCATAGCGCGGAAAAAACCTATCAGCTATAAACCATAAACTATCAACTAAAACTTTTCTACCTGATCTTTAAAGTTGCCAGGGTAAACACGGCCAGGATTATCCCGATTATCCAAAACCTCACGATAACCTTGCTCTCCGGCCAGCCCGAAACCTGAAAATGATGATGCAAAGGAGCAACTTTAAATATCCTTTTTCCCCCTCTTAAGCGAAAAGATCCCACCTGCAGTATCACTGAAACAGCCTCAACCACAAATATCCCTCCCACGATCACCAGGAGAAATTCTTTTCGGATAAAAACCGCGGTTACCCCTATTACCCCCCCTAAAGACAGAGAGCCCACATCACCCATAAACACGCTGGCCGGGAAACAATTAAACCATAAAAAACCTAAGCCCGCTCCCACAATACCAGCGCAAAGAATTGCCAGCTCTCCGCTTCCGGGAATAAAGGGTATAAATAAATACTTGCTGAATACCGCGTTCCCTGAAACATAGCTTAATATCATATAAGCCAGGGCCGCCATAACCACGCACCCGATAGCTAACCCATCCAGGCCATCGGTAAGATTCACCGCGTTGGATGAACCAACTATCACCAGCACCGCGAAAATAATATAAAAAAGGCCTAAATTCCAAACCACGTCCTTTAAAAAGGGAATATCCACCCTCCCCCCTAAAGAGGGATCCGCATAGGCAAAGCAACCTATAAAAGAAGCAATCAAGGCCTGAGGTATAAACTTTCCCAGAATACCCAGCCCCTTGGAACGCTTCTTGGTCAGTTTGATATAATCATCCACAAAACCAATGGCTCCCAGAACCAGCATCGCGATAAGGCTAAGGATAATGTATTTATTCCCCATATCAGACCACAACAAAACCGAAACCACAATGCTTAATAAAATAAGAATGCCCCCCATAGTCGGAGTGCCGGCTTTATTACTATGTAATTTATATAAATCCAGGCATTCTTCCGGGGGCCTTAACTGCTGTCCGATTTTAAGCTGGGTGAGCCTGCGAATCAAAACCGGCCCAAAGATAATACTGATCACAAAGGCGGTGGCCGCGGCCAAAACAGCGCGGAAGGTAATGTATTTGAAGATATTAAAAAAGGAATGAATATCTTTTAAAGAATAGAGTAAATAATACAGCATTGTGCTCCAACTCAAAAGTAAAAATGCAAAACTCAAAATCACAAATTAAAAGACAAAACCTTTTAATTTTGGGTTGTAGTTTTGACTTTTTACTTTCGCCTTTTTAGTTATCATTATTGGAATATCTCCTCAAGCCGCGTAGCTCGGGAACCCTTGATTAGAATGGTGTCATTTTTACGGACTAAACCCGAAACAATATTCCTGGCTTCCTGACTGGAACCGAATGTATAGACTGCCCGGGGATTAAAGCCGGACGCCTTAGCCGCCTCGCAGGCAAGGCCGGCCAAAGGCCCTACCCCGATAAGCATATCCACCCTGGCCCGGCCCAAATCCCGGCCGATTTTTCGGTGCAGTTCTTCCGCTGTAAAACCCAGCTCCAGCATATCTCCTATAACCAAAATCTTTCTGCCGCGGCTCTTTAAAGCGTTAAAGGTCTCAAGGGCGCCAAAAAAAGAAGCCGGATTGGAATTATAAGCGTCATCTATCAATTTAAGCCCGTCTAACCTTTTTGTCTGGAAGCGGGAATCCGGAAATTTGAAAGCCCTGAAGCTTTGGATTATATCATAGGCATCAACGCTGAAAATCCGGGCCGCCCCATAAGCGGCCAAGCCGTTATAGACATTAACTTTGGCCGGGCTGCCTAACTCCAGGAAAAAATTTTTAATCATAAAAGATGTCTTTTTTGGGCCTGAAGTAATCTTTTTAGCCATCCAATCCGCCTTATTTCTTATCCCGAAGGTAAATACGGTAATATCCGCCGGCAAAGCTATTTTCTCCTTCAAGAGGTCATCGTCGGCGCTCAAGACGGCAATCCTGGGAAAAGCCAGCTCCTCAATCAGGCTCCATTTCTCCCTCAAAACCCCCTTTTCATCGCCAAAAAATTCAAGGTGGGCGGGGCCGATGTTGGTAATTATTCCCACGTTGGGAGCGGCAATCCTGGCCAATTCTTTGATCTCGCCAAAATGGTTTGTCCCTAATTCCAAGACTGCCACTTCATGAGCTTTTTTTAGCTTAAGCAAAGTCAAAGACAGGCCAATCCTATTATTTTGGTTGCCTTCGTTTTTGAGCACTTTATACCTGGCGCTTAAAAGGAGGCTCAACATTTCTTTGGTAGTAGTCTTTCCGTTTGAACCGGTAACGCAGATGACAGGTATCGCGAAACGTTTGCGATGCCAATACGCCAGGCTGATTAAAGCCGAAAGAGTATCCTCCACCCAGATTATAGCGACGGAAAGCCGCTCTCCTATAAAGACCGCTTTATGTTTAGAAACAATTATACATCCGGCTCCATTGGCGATGGCCTCAGCCACAAAGTTATGGCCGTCAAAACGGTTTCCTGCAATGGCAATAAAGATTTCTCCTTTTTTGATAGTGCGCGAATCAATGGAGACCCCGCTAAATCCGTTATGAAAACTTTTTACCAGCAACTCTCCCTTAACCGCCTCTACTACATCTTGAAGAATAAAATTATTCTCCGCGGGCGATTCTTCTTTTTCTCTGTAGCCTCTTTTCCAGGAGGCAAAAGAAACCGCGGGTGCGATTTTTACCCCTCTATCCAATGCCCCGAATACCCCGAATGAAGACCCTGACTCTTCCATCTTCACAGCCCTTTCTCTCTTATGTATTCCTCCGCCGCGATCTGATCATCAAACTCTATTTTGTTATCTTTAAATATCTGATAATTCTCATGGCCCTTACCGGCGATAAGCACCGTATCGGAAAAGTTGGATTTCTCTAAGGCCAGTTCTATGGCTTGCCTCCTATCCAGAATTATCTTATACTCTTTCGTCTTTATGCCCGCGGCGATCTCTTTAGCTATCGCTAATGGCTCCTCAGCGCGGGGATTATCCGAAGTTATAATAATAGTATCGGAATATTTTTCTGCCACTTTACCCATCAAAGGCCTTTTCAGGCGGTCGCGCTCTCCGCCGCAGCCAAAAACCACGCGCAGCCTTCCTTTAGTAAACTGCCGCAGGACGCTTAAAACATTTTCCAGGGCATCCGGGGTATGGGCATAATCAATAAAGACATTCCTTTCCCGCGCCTTCACCCGGCATAGCCGCCCCCGGACCCCCTCAAAATTTTCTACGGCTTTTTGTATTTGAGGCAGTTCTATCTTCTGGGTAACCCCAAAGGCAATGGCGGCTAATATATTCAAGATGTTGTGTCTTCCCAGGAGCCTGGTTTTAATTTTGGATTTTATACCCCGGGCCTCTAAAACGAATTCGCTTCCCTCAAGGCTTAAGCTCAAATCCCGGGCCTTAAAATCCGCGGACGAATCTATGGCGTAACCGACAAACCTTCCCCGGCTTAAGCTCCTTAAGCGCGCCCCGTAAGGGCTGTCTAAGTTCACTATCGCGCTGGCCTCTGCTTTTAAGGCGCTAAAGAGCCCGGATTTGGCCAGAAAATAATTCTCTAAAGTTTTATGATAATCCAAATGATCAGGGGTAAGATTAGTGAATATGGCTGATTCAAAATCTATTCCCGCTGTCCTTTCCTGGGAAAGGGCGTGGGAAGAAACCTCCATAACGCAATAACGGCAGGCACTTTTGGCCATATCATTTAAAAGGCTTTGCAGTTCTATCGGGCCCGGGGTGGTGTTTACGGCCGGAAGAACTTTATCCCCATAGCAATAGTTGATGGTGCCAATTATCCCTGAGGATAGATCAGCCTGCTTAAGGATGTCTCTGATCAGGTAAGTTATTGTGGTTTTTCCGTTGGTTCCGGTAACCCCGGCCACTTTAAGCTTCTTTGAGGGGTGGTCAAAAAACTCATCCGCCAAAACTGCCAGGGCCAGGCGGCTGTTTCTGACTTTAATAAATGGCACATTCTTAAAACTCACTTCTGTCTTTGGCCTTGAGCCGACCACGCAAAGGGCGCCGTTTCTTAGCGCCTCGGCGATAAAATCACTCCCCCGGGATTTTGTCCCCTCTACAGCCACAAAAAGCGAACCATCCCTTACTGTCTTGGAATTAGCGGAAATGGATTTAATATCCAGCGCCAAAGGATAATCCCCGCGGCGGCCGTTATTATTCAGTCTTTTTAGCAATCTCTCCAAGCGCATAGTTATTCCGCCCTAACCTTAAATAATTAACCGCCTCCTGGGCAATTCGTTTAAATACCGGCGCGGAAACCACTCCGCCAAAATAATAAGGCCGGGGCTCATCCACGGTAACCACCACGGCTATTAAAGGGTCTTCCGCCGGGGCAAGGCCGATAAAAGAAGCGATATGCTTACTGTGCGAATACGCGCCGTTTGGCTCAAGTTTCTGAGAGGTCCCGGTTTTCCCGGCAACCTTAAAATCAGAAACCCTGGCCAGCTGGCCCGTCCCTTCCTCGGTAACCATAACCAGGATATCCTTTATCCGTTTGGCTGTCTGGGGAGAAATTACCCTTCTTATTTCCTGTGAGGGAAACTCCTTAACCGTATGGCCATCGCTGTTTCTGATTTCCTTGACTATAAAAGGTTTCATCAATACCCCACCATTGGCAATAACTGAAATCGCCGAAACCAGCTGTAAGGCCGTAACCCCCACTTCCTGGCCTATAGGCACAGCCCCGATAGAGGTCTTGGACCAATTCCTGGTCTCTTTCAATACCCCGGAAATTTCCCCCGGCAGGTCTACGCCTAATTTCTTTCCAAAGTTAAACAAATCCGCGTATTCATAAACCAGATCTCCTCCTAAAGCCTGGGCAATCTTGGTAGTGCCGATATTGCTCGATTCCGAGATCACCTGGGAAAAGGTTAACCAGCCGTGGGGATGATGGTCATGCAGGATATGATTAGCCACCCGGTAAGAACCGTTTTCGCAGAAAAAACGGTTTGACTCGTTAAATTTTCCTTCTTCCAGCGCGGCTGAAGCGGTAACAATCTTAAACACCGAGCCCGGCTCAAACATATCGCAGAGCGCGCGGTTGCGCCGTGAATCTAAACTGGCGTCCTGGGGACGGTTAGAATCATAAGTAGGACGATTAGCCATTGCCAGGATCTCCCCGGTTTTAGGGTCCATCACTATTACCGAAGCCCCCTTGGCCCGAAAGGTTTTATAAGCCCTCTCCAACTCCCTCTCGGCGACAAACTGGATAAACTCATCAATAGTCAGGACAATTTCGTGCCCATCTTTAGGCAGGGCGATTTCTTCCCAGAGCAAGGTGTTCTGCCGGGCATCCCTTAAAACCTGGGCCCAGCCGTTGGAACCTTTTAAGT
The DNA here is from genome assembly GCA_919902675.1 of Omnitrophica bacterium GWA2_41_15. GTDB lineage: Bacteria > Omnitrophota > Gorgyraeia > Gygaellales > UBA12090 > UBA12090. The sequence goes on from CAKKRH010000029.1 coordinate 27,667, forward strand.
AGCCGTCATAAAGAAGCTCTAATCCCTCCAGCCCCGTATTATCCAACCCGGCAAAACCAATCCCGTGAGAAGCAAGATTTTTATTAGGATAACAACGTTTACTCTCCCGGATAAAACCTATGCCGGGGTATTTAAGTTTTTTTATCCGCTCAACCTGTTCAGGTTTGACCTTACGGGCTATCCAGACAAAGGCCTTATCCCGATAAAGCCGGTTTTTTAAATAGCTCTCGCTCAGGCCTAATATTTCCTTAAGCTCCATGATTACTTTTTCTTTGTTTTTTATCTGACGGGGTGCGCCGTATAAAGAGTCGCTGGGCACATTAAAGGCCAGGGGTTTTGAATTGCGGTCGCGAATAGCCCCTCTTACCGGCTCTAATTCAATGTAAAGATTATGCTGCTGATTGGCTATGCGGGAAAGATATTTTGACTTGAATAGCTGGATATAGGTTAAACGCAGGAAACAACAGAGGAAAAAAAACAAAAAGGCATAGGTAACCGCCTGGAAGCGGCGCTGACGGATATTGACTTGCACAAAAGTATCGGTTTAGTTTAAGACTAAAAGAGAGCGAAAGGAAAAACTTCTTTATTTACTAAAGTCCTGGGCCTGGGCCTCTTTATCCACGTAATAAGACTTAACTGCCGATATCGGCCAGACCTCTTTTATTTTCAAAGCGCTTAAGAGCATCCCATCCTTAATACCTTCTAAGAATTTAGGATTATTTATGTTTTTACCGCTGTCCGGCGACGGGATAATCTTGAAACCGAATGCCTCTTTTTTTCCGGAATAAGCTTTTAACCGGTCAGAATTAGAGACGGAATCTGAAGGATAATTACGGATATCCCGCTTACGCGATTGTTCTCCCTTGGGCAAGGCCAAACTCACCATCTGGGACTGCTTGGGTATCTCAAAATTAGTATTCTCAGAAAGCAGCTTACCTCCCAAATGATAAGATGATTTTAAACTGATTAGATTATATCTTAAATGGTGGTTCCTATCAAGCAATTCCTTACGCAGTTTATTGATCTTATTCGCCTGGTAAGCGAGCTTAATGACCTCGGTCTGCTGTCCGACGTAAAAAAGGCTCAGGACAACCACTGTGATTAAACCCGAAATGAAATATCTAAGCCGCATATTAATCCTTTTAAATAGTCTATGGCCTAAGCCTTACTAAATCCTTACGGCGGAGCGCATCTTTGCGCTTCTTGAGCGCGGGTTCCGGGACGTTTCATCATCTGAGGCCTCAAGCGGTTTTTTGGTGATTATTCTATAAATACCCTTGAGTGAATTCTCTTTAAGGTTATGCTTTGCTATCCTGTCTTCTAAAGAATGAAAAGAAATAACGCAGACCCGCCCATTTTTTTTTAATAATTCAGGGACGGCGCGAAGCGCCTCCTCTAAGGCCTCCAGCTCCCGGTTGACCGCGATCCTCAAAGCCTGAAAGGTTCGGGTGGCCGGATGGATTCTTTGGCCCGGGCTAAACGGACGCCCGATAGCCCTGAGCACAATATCCCGAAGCTGTCCGGTGGTGGCTACGGGGCTATGCGACCTCTCTCTTACTAAATGCCTGGCAATCCGGTTATGCCAGCGCTCTTCGCCGAACATCCAGAGGATGTCCGAAATTTCCTTTTCGGTCAGATTATTCACTAAGTCGTAAGCTAGAATATAGCTGGTTTTATCCATACGCATATCCAAGGGAGCGTCATAACGGAAGCTGAAACCCCGCTCCTTAGAATCAAGCTGATAGCTGGATACGCCCAAATCAAATAATATTCCGTCTATCTTTTTTACCTTAAGCCCATTGAGTATTTTATTAATATCCCGAAAATCTCCGTGCGCGATATCAATAGTGGGCCTAGTCGAACCACCTGTGGTGAGCGCGGTCGAACCACCTGCCTGGCTGTTAAATTCAGTCAGGCGCTCCTTGGCAATAACCAGAGAATCCTCGTCACGGTCAATCCCGATAAGCCTTCCCC
>CAKKRH010000030.1 GCA_919902675.1 Omnitrophica bacterium GWA2_41_15
GAAAGCCGCATTGTTACGCGCACCAAGGAATTGGAATTCGCCAATAAAGGATTAGTTGAGGCCAACTTTATGGCCACGACTCTCTTAGAGGCAATTCCCTTTGTTATGGATATTGTGGATGAGCAAGGAACGGTTTTGCGGGTTAGCCCTAAATTAGAGGCGATAACCGGCAAGGGGGTTTTGGGCGGGAAGTGCTGGGAGTTTTACCGGGATAATAAAAGGCAGTGCCTGGATTGCCCCTTAAGAAAGGAAATAAGAATAGGCCAGACTGCCTTTATGGAAACCAGCGGAGTATTCGGGGGCAGGATATTCAGCGTCAGCCATACCGGAATGATTTATCAGGGGAAGAAGGCGGTCTTGGAAATCTTCCAGGATATTACCGAAAGAAAGCAGTCTGAGGAAGAACTGATAAAGGCCCACGAGGAGCTTAAGTCTGCCCAGGCGCAATTAGTTCAATCAGCCAAGATGGCCTCGGTAGGCCAGCTGGCCGGAGGGGTGGCCCATGAGATCAATAACCCCTTGACCGGGGTATTAAATAATGTCCAGCTGATCAAAATGGAGCTGGCGGATAAAGTTGATTTTAAAATAGATGATTTTAAGGAGCTTTTGGATATTATTGAAGAATCGGCTCAGCGCTGTGCCAAGATAACCCGTTCCCTGTTGGAGTTTTCCCGCTCTCCCAAGGAAACTCTGGCTCCGGTCTCTTTGAATGAGGCAGTGGAAAAGGTGGCGGCCTTAATCAGCCATGAGTTAAAATTGCAGAATATCATAATTGAAAAACAGCTTGAGCCGGATTTACCCCCGGCTTCGGGAAATTTTCAGCTTCTTCAGCAGTGTATTTTTGACATCATCACCAATGCCCGCTGGGCTATCCGCAAAAAATCCGAAAACGCCGGCGGGGTAATCACCATTAAGACTCATTATGACGACCATCTGGGAAAAACGGTGAATATCTCGATTTCGGATACCGGCGTAGGCATTGCCCAGGAAAACTTAGGCAAGATTTTTGAGCCGTTTTTTACCACTAAACCGGTTGGCGAGGGCACCGGCCTGGGATTATCCATTGTCTATAACATCATCAAGGAGCACAACGGAATAGTTACCGTGGAAAGCGAGCCCGGCCAGGGAGCGGTATTTAAAATCTCCCTGCCGGCGATAATTATATAGCCTTGCATAAATATCGCTACATATGAACTTATAATCCTGTGTCATTGCGAGGAGCGACAGCGACGAAGCAATCTTACTTTTAAGATTGCTTCGCTTCGCTCGCAATGACACTTTAATTATGCAAAGGTATATAATAACCAATAACCAATTTTCAATAATCAAAATATTTGGGTATTGGTATTTGGGTATTGGAATTTATTTGGTTATTGCATCTTGGTGGTTGGTTATTAAATAAGAAGGAAAGAATACGATGACTAAAAAAGCTGTTTCAGGCGGACTAAATACCAGGGTTTATTATTTATTTATTTTTATAACTTTTATCTTTTTCCTCTTGACCGGAGTTGTGGTTTTTGCCCGGACCAAGGCTATAATCAAGAATTTTATTTTTAATGAGCTGGGCTATTTTATTCAGAATGTTGACGCCAGGATTGACCTTTTTATTGAGGCCAAAAAAGGCCGGGCCCTGGATTTTTGTTCCGACGGCATCATTAAAGACGGGCTTACCTATTACGATCCCGACGATAAAGACGTGGATAAACTCCGTCAGCAGATTGATGATCATTTGGCTAAAAACAAGGTGGTGCTGGATGCCCAGCTTGAGGACACCCTTATCCTTAACCTTAAGGGAAAGGTTATTTTTTCCAATAATGAGCGGAATATTGGAAAGGATAAATCGCGAGAAGAATATTTCAGGCAGATCAGTCGTTATTTTAAAGATCAGGCGGTTTTAAAGAAACTCCGCCGCAATCCTACTTCTACAGTTTATGCCGGTGATGTCTATGTTTCTGAAGACCTGAATGCCCCGGCTTTGGCGGTTTCCAATATTATTACTGCCCGGGCTACCGGACTTCCTCTGGGGGTCCTGGTTAACCGCTACCGGCTGGATGTCCTGATAAAATCCATAGAGATACGCGAGGCCGCGATGGGAAATACAGGCAAGTTTTACCTGATTAATAAAGACGGGCTTTTGCTTAACATACCAAAATTTTTTCCCTCCGGGAAAAAAGAAGATATAATTTTAAAAGAAAGGATAGATATTCCGGTGGCGATCACCATCTTGGAGGATTCGGTTAAAATGTTAGGCGTATACCGGGATTTCCGCGCCGAGCCGGTTCTGGGAGCGGCAATGTTGATGAAAAGAAATAACTGGTTGATTATCGCGGAAAAAGATACCCGGGAGGCATTCGCCCCTCTTTACAGCTTAACCTGGCAGATGATTTTTATCGGCTTGGCCGCTTTAGTGGTGATTGTCGGGGTATTCTTATTTATTATCCGCCTGCATAAAAAAGTAGATGAAAAAAACCGGGAATTAGAGGATTCCCGCAATAAGATGTTTCAAAGCGGAAAGCTGGCCGCGGTGGGGCAATTGGCCAGCAGTGTGGCCCATGAGATTAACAATCCGCTTACCGGTGTTTTAAACAATGTCCAGTTGATTAAGATGGAGATGGAGATGGGGGCGGATTTTAAGGTTACGGATTTCAAAGAGCAGTTGGATGTGATTGAGGAGTCGGCCTCCCGGTGCGTGAAAATAGCCCGCTCTTTATTGGATTTCTCCCGTGCCGCCAAGGGGACATTCCAGCCTTTTTCCCTGAATGAGGCGGTAGAGAAGACCATAACCTTAATCGGCCACGAACTAAAATTGCGTGATGTCTCGGTAAAAAAAGAGCTGGGGGAAAATCTTCCCCGGATTCAAGGCGATACCCAGCTCATCCAGCAGGTCATCTTTGATATTGTTAATAACGCCAGATACGCCATAGAAAAAAACCCCAAAAAAGAAGCCGGGCTGATAATCTTAAAAACCCGCTATGATATGGTTAAGGATCTGGTTTTGCTTTCCATCTCTGACAACGGCACGGGAATCTCTCCGGAAAATCTGGATAAACTTTTCACCCCGTTTTTTACCACTAAGCCGGTTGGTGAGGGTACCGGATTGGGCCTGTCTTTTATCCAGGACATTGTGAAGAGGCATAACGGTAAAGTTTCAGTGGAAAGCGAATTAGGCAAAGGAACGACTTTTCATATTTCTTTTCCGGTGATAAAGGAGAATAAATGACAGAAAAGACTAAATTGAAAGTGTTGGTAGTTGACGATGAAAAGGTGATTCGGGACTTCTTGAGCCGTTTTTTAAGCCTGCAATTGGCCCAGGTGAAGACCGCCGCCGACGGAGAAACGGCCATAGAGCTGGCCAAAACCGAGGAATTTGATTTGGTGTTTTTGGATATCCGGATGCCCAAGACCAACGGCCTGGAAACATTCGGGGAACTGAAGAAGATAACTCCGGATATAGCCTGCGTGTTTATGACCGGGTATGCCTCAGCCGAAGAGGATTTGATTAACAAGATTAAATATGAAGGGATTATGTGCGTGCGCAAGCCCTTTGAGAATTTAAATAAGATAAAAGAGATAGTGGAGAATGTGCTTAAGGAGGCCAGCCTTGTGCCGGATAAAAAAGAGAGTGATCCTAAGGAGAAAAGGGCCTATCGGCGCTTTGATATGGTTTTAGAAGTAGACTACCGGATAAAAGGTAAGACAGGCGCTTTTAGCCATTGCCTAAGCAATAATATTTCCCTGGGAGGAATAAGGCTTTTAGCGCCTGATGAGTTTTCTCTGGGGACAAAATTGGATTTGGTTATCAAGAGCCCGGACAATAAAAATACCTGCGCGGTTCCCGGCGAGGTGGTCTGGGTGAGAAAATCCGAGAGCAAGGCCGGCCATTACGAGGCGGGAATAAAATTCAGCGAAATAAATATTAATCAGTTGTCCGGGCTGATGATGTCAATAACTGAATAAACACTAAATTCTAAACTCTAAATCCTAAACAAACCCAAAAGCTAAAATCCTAAATCCAAAACACATGTTTTGAGTTTTGTATTTATAGTTTTGAGTTTGTTTAGAGTTTAGAATTTCGGGTTTAGAGTTTGTATTAGGGTTTCATATGGAGACGCGATATGGCTGATACGAAAATCAAGGTTTTGGTAGTTGACGATGAAAAGATTATCCGGGATTTTTTTGCCCGGCTTTTATCTTTGCAGGGATTAGAGGTTGTTGAGGCCGAAGACGGCTATAAGGCCTCAGAACTTGCCAAGGCAGGTAAGTTTGACCTTTATTTTATTGATGTGCGCATGCCCGGATTGGACGGATTGGAAACCTTCCGCAAGGTAAGGCAGGTTCATCCTGAGGCGCTAGTTGTGATGATGACCGGTTACGCCTTGGATAATATTTTAGAGCAGGCCCAGAAGGAAGGGGCATCCGGCTCCATCCGCAAACCCTTTGCTATAGGTGAGATAAAAGGCATCGTGGAGAAGGCCTCCCGGGAAAGAAACAAGGGGGCTTCCAATATTTTAGTCATTGATGATGATCAAGCGGTGCTTAATTTCTTCGGTAATTTTTTAAAGGCCAAGGACCAGAAATACAGCCTGATAAATAATGCCCAAGGCGCTTTAGAACTTATTCAAAGAGAGAAATTTGATTTGGTCTTCTTGGATTTGGTGCTTAAGAAGGATGATGGTTTAGAGCTCTATAAAAAGATTAAGGAAGCCATGCCCCAGGCGGAGCTGGTGATAATTACCGGATATCACGATAAAGCTCGAGAAATTGAAGGCAGGCCCGATATCAGCGGTTTTCTTTATAAACCCTTTGAGATTGAGGGGATAATCAAATATATTGAAAAAATAAAAAATGACCGAAGTTGACAGCCTTAAAGAGGAAAACCAGCGCCTGCGCGACGAGCTCAACGACCGGATTTTTGAGCTGTCCATACTTTATGATATCTCTAACAGCATCAGCTATACCTTAAATTATGAGGATTTTATGAAGATTATGGCTGATTCCCTGAATAGGATTATTGATTACGACCTCTGCAGTTCCTTGCTTATACTCGACGGAGAAAAGGCCAGGATGATAATCCGCGCGGCCCATCCCGTAAAGAGGGATATCTTTGAGGAAGTTAAGAATAATGTGATCGCTTCTTTAAATTCGCTTCGGCCAAGAGCTATTTCCGGTGAGGAGATTGAGTTTGAGGTCAGGGGAGAGATTCTGGATGATAAGAGAAGCGAAGGCGAACGGATAGTTTCTTCTTTTGACGTGCCTTTGTTTGTGCGTCAGGAGGCGGTGGGGATATTAAATGTGGCCGCGGTCAGGGACATCGCCTATTCGGATGAGGAGATAAAACTGCTTTATACCCTGGCCTCCCAGGCCTCCGCGGCTATTGAAAGGTTGCAGGCGGTATTATCCGCGGAAAAGAGCAAGATGAAGGTGATGGTGGAGAGGATGTCTGAGGGGGTGGCGATGTTTGACGAAAAAGATGAGCTGGTGATTGTCAATTCCGCCTTTAATGAGATGACCGGAGGCGACTTAAGCCTGTTGGGTGAGCTGGATGAGATAAAGAAGCGCCGCAAACAGCCGAAGGTTCTGGATATTCATTTGGAAAAACCGTTTCCGCGGGTAATTAACAGCGAATCAGCCTGTATTGAGGACGATAATGGCCGGTATCTGGGGATAGTAATGCTCTTGAGGGATGTAAGCAAGGAGCGGGAGATTGAACAGATGAAGTCGGATTTTGTTTCGCTGGTTTCCCACGAACTGCGCACGCCCCTGGTAGCCATAAAGGGAGCGGCGGATAATCTCTTAGACGGCCTGGCGGGTGAGTTAAACGATATTCAGAAGGATTGTCTGGTTCTTTCCAAACGTAACATTGACCGCTTAAACCGGTTGATTTCCGACCTTTTGGATATATCCCGGATTGAAGCCGGAAAGATTCAACTTAACAAACAGCCGGCGGATGCCGCTTCTATAGTTAAGGACGTGTTGGGTTTATTTCAGGCAAGCGCGAAAGAGAAAAACATCGCTTTGGAGTCATTACTGCCTGAGGAGCTTCCCTTAGTTACGATTGATTCGGATAAGATTAATCAGGTGCTTACCAATTTAGTGGGTAATGCCTTGAAGTTTACTCCCGCCCAGGGTAAAATAATGATCAAGGTTTTTCGCGCGGAGAACTTCTTGCGGGTAGAGGTGAGGGATACCGGAGTAGGTATCCCTAAGCAGGATCTGGAGAAGGTTTTTGACAAATTTTATCAGGTGGACCGCAATAAGAGTTTTACCTCGGTTAAAGGTACCGGCTTGGGGCTTCCTATATCTAAAGGCATTGTGGAAAGGCACGGAGGCAAAATCTGGGCCGAGAGCGAGGCGGGAGAGGGAAGTAAATTCATTTTCACCCTTCCTGTTTAAACTCTAAACTCTAAACCCGAAACTCTAAACAAACTCAAATATTTAAACCTAAAATCCAAAACAAAATAAACATAGAATTTTGTGTTTTGGGTTTACTTTTAATTTTATAGGTGCTGCTATGGACAAAAAGCCTAAGATTCTTTTAGTGGATGATGAGCCGGATGTTTTGAGTATGACCAAGATGCGCTTAGCCTCGGCAGGTTATGAGGTTATTACCGCTGAAGAAGGCGTTATGGCTTATAATATGGCCAAGTCCGAAGCGCCGAATTTAATTATCTTAGATGTGATGCTTCCGGGTATGGACGGATACCATATCTGCCGGCTTTTGAAATTTGACCAGAAATACCGCGGTATTCCGATAATTATGCTTACGGCGCGGGGGCAGAAAGAAGACCAGGAATTGGGCGCCAAGGTGGGAGCGGATTGTTATATGGTCAAGCCCTTTGATCCCAAGGAGTTTTTGGATAAAATTAAAGAATTGCTAAAGATATGAAGAAACCGGGAAAACTCTGGTTTTTTAGTCTTTTGGTCCTTTTGTTTTTCGGGTCAATCAACTGCTTTGCCCAGGAGTGGCAGGAGTTAAGGGGAGACCATTTTCTGGTTTATTTTACCAAGGATGAAGGTTTCGCCAAAGATGTCTTAAATAAATCCGAGCTTTACTATAACCGGATAAGTTCGGATTTGGGCTATGCCCGTTATTCGGAATTCTGGACCTGGGATAAACGGGTGAAGATTTATATCTATCCGGATAAGGATTCTTTTTTAAAGGCTTCCGGTGAACAAAATTGGTCGGAAGGCCTAGCGGACTACAAAAAGAAAGAGATTGTCAGCTATGCCTGGAACCAGGGTTTCCTGGAGAGCCTGCTTCCCCATGAACTGGCCCATTTGATCTTCCGGGATTTTGTCGGCTTTAAGGGAGAGGTGCCTCTCTGGCTGGATGAAGGAGTGGCCCAATGGGCGGAAGAGGCCAAAAGAAAGCATGTGAAAGAAATTTCCAGACAGCTCTATAAAGAGGACACCCTGCTTTCGCTTTCGGATATGATGAATTTGAATATACGTAATATCAGCGATAAAGACGGAGTTCGTATCCGTTCAGCCAGGACCAAGGATAATAAAGAAGGGGTTTTGTTTTTGAGCGGGAATAATCTGGTCAATGTATTTTATGTCCAGGCGGTTTCTTTGGTGGGTTTTCTGGTGGAAAAATACGGCGGGTCAAGTTTTATTGATTTCTGCCGCCAGCTTCGGGATGGGAAAGGCCTGGAAGACGCCTTAAGTTCAGCTTACTCCGGATTAGTGGGAAGCCTCGAGGAGCTGGAAGATAAATGGAGAAGATATTTAGAGGAAGGAGGATAAAGATATGAGAAGAAACGGTTTTACCCTGATTGAACTTATGCTGGTAGTCATAATTATCGGCGCGCTGGCGGCAATGGTTGTCCCCCGTTTTGCCGGAAGGGGGGAGCAGGCGCGGGTGGGAGCGGCCAAGGCCGATATCCAGGCCAATATCGCCACCGGCTTAAAGATGTATGAGATGGATAATGGAGGCTTCCCTACTACGGAAGAGGGTTTAGCCGCCTTGTTGGGTAAGCCATCTTCAGCTAACAACTGGAACGGCCCTTACCTGGAAAGAAAGGCTGTTGATCCTTGGGGCCGGGAATACAAATACAAATCTCCCGGTGAACACCGGAGCGCGGATTATGATTTGTATTCTTTGGGTAAAGACGGCGCGGAAAGCGCGGACGATGTAAAGAACTGGGAATAATTTAAAACTCCCTAAACCCTAAATCCAAAATCCTAAACTCTAAACAAACTCAAAATGATAAATTCAAAACTCAAATATAATGTTTTGGGTTTGGAAAATTTTTATTTTGGATTTGTTTAGGATTTATGGTTTAGTGTTTAGAGCTTATCTTTTATGTTCAGTATTTAAAGTTTTAAATTCAAATTATGAAGAAAGAAGCGCGCGGGTTTACCCTAATTGAGGTATTGGTTACTACCGCGGTTTTATCTTTAGGTATAGTGCTTATCTACCGGGCATTTTTTACCCTGCTGGATTCCTTTGGTTATTACAGCAATTATTTGAGGGTAGCTGCTTTTGCCGATGAAAAACTCTGGCAGGCCCAGGACGCCTTAAGTTGTTTCGGCCCTGATGCCGGGGCAGGGTCCTCGGGCAGGCTGAATATCCAGAATAAGGATTTTAACTGGAGGCTTTCGGTTAGTCCGATTGAAGCGGAAAGCCTATACAGGATAGATTTGGCAGTAAGCTGGCGCCAAGGCCCCAGGACAAGAGAGCTTTCTAGAAACGGTTACGCCTTGTATATCAAGAAAGAATCCTAAAAATAAACCCGAAACCCGAAACCCGAAACTCTAAACAAACTCAAAATGATAAACTCAAAACTCAAAATAAAATGTTTTAGGTTTGGAAAATTTTTATTTTGGATTTGTTTAGGATTTATGGTTTAGTGTTTAGAGTTTATCTTTTATGTTCAGTATTTAGAGTTTTAAATTTAAATTATGAAGAAAACTGCTCCCGCGTTCACCCTCATTGAGCTGTGTTTAGTAAGCCTAATAGCTTCAGTGATCGGCCTGGCGGTGTATTTTACTTTTAGTAATGGGATGAGAATCTGGCAGAAGGCAAATCAGAAAGTTGTTGAGGAGGATTTAAGCATATTTTTTGACCGATTTGCATCAGATGTAAGAAGCTGCCTGAAATTTTCCGGCTTGGGTTTTTTAGGGACCAAGGAGAGACTTGAGATTGCTTCTTTAGTGGTGAGCCCTTATTTGAGAAATAAGACTATAGGCCGGGTGGCTTACTTTTATGAACCGAAGAGTAAAGCCTTATTCAGGGAGGAGAATGACCTCAGCCGGATATTCGAAGGCAAACAAGGAATAGCGAAAGGGATTTTAGAAAATTTAAATTCTTTGAAGTTCGGGTATTACTTTTATGATAAAGAGAAAAAAGAATATGTCTGGCTTGAGGATGCTACTCTTGAGGGATTGCCGCTGGCGGTGAGAATAGAATTTGAGCTTGACACTCAGGGTTCAGCCGGCAGGTTTGCCAGGACGGTGAGTATTCCTATCGGCGGATAGTTTAGTTGACGGTTGACAGATGACAGTTCACAGAAAAAACATTCTTCCATTACGTGTTTTTGTATTAATTGTTGACTATTTTATATTTTGCGCTTATGTCTTATAATTTAAAAGTAACAAGGGCAAGTATTTTACTGCTTGCTCTCTGGTCGCTTTCGCTCTTGACGGTATTTAGTGTGGCTTTAGGTTATGGCCTTAGGCAGAAACTCTCTTTAGTTAAACGTATTGATGAGAGGGAAAGGCTGCGCCTTATCGCTGAGGCAGGTGTCCGGAAGGCTCTTTTTGAGCTGATAAGGCAGGAAACCGAAGGTTGCAACAGCCTAAAAGATCCTGTTAGTAATGACCCGGAACTGTTTAAAGACGCGCATCTTGAGGGAGGAAGCTTCTCGGTGTCATATAATTTTATGAACGAGCCGGAAGGAGTCTTGGAAACGCGCTATGGCTTATCGGATGAAGAAAGTAAAATTAATCTTAACGCCTCTGGACTCGCGGTGTTGAAAAATCTTTTCGCCGCCGTCGGACTTGATGAGGTTGAGGCCCAGGAATTGGCGGCTTCAATAGTTGATTGGCGGGATAAAGACAGTCAGCTTTCCATACCCTTAGGCAGTGCCGAAGACCCTTATTATCACGGATTGCCTTATCCTTATGAGGCCAAAGATTCCGAGTTTGAGTCTTTGGATGAGCTTTTATTGGTTAAGGGAATGAGGCAGGAGATATTGGAGAAGCTAAAAGATTATGTTACGGTGTCCTCCGCGGGCAGAATAAACATTAATACCGCGAGTTCGCTTGTGCTTATATCACTGGGCCTGGACGAGGATACCGCGGATAAAATCATCCGCCACCGAAGCGCGGATGACGGCATCTTAGGCAATGAAGACGATAATGTCTTTCTGAAAACTTCCGATATAGTGCCTCATCTAAGCCAGGCTTTCCCTTTAAGCGATTCCCAAATCTCAAAACTTACCATTGTGATTGATCAGGGCTTAGATGTCTATTCCAACAATTTTATGATTAAAAGCACCGCCGGGCTGAATAATAGGAAGGCAGAACTAAAAGTGGTGTGTATAGCCGATATATTCGGAAAAATCCTCTATTGGCGAGAAGGATAGTTTAGTTCACGGTTCACAGTTAACAGTTCATAGTAATTAAGAACTATGTTTAAAGCCCTTACTCAGAAATTAAATCACTTAAAGCGTAAGACAGGCGAATTGGTGAGCCTTAGTCTGGGAAACTCTTTAACCATTGCTTCTGCCACATCCCTCAGCAAAAAGGAAATATCCGGAATCTTCTCTAAGAATATTAACAGCTTAAACGATGATGAAATCTCCAAGATAATCAAACAAGGTTTCACCGAATTAAAAATTAAGAATCCCAAGATAATATGCGTGATAACTTCGCAGTTGGCTATTACCAAAAACATTGAGATACCCTCTACTGACCCCCAGGAAATAAAGGAGATTATCAATCTCCAGGCCGGCCGCCACACTCCTTACGCGCGCGAGGAGATAATCATTGATCATATCAATATCGGAACTTATAAGAACAGCTATACTAAGATTTTGCTGGTGATAGTGGCGCGCGCCGCGGTAAAAAGGCACTACGAAATCTTAGCTAAAATAGGCCTAAAGCCGGAAAAGGTTTTTTTTGCCCCTGAGGCGCTTGGCCTGGCTTCTTCAAAGATGCTGAAAGTTGAAAGCGATAACAGTCCTTTGAGCCTTGTCCATATTGATGAGACGGTAACCGATTTTACGGTAATTTTCAAAAGAAAACCGTTGTTTATCCGCAGTATTCCGATAGGGATACAAAGTTTTGAGCTGGATAAAGATAAAAATGAGTTAAGATTTGCCGATGAGCTTAAGAAATCCATAGAATCATATCAAAGCGAAGGGATCGCGGATGTCCCCTCCAGGTTTATCCTTACCGGAGCTATCGAGAAACTTTCCGGTTTATCCGAGGTGTTGAGCAATTCGCGCGTCCCGCTAAAAACAACCGCTTATCTGGGCGGATTTCATCTGTATCCGGAGGCCTTGAAATCGCTTTCGCTCACCCCGCGCGTTTCTTTTCTTAATGTGATTGCCGGACTCTTTTTCTCCGATGAATTGAAAGTGGATTTGGTTCCCGAGGAGGTAAGATTAGCCAGGGCGCTTGAAGAAAGAGGAAGGGAACTTATAAAAATAGGAATTTTTGTCCTGGCGGTATTTGTTTTGGTATTTTTCATACTCTTAAGCAACATATTCTTTAAGAGCGCGTATTTAAAAAACTTAGAAGTTAGATACGCGCCGATGATTGGTGAGTCTGATAAATTAGAAAAAGATTATGCCAGGGTCTCAACCATCAGGCATTATTTAGAAAACCGCGGGTATTCCCTGGAGGTATTGACTGAGCTCCACCGGCTGACTCCGCTGGAAATTGCCCTTACTGATATTCGTTTGGATGAGCAGAGAAAATTTTCCATCAAGGGAACCGCCGAGGCGATGTCGGTAGTTTTTTCTTTCGTGGATAACATGGAGAAATCCAGCTACTTCAAGGATGTAAAAACCAAATATACCACAAAAAGAAGGGATGGCTTGAAAGAATTTACCGATTTTGAGATAACCGCGGCCATTGATAGAGGAGAAGAATAGCTGATGCTTAAATTTACACGGTCTTTTCAGGCGTTTTTTTTGCGTCTATCCAAGAGGGAAAAATTTATTTTTTACGGCGCGCTGTTCTTCGTTTCTCTTACTCTGCTTGATCAGCTGGTGGTGTCTCCGGTATTTTCTAAAATTAAATTTTTGGACGCCGAAATAAAGGATAGAGAAACCTTGATAAAAAGCAGCCTGAAAATAGTTACTCAAAAAGAAAGGATACTCTCAGCCCGGAATAAATACAGCTACCTCTCCAGCGGTTTCACCTCAAGCGATACCGAGGTAACTTCTTTATTGAAAGAGATAGAAGGGATGAGTAATAAAAGTTCAGTGTATCTTGTGGATATGAAACCGGCAGCTATCAAGGGGGGCTCTTCCGAGAAGTTTATGATATCCTTAAGCTGTGAGGCCCAGATGGAGCAATTAGTTGATTTTATGTATAATATAGAAAATTCGGATAAACTTTTGATGATTGAGAAATACCAGATCAGCCCCAAGTCCAAAGAATCAAGCGTGGCCAAATGCGTTATGTCTATATCAAAGATAGTAATACCCTAAAAAAATGAATAATAAATATCGAATATCGAATAAAATTTTAAAAAAAAACTTGACAAAAGTTTTTTTTGTATTAAACTTATGATTCCGCTGTAAATGCTTATCGCTATCGGCGTGGAAAAATAGCCGGCTTTCGCGGGGTAGAAATAAGCGCAACAAAACAGTCGGGCATTAAAGAGAAAGCCGGACAAGGCCAGCAAAATAAGATCGAATCAACTCCAAGATAAGGATTGCGCGAAGAAATGTAATTCTTGCAAAGGGTAGGTTTTTGTTTCTTTTGCTCCGCTGGTTATAGCAGGTAAAAAAGGAATTAGGCTTGCGTATAGCAATGCCTATTAAGTTTAACATGGGATTGCGATGCCAGGGCGGGGCAATGGCTCTACTTATCTCACCATCCTGAGCCTGTCGAAGGAGCCACCCGGAGTGAAAAAGCGGTTAACAATCTGCTGGAGTAGCTCAGTTGGTAGAGCACGTCCTTGGTAAGGACGGGGTCACGGGTTCGATTCCCGTCTCCAGCTTAAATTCGCGCCTAAAAGCGCGAATTTAATCCTGAGGAGCTACAGTGACGAAGGATCTTAACATTTAAAAAGATGCGTGAAACTATAACCTTGGAATGCTCGGTTTGTAAAAACCGTAATTATACTACCACCAGAAATAAGAAGATACATCAGGATAAGCTTCTTTTGAGCAAACACTGCAGATTTTGCCGTAAACATACAGAACATAAAGAAATAAAGTAGTTCTAGTTCACAGTTGGCAGTTCACAGAGATAGACCGTATCTTTTTTTTAAGGCAAGGCTTAGGAGCGTCGGTTAATGGCAAACCACCGGTCTCCAAAACCGGGACTGCAGGTTCGAGCCCTGCCGCTCCTGGTAATTTAAGGAAAGAAACCGGATTAGATATAATAATAAGGATGATAAAAAAGACTAAAAAATTTTTGAGTGAAGTAAAAGTGGAATTAAGCAAGGTTTCCTGGTCAACCCGTACCGAATTGATCGGAGCCACAGGCGCGGTCATGACAGTTACCTTGATTATGGCGATATATATCGGAGTTGTGGATTTGTGCCTGTCTAAAATGTTTACCTATTTTATAAAATGAAAAAGTGGTACGTGGTCCATACCCAGACCGGTGTTGAGGAAAAGGTAAAAGCAAATTTAGAAAAACGTATATTAAGTTCGCAGGATAAGGATTCTTTTGGCCAGGTAATGATTCCTACAGAGCAGATTTCTGAGATTAGAAGCGGCAAGAAAAGAGTAACCCAAAGAAAATTCTTTCCGGGATATTTATTGGTAGAGATGGATTTGAATGACGCCAGTTATCTTCTGGTAAAGACTGCTCCCGGGGTAACCGGTTTTATAGGCCTAGGAAGACAGCCTTCATCTTTACCTGACGAAGAAGTAAAGGGCATTCTTAAGAAATCCGAGGATACGCAGGCTAAGCCCAGCCCGAAGATTGTTTTCGCCAAAGATGAGCAGGTGAGGGTTACCGAAGGGCCGTTTGTTAATTTCAACGGAACCATTGAAGAGGTTCGTCCTGAAAAAGGAAAGTTGAAGGTCGCGGTTTCTATTTTTGGCCGGGCAACACCGGTTGAGTTAGAGTATTGGCAGGTGGAAAAAGTATAATACCGAGTAACAAAATTAGAGTAAAATTATAAATCCTAAATCCGAAACCATAAACCCTAAACAAACCCAAATGTCAAAACTTAAAACCCAAAACAAAAAATAAGAAATAAACCTTTGTGTTTTGAGTTTATAGTTTCGGATTTGTTTAGAATTTAGGGTTTAGGGTTTGAATTATTAAAATGGCTAAGAAAATAGTCGCGCAAATTAAACTGCATGTTCCCGCGGGGCAGGCTAATCCGGCTCCTCCGGTTGGCCCGGCATTAGGCCAGCACGGCGTGAATATAATGCAGTTCTGTAAACAATTCAACGACCAGACTAAGGGCAGAGAAGGCCTGATCCTTCCGGCGGTAATCAGCGTATACGAGGATAAAACATTTACTTTCATAATCAAAAGTCCGCCTAGCTCGGTCCTGCTTAAAAGGGCGGCAAATATCGCCAAGGCTTCAGGCCAGGCGGGAAAAGAAAAGATTGGGACTGTTACCCGTAAGCAGGTGGAAGAAATAGTAAATTTAAAATTAAAAGACTTGAATTGCAGCGATATAAAACAGGCGTTCAAGGTAATCGCGGGCACGGCCAGAAGCATGGGCATCGCGGTTGAGGGATAAATGTCAAAAAAAAGAAGCAAAAGATATGAAGAGGCCTTAAAGCTTTTTGACGCGGATAAATCTTACGGCCTTAAAGAGGCAATCGCTATTTTAAAGAAATTTCCGTCAACCAAGTTTGACCAGACGGTTGATTTGATTTTTTACGTCAATGTTGACCCTAAGAAATCAGATCAGCTCATCCGGGGCACGGTGAGCCTTCCCCATGGCACTGGAAAGACGGTGCGCGTGGCTGTTTTCTGTAAAGGGGAGCAGGAAAAAGAGGCCAAGGCCTCAGGGGCGGATTTCGTGGGAGGCAGTGAACTTATTGATAAGGTGGCCGCCGGTTTTCTTGATTTTGATGCCGCGGTTGCTACCCCGGATATGATGAAAGATTTAAGCCGCTTAGGAAAAATTTTAGGGCCAAAAGGCCTTATGCCCAGCCCCAAAACCGGAACCGTAACTGTTAATGTCGCTCAGGCGGTTAAAGCGATCAGGGGCGGCAGGGTAGAATTTAAAGTAGATAAGCAATCGGGAATCCAGGCGCCCGCGGGGAAGATTAGCTTTAGCGAGGCGCAGCTTCTTGAGAATGCCTCCAAGGTTATTGAGGTTATTACCCAGTCAAGGCCGGGAACAGTCAAAGGGAATTTTATTAAATCAATTTTTATTTCTTGCAGTATGAGCCCGGGAGTCCGGCTTACCTTATGAAATTAGGCAGTTTTTTTCGTAACTCGGCTGTTAACAGATTAAAGAAGGATATCGGTGAATCCGACAGCCTTTTTGTGGTTCAATATTCAGGGCTGGACAGCTTTAGGATGAGCCAGCTTAGAATCGCGCTCAGGGATGGGAAATCCAGGCTCTTTGTCTCTAAGAACAGCCTGATGAAGATAGCCCTTAAGGATTCTAAGATTGATGGCTTAGAAGGATTTTTTGAGGGGCCGGCGGCCCTGGTCTTTAGCGATAATGATATTGCCGTTGTTTCAAAAATCCTTTCTAAATTTGCCAAAGAGAACGAGAAATTGATTTTGAAGGGGGCTTATTATAAGGGAAGCTTATTTAAGCAGAAAGATATTGAAAATATAGCCAAGCTTCCCTCTAAAGAGGTATTGATAGCCCAGGTGGTATACGCCCTGAAGTCGCCGTTGGCAGGTTTGGTTTTTACCCTTGGGGGCGTTTTAAATAAATTAGTGATCGTGCTTAATCAGATAAAAGAGCAAAAAACAATCAAGGGTCAATAGTTGATGGTTGATAGTTTATAGACTCTTAGTTATTTACTTTCATTTAAGGAGGAACTGAAAATGGCTGTTAAAGATGATGTAATCAAGTCAATTGAAGGAATGAATGTGCTGGAGCTTGCTGATTTAGTCAAAGAGCTCCAGGATAAATTTGGGGTTTCAGGCCAGATGGCGCAAGCGGCTGTTGGCGCGCCCGGCGGCACAGCGGCCCCTGCCGCGGCTGTTGAAGAAAAGAGCGCTTTTTCCGTGGTGCTCACCTCATCCGGAGCGAATAAAATCTCGGTTATTAAAGAAGTGCGCACTATCACTAACCTGGGACTTAAAGAGGCCAAGGATTTAGTTGACGGTGCCCCTAAAACAGTTAAGGACGGACTCCCCAAGGCGGAAGCCGAAGAAATGAAGAAAAAGCTTGAGGCCGCTGGAGCGACGGTAGAGTTAAAATAGTTTGTAGAGTTTGTTGAGTTATAGAGTTTGTTGAGTGGAATTTGCGAAAGATTCATACAAACGTACAAGGATAATAATCAAAATGCCAGAACGTAAAAATTTCGCCAAAATCAAAGAAGTCTATAATATGCCGCATCTCTTGGATATCCAGCGTTTGTCTTACGCTGAATTTCTGCAGATGGAGGCATCTCCTTCACAGCGTAAGAATATCGGCCTACAGGAAGTTTTTAACGAGATTTTTCCTGTTGAAAGTTTTGACCGCCAGGTGCGCCTTGATTTTATCGGCTACAATTTAGGAAAACCAAAGTATGATGTGGATGAATGCCGCCGGCGTTCAATGAGTTATGCCGCTCCCCTGAAGGTCCGCTTCAAACTGGTCAGCCCCGGAGAAATTAAAGAGCAAGAGGCGTATTTCGGAGAAATTCCTCTTATGACCGATACCGGGACCTTTATTATTAACGGCGATGAGAGGGTAGTGGTTTCCCAGCTTCAGCGTTCGCCGGGTGTTTCCTTTGAAGAGGAGATGCATCCTACCGGGAAAAAAATATTCCATGGCCGGGTAATCCCGTATCATGGGGCCTGGCTTGAGTTTAAGTATGATATCTCCGAAGTGATCCTGGCTTATGTGGACCATCGCCGTAATTTTCCGGTGACCCAGATTTTACGGATTATCGGCTATTCCTCCGATGAAGATATTTTAAACGCCTTTGGTTCAAAACCTTACCCGCAGATTCTCAATACCTTAAAAAAAGATTATACTAAAAATAAAGAAGAAGCCTTAGCTGATTTCTACCGCAAGATGCGACCAGCTGAACCAATGACTCCTGAAGCGGCTGAAAATCTTTTTTATAGATTATTTTTTGACCCCCGCCGCTATGATCTCTCCCGTGCCGGCAGGTTCATCTTAAACCGTAAACTCGGTATTGATATTTCTCTGGATAAGCGGGTACTTGACGCCCCCACGGTAATTAAAGTAATCGAATACTTAATAAAATTAAGAGAAGGAGCCGGACAGATTGACGATATTGACCATTTAGGAAACAGGCGCATTAAGAGTGTCGGTGAACTGGTTCAAAACCAGGTGCGCATAGGTTTGACCCGTTTAGAAAAATCTATCCGGGAGCGCCTTGCGGTTTTGTCCGAATTCCATACCTTGAGCCTGCATCATTTGATAAATTCCAAACTTTTATCCAACCAGATCAAGGATTTCTTCGGACGTTCCCAGCTTTCTCAGTTTATGGATCAGGTGAATCCTTTGGCTGAGATGACCCATAAACGCAGGCTTTCCGCTCTTGGGCCGGGAGGCCTTTCCCGGGAAAGAGCGGGTTTTGAGGTCAGGGATATCCACTCTTCGCATTACGGAAGGGTCTGTCCCGTAGAGACTCCCGAAGGACCGAATATCGGTTTAATCGCTTCACTAAGCACTTTTGCCCAGGTAAATGATTTAGGGCTGCTTGAGACTCCTTACCGTAAGGTTGAAGACGGTAAAGTTACCCGTAAGATTGAATATTTGACCGCTGATATTGAGGAGAATAAGCTTATTGCCCAGGCAAACGCGGTTGTCGGCCCTGACGGCCATTTCCAGGAAAAAGGGGTTTCCTGCCGCCATAAGGGTGATTTTCCCAAGGCCGATCCCAAGAAGGTTGAATATATGGATGTCAGCCCCAAACAGTTAGTTTCGGTGGCCGCCGCCTTAATACCGTTTTTGGAACATGATGATGCCAACCGCGCGCTGATGGGTTCAAATATGCAGAGGCAGGCCGTTCCCCTGATGATTACCGAATCTCCTTTTGTGGCTACTGATATGGAATATAAGGTGGCAATCGACTCCGGAGCGACGGTAGTGGCTAAGGAAGAAGGCAAGGTTAGCGCCTTTGACGGCTCAAGCATTACTGTAGGAAAGAATACTTATAAGCTGAAGAAATTTCAGCGCTCCAATGCCGATACCTGTATAAATCAAAGGCCGCTGGTTAAATTAGGAGATAAGATAGAAAAAGGACAGGCTATTGCCGACGGAATGAGCACTGATAAGGGAGAGCTGGCTTTAGGCAAAAATCTTTTGGTTGCCTTTATGCCCTGGCGCGGTTTTAATTTTGAGGACGCTATCCTTGTTTCTGAGAAAATTTCCAAAGAAGACATCTTTACCTCTATCCATGTTGAAGAATTTCAGATTGAAGCAACTGAAACCCGCCTGGGGAATGAAGAGATTAGCCGGGATATTCCTAATGTTTCCGAAGAAAGCCTTAAAGACCTGGATAAGGACGGAATTATCCGCGTTGGCGCGGAGGTGCACCCCGGCGCGATACTGGTGGGCAGGGTTACCCCTAAGACTGAATCCGAACTTTCCTCCGAAGAACGGCTTTTAAGGGCGATATTCGGCGAGAAGGCCGGAGATGTCCGGGATACCTCATTGGTGGTCCCTCCGGGAGTGGAAGGCGTAGTAGTAGATATCCATGTCTTCCAGCGTAAAGACAGAGGCAGGAAATCCAAGGAAGAAAAGAAACAGGAATTGGCCAAAATCCGCGAGATCAAGGCTTACTATAAACAGGAAATAGAATTTGTTGAAGAAGAAAAGATTCTTCGCCTGAGCAAGTTTCTGGGTGTGGATAGAAATAAATTAGACCGTATTGATTATAGAGCTAATGAAGAAGCGGCTGTCCTAACCGCTTCTTTTGAAGAACAGATTAAGGAATTATTAACTGAACAGGAACAGGAAATAGAAAAGGTCCACCGCGGCGATGAGCTCCCTCCGGGAGTTCTCAAGCGGGTAGTCGTGTATGTCGCCATTAAGAGAAAGCTGGCGGTAGGGGATAAGCTTGCCGGGCGCCACGGCAATAAAGGAGTGCTCGCCCGGATACTTCCCGAAGAAGATATGCCATTTTTGGCGGACGGCACTCCGGTGGAAATAGTGCTCAATCCTTTGGGTGTGCCTTCGCGTATGAATGTAGGGCAGATTTTAGAGACTCATTTAGGCTGGGCGGCTCATGCCTTGGGGATAAAAATCTCCAGTCCGGTCTTTGACGGCGCCGCCGAAAGCGAGATAAAAGATATGCTTAAAAAGGCCGGCCTTCCTGAAGACGGCAAAATTCAGCTATATGACGGTTATAACGGGCTTCCTTTTTCTCAGAAGGCAACCGTAGGTTATATTTATATGATGAAATTGAACCATATGGTTGATGAAAAAATTCATGCCCGTTCAATAGGCCCATATTCTTTGGTTACTCAGCAGCCTTTAGGCGGAAAAGCCCAGTTCGGCGGACAGAGATTTGGTGAAATGGAAGTCTGGGCCCTGGAGGCCTATGGCGCGGCCTATGCCCTCCAGGAAATGCTTACGGTAAAGTCTGATGATGTCAAGGGCCGGACCCGTATTTATGAAAATATAGTAAAGGGTGAACAGAAGCTCGATTCCAGCACTCCAGAGTCTTTCAACGTTTTGATAAAAGAATTACAGGGTTTAGCTTTAGATATAAAAACTCAGATTACTAAGTAGTTAACCAGCAACCAATAATCGCTGAACTACGCGGAGCAGTACGCAGAACTACGCACAACTTGTATTGCGTGGTTCCGCGCAGAGTTCAGCGTTGTTCCGCGCCCGAGCGGAGCGAGGGTAAATGGCACAAGAAATAGTTAATTTTGATTCTATAACAATTAAAATAGCTTCGCCCCAGGTAATCCACTCCTGGTCAAAGGGTGAGATTAGAAAGGCCGAGACTATAAATTATCGTACCCTTAAACCTGAGAAGGGTGGACTTTTTTGTGAAAAGATATTCGGCCCGGTAAAAGATTGGGAGTGCAACTGCGGAAAATATAAGGGGATAAAGTTTAAAGGTATCACCTGCGATAGATGCGGGGTAACCATTGACCGCTCTTCGGTCAGGCGAGAGCGGATGGGCCATATTGAGCTGGCTTGCCCGGTTACCCATATTTGGTTCTTCAAGGCGGTCCCCAGCCGTTTATCCGCCATATTAGGCTTAGGCTTAAGGGAGCTGGAGAAAGTAATCTATTATGAAGAATATGTGGTTATTGACCCTCAGGATACACCTTTAAAGAAAAGAGAATTGCTTAGTGAAGAAAAATACCAGGCCTGTTTAGAGAAATACGGCGCTAGTTTTAAGGCCAAGATCGGCGCGGAGGCAATCCGGGATATGCTTAAAGAGGCTGACCTTGATGAGCTTTGCGCCAAGATGCGTAAGAGTTTAGACAAAGGCAAGGACACCCCTTCCAACCGCAAGACTGTAAAGATTCTTAAATTAGTTGAGGATATAAAAAACTCCGGCAATAAGGCGGAGTGGATGGTTTTAGAAGTCCTTCCGGTGATCCCTCCGGATCTGCGTCCTCTAGTTCCTCTAGATGGCGGAAGATTTGCCACTTCTGATTTGAATGATCTATATCGCAGGGTGATTAACCGCAATAACCGCCTCAAGAAATTAATGGAATTGAATGCCCCGGAGATAATCATCCGTAATGAAAAGAGAATGCTTCAGGAGGCAGTGGACGCCCTTTTGGATAATGGAAGGCACGGCCGGGCGGTTATGGGGGCGAGCAGCCGGCCCTTAAAGTCGTTATCGGATATGCTTAAAGGAAAACAAGGACGTTTCCGTCAGAATCTCCTGGGAAAGCGGGTAGATTATTCCGGGAGATCGGTAATTGTGGTCGGGCCGGAGTTGAAGATGAATGAGTGCGGCCTGCCTAAACAGATGGCCCTAGAGCTCTTTGAGCCGTTTATCATCAAGAAACTCCGGGAAAAGGGATTTGTTCACAGTATTAAAGGCGCTAAAAGGATGGTGGAAAGAGCCAAGATTGAGGTCTGGGACATCTTAGATGAGGTGATCAAAGACCATCCGGTGATGTTAAATCGCGCTCCTACTTTGCACCGTTTAAGTATTCAGGCCTTTCAGCCGGTTCTTATTGAAGGAAAAGCCATTAAGATACATCCTTTGGTCTGCACCGCTTTTAACGCGGATTTTGACGGCGATCAGATGGCTGTGCATGTGCCGCTGTCATTAGAGGCCCAGGCTGAGACTAAACTGTTGATGCTTTCGGTAAACAATGTATTCTCCCCAGCTGACGGGCGCCCGATTATCAGCCCTACCCAGGATATTGTTTTGGGCTGTTGTTACCTGACCAAGGAAAAGCCTCATGCCAAAGGTGAAGGAAAGATATTCTCTTCTTGTGATGAGGTTTTGACGGCTCACAGTGATGACGCCGTAGATTTAAATGCCAAGATAAAGGTGAGAATCAGCTCGGTGTTTGATTTAGCTCAAACTCAATTGATTGAAGAAAAACAGATAATCGAGACTACGGTGGGAAGGGTTATATTTAACAATACTCTGCCTGAAGGTTTTGGTTTTATTAATTTGGAAATGAATAAGAGCCGCATAGGGCAGGTGGTGGCCGACTGTTACAAAAGATTCGGCCATATGGAAACAATCAGGCTTTTAGACAGGCTTAAGACATTAGGTTTTGAATACGCGACACTAGGCGGAATGTCTATTTCCATTGATGATTTGAAAGTCCCCCAGGCAAAAGGCGAAATCCTGAAAGAGGTTATGCAGGAAGTAGCCAAGGTTGAAGGGCAATACCGTAAAGGCATCATTACCGACGGCGAGAGATACAATAAAGTTATCGATATCTGGACTCATACTACCGATAGGATTTCCGAACTTCTTTTTAAGGAAATGGAACAGTTTAATCCTATATTCATGATGGCTGATTCCGGGGCCAGAGGCTCGCGCCTGCAGATCAGACAGTTGGCCGGGATGCGCGGGCTTATGGCCAAACCATCGGGTGAAATTATCGAGAATCCGATAACCGCTAATTTCCGCGAAGGATTAACCGTCCTGGAATATTTTATTTCAACCCATGGAGCCAGAAAAGGGCTGGCGGATACGGCCCTGAAGACCGCTGATGCAGGTTATCTCACCCGTAGGCTGGTGGATGTGGCTCAGGAAGTCATTATAAATGAGATAGATTGCGGCACCCTTAACGGAATAACTCTTGCTTCGATT
This sequence comes from Omnitrophica bacterium GWA2_41_15, assembly GCA_919902675.1. Lineage (GTDB taxonomy): Bacteria > Omnitrophota > Gorgyraeia > Gygaellales > UBA12090 > UBA12090. The sequence goes on from CAKKRH010000030.1 coordinate 22,554, forward strand.
TCTGAGGGTGATGATATGGTGGTTTCCTTGAAGGATCGCATCACCGGAAGAACGGCTTTGGATAACGTGGTGGATATCATTACTGACGAGACTGTGGTGGATGCAGGAAGCGAGGTTACCGAAGAAAAGGCGGATATGATTGAGCGCTTAGGCATTGAAAAAATTCGTATCCGCAGCGTCTTGACCTGCGAGTCTGAGCGTGGAGTCTGCGCCAAATGTTACGGCAGGAGTCTGGCTACCGGAAGGCTGGTTGAAATAGGTGAGGCGGTGGGAGTAATTGCCGCTCAAAGTATCGGCGAGCCGGGAACCCAGCTAACCATGAGGACTTTTCATATCGGAGGGACAGCGTCGCGCGTGGTAGAGCAATCTTCGCTGAAAGCCAAAAATAAAGGTAATGTCAAGTATCATAATTTAAGGGTGGTCCATAAAGATAAGGAATTTATAGTCTTAAACCGTAACGGCGCGATAAGTGTTAATAATGAGCAAGGCAGGGAACTGGAGAGGTATTCCATACCGCAGGGCGCGTTTATCAGCATTGCCGAGGGTAAAGAAACAAATAAGGGAGAGGTTTTTGTCCGTTGGGACCCTTACACTTCACCGATACTTACCGAAGTAAAAGGCAGGGCTAAATTTGAGGATATGCAGGAAGGCAAGACTATGCGCGAGGAACTTAATCCGGTTACCGGAGTTACCGAGCGCGTGGTAGTCGAGCATAAGGCTGAATATCATCCTCAGATCATCATTCTTGATTCCAAGGATGAGGTTTTAGGCATATATCCTTTGCCGATAGGCGCGCATATTATGGTTAAGGACGGCGAGACCGCCGAGGCGGGTGAGTTGGTGGCCAAGATTCCCCGGGTTTCCGGAAAGACGCGCGATATCACCGGAGGTTTGCCCCGGGTAGCGGAGTTGTTTGAAGCCCGTAGGCCTAAGGATCCGGCGGTAATCAGCGAAATAGACGGTTTTGTGGAATTTAGCGAGAGCAAGAAAAATCAAAGAGAGATTGTGGTGAGAAGCTCAACCGGGATGAAGCGCGAATACGCTATCCCCCACGGCAAACATCCTAATGTGTACAAGGGCGACCGGGTCAACGCCGGCCAGCAGCTCACCGATGGGCCGGTGGTTTTGCAGGATATATTGCGGGTTTCCGGAGACAAAGTTTTGCAGGAATATTTAGTTAATGAAATTCAGGAGGTCTACCGCCTTCAGGGTGTGCGTATCAACGACAAACATATAGAAGTAATTATCCGGCAGATGTTAAAGAAGGTGCGCATAGAAGACGCGGGAGACACGGATTTTCTCTCCGGCCAGCATATAGATAAAATTAAGTTTCAGAAGGAAAATTCCCGGGTGGTTAAGAAGGGCGGAAAGTCGGCTTCGGCAACTCCGCTTCTTTTAGGAATTACCAAGGCTTCGCTGACTACCGAAAGTTTTATTTCAGCAGCTAGTTTTCAGGAGACTACCCGGGTGCTTACTGAGGCGGCGGCTTCCGGTAAGAAGGATGATCTTCTGGGCTTGAAAGAGAATGTCATCGTCGGTCATCTTATCCCCGCGGGGACCGGTTTAAAGATACACCAGAATATTGAAGTGGTTAGGGAAGCCTCTGGCGGGCCTAAGGCGGTAAAGGAAGAGCTTTCCGCGGCGGCAGCTTAATAGCGAGTATCGAATAACGAAGAAGGATAGAAAATGCCAACAATTTCTCAGCTTATCAGGCTTGGACGGATAAAAAAAGCAAAAAAATCTAAATCGCCGGCGCTTAAAAATTGCCCTCAGCGAAGAGGAGTGTGCCTTCAGGTGAAGACCATGACTCCTAAGAAACCCAATTCAGCATTACGTAAGATTGCCAGGACCCGTCTCACCACCGGTATAGAGGTTACTTCTTATATTCCCGGGGAAGGACATAATTTACAGGAACATTCCATAGTCTTGGTCAGGGGCGGAAGGGTTAAGGATTTACCCGGAGTAAGGTATCATATTGTTCGGGGCACCCTGGATACCGCCGGTGTGCAAAACAGGAGAAAATCACGCTCAAAATACGGAGCCAAGAGACCTAAAGAGGCCGCCCAGGGAGCTGGTAAAACTAAATAATTTTTTTGAGTTGCTCGAGTTATCGAATTAAATCCGAAAATAACTCAACAAACTCGTATGAATCGAGGATAGATGAGAAGAAGAAAAGCGCCAGAAAGAGAAGTTCGTTTAGACCCCAAGTATAACAGCAAGACCGTTACCAAATTTATCAATATGGTAATGAACAGGGGCAAAAAATCGATTGCCGAGAGAATAGTTTACGGCGCCTTTGAGATAATGAGGCTAAAGCTTAATGACCAGGACGCGCTTAAGCTCTTTCATAAGGCCATTGATAACGTCAGGCCGCGTCTGGAAGTAAAGCCGCGCCGGGTGGGTGGAGCCACCTACCAGGTTCCTATTGAGGTGCGTCAAGACAGAGGGACATCAATATCAATGCGCTGGTTAAGGGACTTTGCCAGAAATAAAAAAGGTAAGGCCATGATTGACAGGCTTGCTGATGAGTTGATTTCAGCTTATAAGGGTGAAGGTTCGGCGATAAAAAAGCGTGATGATATGCATAAGATGGCAGAGTCTAATAAGGCTTACGCTCATTTCCGCTGGTAGAAAAATGCAAAGACAATTTACTTTAGATAAAATAAGAAATATTGGGATAGTAGCCCATATAGATGCCGGTAAAACCACAACCACCGAACGTATTCTTTTTTATACCGGCAGGACCTATAAAATCGGCGAGGTCCATGAAGGGACCGCGATTATGGATTGGATGCCTCAGGAGCAGGAGCGCGGCATTACCATTACCTCGGCTTGCACTACTTGTTTTTGGCAGGATTGTCGAATTAACATTATTGATACCCCTGGGCATGTGGATTTTACTATTGAGGTTGAAAGATCTTTAAAGGTTTTAGACGGGGCAGTAGTCTTATTTGACGGAGTAAACGGGGTTGAGCCGCAATCTGAAACAGTCTGGCGTCAGGCGGATAGATACGGCGTGCCGCGGATATGCTTTGTGAATAAAATGGACCGGCCCGGTTCAAGCGTGAGCGAAACAGTAAAACATATACATGATCGCTTGGGGGCGAATGCCGCGGCAGTGCAGATTCCTTATGGCATCGAAGATAACCTCAAGGGAATGGTGGATATAATTGAGGATAAGCTTTATCTCTACGATGATCAGACGGGCAAAGGGTATAGCGCGGTAGATGTGCCTGAGGAATTGAAGATAGCCGTAAAAGAGGCCCAGGGTAAATTGATAGAGCATCTGGCGGAAGCCGACGAAGAAATAATGCGGTATTATGTGGAGAATAAGTATCCCGCGAAAGATATAATTAAGAAGGCCATCCGTAGGCAGGTTATCAATAATGCTTTTGTTCCTGTATTTTGCGGCGCTTCTTTTAAAAATAAAGGCGTTCAGCCTTTATTAGACGCGGTGTGCGCTTATTTACCGGCTCCCTCGGATCGGGTGAATATCAAAGGTATAGATCCGGCAACAGACCAATACGAAGAGCGCTTAGTCAGCGATGACGCTCCTTTCTGTGGTTTTTCTTTTAAGGTTGCTTCCGACCCCTATGTGGGTAAGCTTAATTTTGTGCGGGTTTATTCCGGGATGCTAAAGGCCGGAACCTATATCTATAATTCCAGCAAGCGGGAAAGAGAAAGAGTAACAAAAATAGTTTTAATGCACGCCAATAAGCAGGAAATTGTAGATAGTGTGGCAACCGGAGACATCTGCGCCCTGGTAGGACTTAAAGACACCAAGACCGGAGATACCCTTTGTGATGAAAAGGACCAGATAGTACTGGAAGCGATGCATTTTCCTGAGCCGGTTATTTCTCAGGCGGTTGAGCCAAAAACCAAATCCGATCAGGAAAAGATGGGTATGGCCTTAAGGAAGCTGATGGATGAGGATCCGTCTCTGAAGGTCAAGTATAATCATGAAACAGGTCAAACCATAATGTCGGGGATGGGGCAATTGCACCTGGATATAATTATAGACAGGATGCAGAGGGAATTCAACGTGCTGGCCATGGTGGGACAGCCCCAGGTTGCCTATAAAGAAACCCTGACCAAGAAGATTATTTCAACCGGTAAGTTTGTTCAGCAGTCGGGAGGCCGCGGGCAATACGGACATTGTGTTTTAGAGATGCAGCCGCATGAAACTCCCGGGGCAGGGGTAACTTTTGAAGATAAGCTTAAGGGCGGAGTAATCCCTCGGGAATATATTCCAGCAGTCAGGAATGGAGTTATGGCCAGCGCCAAGAGCGGGATTTTAGCCGGCTATCCGGTTACGGATGTGGCGGTTACTTTAATTGACGGCTCATATCATGATGTGGATTCTTCAGAGCTATCCTTTCAGATGGCCGGATCTATCGCCTTCAGTGACGGCATGAGGCAGGCTTCTTCTATTTTGCTGGAGCCGATTATGGATATGGAGGTTATCGTTCCGGAAGAATTTATGGGCACTATTATTGGCGACTTGAATTCACGCCGGGCAAAAATAGTTTCTTTGGGTCAGCGTGCCAATGCCAGAATTATCAGGTGCACCGTTCCTTTGGCGGAGATATTTAATTATGCCACCATTATCCGCTCTATGACCCAGGGGAGAGCGAGTTATTCAATGGAGCCCTCCTTTTATCACGAGGTGCCTTCACATATAGCGCAGAAGATAACTGAAAGAGGTACCGCTGTCCAGAGGTTCGGTGTATAAGCAAAATAACTCTACCTGCTTTAGATGAGCAGGCCTGTCTACTAAAGCAGGTAGGTTCCAGGCTCTAAGTGTGTGATTTGCTTATCGGTATTCATAATTACGAAAGGAGTTGAATATGGCTAAAGAAAAATTTGTAAGATCAAAACCGCATGTAAATGTCGGAACCATCGGTCATGTAGACCACGGGAAAACCACTCTCACTTCAGCAATTACTTGTGTGTTACATAAAAAAGGTTTTGCCGAGGCCAGGGCCTACGACAGTATTGATAACGCTCCCGAGGAAAGGGAGAGAGGGGTTACTATTAATATCTCCCATGTGGAGTATCAAACCGACGAGCGCCATTATGCTCATATTGATTGTCCCGGCCACGCCGATTTTATTAAAAATATGATTACCGGAGCGGCCCAGATGGATGGGGCGATATTGGTGGTTTCCGCGGCTGACGGCCCGATGCCCCAGACCAGGGAGCATATCTTATTGGCCCGTCAGGTGAATGTCCCGGCAATGGTAGTGTTTTTAAATAAGGTGGATATGGTCGAGGACAAGGAGTTGATTGATTTGGTTGAGATGGAGGTCAGGGATTTGCTTACCAAATACAATTTTCCCGGAGACAAAACTCCAATCATCAAAGGCTCGGGGTTAAACGCGATGAATTGCGCCTGCGCCAAGGATGATTGCCCTAATTGTAAGCCGATATTTGAATTGATGAAGGCCGTGGATTCCTTTATTCCGCTTCCCAAGAGAGACCTGGATAAGCCGTTCTTGATGGCGGTTGAAGATGTGTTCTCTATTGAAGGCCGCGGCACAGTCGGTACCGGGAGAATAGAGCGTGGCAAGGTTAAGCTTAACGAGAGCGTGGATATCGTGGGCTTGAGGCCTGAGATAGGCAAAACCGTAGTTACCGGAATTGAGATGTTCCGTAAGCTTTTGGATGAGGGTATGGCCGGAGATAATGTCGGGCTTCTCTTAAGAGGCGTTGATAAACAAACCTTAGAGAGAGGGATGGTTTTGGCGGCTCCGGGTTCAATTACTCCTCATACTAAATTCAAGGCCCAGATTTATATTTTGTCTAAGGAAGAAGGCGGAAGGCATACCCCGTTTTTTAAAGGATACCGGCCCCAGTTTTATTTTCGGACAACAGACGTTACCGGGGATTGTCATCTTCCAGAAGGCGTGGAAATGGTCATGCCCGGGGATAATATTCAGCTTGAGGTAGAACTGATAATACCGATTGCCATGGAAAAAGAATCCCGTTTTGCCATACGTGAGGGCGGACATACCGTCGGAGCGGGAGTTGTTTCTGAGATTATAAAGTAAAACGCGCGATTTCGCGCTAATTTTTATTCGCGAATATTCTTGCCTGTTTGTCAGGCTGGATGCGGGTATGATTCGCGAGAATTCGCGCCTAAAAAAAAGAGAATGCAAAAAATTCGTATAAAACTGAAGGCCTACGATCACCGCGTATTAGATCAGGCAGTGGCAGAGATAGTGGAAACCGGCAAGAGAACAGGGGCAAAGGTTTCCGGGCCCATCCCTCTTCCGGTTAAGCGTGAGATCTACACGGTGAATCGTTCGCCGGTCATTGATAAAAAATCCAGGGAACAGTTTTATTTAATTACCCATAAGCGTCTTATGGAATTGAATGAGCCTACTGCCAAGACAATCGATGCTCTTCGCAAGCTCAATCTTCCGGCAGGCGTAGATGTGGAAATAAAATAAACGCGGAACTTTCGCGGAACTACGCATAACCTATATTACGTTATTGCGCGTAAAGTTCTGCATAGTTGAGCGAGAATAAAATGTCTAATTATATTATTGGTAAAAAAATAGGGATGACTCAGATTTACGATGAGTCGGGAAAGTTGACTCCGGTTACGGTAATTGAGGCCGGGCCATGTCCGATTCTTGCGGTTAAGGATAGGAATATTCAGATAGGTTTTGACGCGGTTAAAGAAAAAGCTTTAACTAAGCCTGTCCTAGGTATCTATAAAAAAGCCGGAGTAAGCCCGCGCAGGATGTTGAAAGAAGTCCCTAAGGTTTCCGGTCAAGAGTATGCGGTGGGAGGAGAGCTTAAGGTAGACATTTTTACTTTTGGCGAGAAAGTGGATGTTATTGGTGTTTCCATTGGTAAGGGTTTTCAGGGTGGGATGAAGCGCTGGCATTGGCAGGGCGGGCCTAAGACCCATGGTTCAACCAGTCATCGCCGGGTAGGCTCAATCGGTTCTAGCACCACTCCGGGAAGGGTCTTTAAGGGGCATCATATGCCGGGGCATATGGGAAATGAAAAGGTTACTGTCTTTGGCCTTAAGGTGGTAAAGGTAGACAGCGTGAATAATCTTTTGGCCTTAAAGGGCGCTGTGCCGGGGCCTAAAAATAATTATCTGGTTATCCGTAAGACTACTAAACATAAACGTCAGGTAATTAAGCCTATAATTGCCGAACAGAAGGCTGAGGCGGGAAAGAAAGACGCCAAGAAGCAGGCAGCGGCTAAGAAATAAATCAAATATCAAATATTAAAATCTAAAATACAGACAAAAATTAAAATAAAATATCAAAATGCAAAAATCAAAAAGACAATCTAAAGACAAAAAAGACATATCGGAAACCATAGCGGTATACAATAACCAGGGTAAGAAGATTGAAGAGCTTCCTTCAATCTTTAATGGTCCGCTTAAGCCCGCGGTAGTATCGCAAGCCGTCACGATGTATCTGGCCAATCAAAGACACGGGTTGGCCTCTACCAAGACAATCGGCGAAGTTTCCGGCGGCGGCAAGAAGCCTTGGAAACAGAAGGGAACAGGCAGGGCCAGGGCCGGTTCAATCCGTTCACCCTTATGGAGGCACGGAGGTGTTGTTTTTGGCCCGCACCCGAAAGATTTTCATTATACCCTATCGGCAAAACTCAGGGATGCCGCTTTACGTTCAGTCTTGAACGAAAAAAACCTAAACGGCGATATATTAGTCCTGGAAAAATTAGAAATAGCAAGACCCAAAACCAGAGAGATAAAAAATTTATTGGAGAGTCTAAATATAAAAGCAAAAACCCTTTTGGTTTTACCGAAAGCCGATCATAACCTGAAGCTCGCGATTAAGAATATGACGGACGTAGAGTCGGTATTGGCGCAAGGCCTGAACGCGCTTGATTGCCTTAAAGCCGGAAAGATTATTTTCTCAAAAGAATCTTTAGAGTTATTGAAAAAACGGTTAGAAAAATAATTAAAAATATGATGACAAATACTAATTCGTATGATATAATTAAAACTTTGTTACGCACAGAGAAATCAACTCAGTTAGAGCCAGCGAGAAAATATTTATTTCTCGTCGATAAAAAAGCGAATAAGGTTCAAATAAAAAAAGCGGTTGAAGAAATTTATAAGGTGAAGGTTTCTTCGGTAAACACAAAGATATCTCCCGGGAAGCTGCGGGTGGTGCGCCGCGAGGCCGGTTATGAACCGGATAAAAAGACAGCCCTGGTTACCTTAAAAGAAGGCAATAAAATAGAAACTACGTAAAGTTTAGTTGAATAAGATATTAAGCGAGAACCAAAAATCAAACACTAAATCCTAAACCATAAACTCTAAACAAACTCAAAATGTCGAAAACACAAAACACAAAAACAGAAAAAAGTAATATAAATATTTCGCGTTTTGAGTTTATGATTTTGAGTTTGTTTAGGGTTTAGAATTTAGAGTTTGAGTTTTTTTAATAATAATTCTAAAGAGTAATAGAAATGGGTATAAAAAAACATAAGCCGACAACACCGAGTTTAAGGTGGACGCATACATCGGATTTCCAAGAGTTAACCGCTCAGAAGCCGCATAAGCCGTTATTGAGACCGCTGAAGAAAAGCGGAGGAAGAAATGTCTACGGCAGGATAACTGTTCGCCATCACGGCGGCGGCCACAAGAGGATGTATCGCTTGATTGATTTTAAGCGCGACCGGCTTGATGAGTTTGCCACGGTTTTAACTATTGAGTATGATCCTAACCGTTCAGGCAGAATAATGTTAATTGAATATCCGGATCACCAAAAAAGGTATTGTATCGCTCCGTTAGAAACAAAGGTTGGGGATAAGGTCATAAGTTCCTATAAGCCTGATATAGAAATAAAGCCGGGCAATTGCCTTTCTTTAAGGCATATTCCTTTAGGGGTTCCTATCCATAATCTTGAACTTGCCAAAGGAAAAGGCGGCCAGATAGTCAGGAGCGCGGGAAACCTGGCCAATATTACGGCAAAAGAAGGCGATATGGCCCAGGTGAGGCTTCCCTCCGGAGAGGTAAGGTTTATTAATTTAGACTGCCGGGCTACTGTCGGGCAGGTTTCTAATATAGATCATGAGTCTTTAGTCATAGGTAAGGCAGGCAGAAGCCGCTGGCTGGGAATACGGCCTACTGTTAGGGGTTTGGCAATGAATCCGGTTGACCATCCGCATGGCGGCGGTGAAGGTAAATCCGGCCAAGGAAATCCTCATCCGGTTACTCCCTGGGGCAAACCAACAAAAGGTTTCAAAACCCGCAATAAGAACAAATATTCAAATAAATTCATCGCCAAAAAAAGAAAATAGGCTAGCGCGTAGTAAACAGTAAAAAACATATTTCTCTTAACTGTTCACTGTGAACCGTTAACTATCTGAAGCGAAGCGAGGATGTAATGCCGAGATCATTAAAAAAGGGTCCATATATAGACCTAAAGTTATTAAAAAAGGTAGAAAAAACAAGGTCCAGCGGTTCACGTCTGCCGATTAAGACTTGGTCCAGGCGTTCTACCATAAGTCCGGATTTTGTGGGTTTAACTATTGCCGTGCATGATGGAAGAAGGCACATTCCGGTATTTATCGTGGAGAATATGGTGGGGCATAAATTAGGAGAGTTTGCTCCCAGCAGAATTTTCAGGAAACATGGCGGCGTAAAGGCCAAGAAGGCCGCGGAAAAAACATAAAATGTTAGTAAAAGCAAGCGCTAAATTTATAAGGATATCACCCAGCCGTCTTCGAGAGGTAATGGATTGCGTGCGGGGAAAGAGCGTGATAGAGGCCGAAGGAATTTTGCTTAATATTGGTAAGCGCGCCAAGGGATATATTCAAAAGGTTTTAAAATCAGCGGCGGCTAACGCCAAGGTCAAGGGTTTTTCTCCGGAACAGTTATATATCTCTAAAATTAACGCTGACGCCGGTCCGATGTGGAAGAGATTTAAGGCAGCGGCTTTTGGCCGGGCATCAAAGATACTCAAACGCACTAGCCATATTAATATAGAACTGGATCTTAAAAATAAATAAGATAATGGGCTTAAACTCTAAACCCGAAATCCTAAACTCTAAACAAACTCAAAACCATAAACACAAAACTCAAAACATGTGTTTTGGATTTAGGATTTTAGCTTTTGGGTTTGTTTAGGATTTAGAGTTTAGGATTTAGGGTTTAATTAACAGAGTTTGCTTTAAATAATGTAGTTTACGGTAAGTGAGGGCACATGGGACATAAAGTAAGTCCGTTATTATTAAGAATAGGTTATATTGAAAATTGGCGCAGTAATTGGTTTGCCAAGAAACGGGATTATCCTAAATTTATCCAGCAGGATTATGAGATCCGTAAGCTTATAAAGAAGCGTTTTAAGCAGGCATCTGTTTCCAAGATTATAATAGAGCGGCTTTCAGATAAGCTTAAGATAAAAATACATTCCGCGCGGCCCGGATTAATTATCGGCAGGCATGGACAGGATATTGAAAGGCTGCGCCAGGATATATTGGCTTTGATTAAGCAGGAAATAACCATTGATATAGTTGAAGTTAAAAATCCCGCTATTGACGCTCAACTGGTTTCTGAGAATGTCGCTCTCCAGCTTGAGAAAAGAATCGCGTTTCGCCGGGCGATGAAGAGGTCGATTGAGCAGGCCCTGGGAGCGGGAGCAAAGGGTATTAAGATTTCGGCTTCAGGACGGCTCGGAGGAGCCGAGATTGCCAGAACCGAGGGTTATCGGCAGGGTAAATTGCCGCTATCCACTCTAAGGGCGGAGATTGACTATGGATTTAGCGAGTCGCTTACAACTTACGGGCTTATCGGAGTTAAAGTTTGGATATACAAAGGAGAGGTGTTTAATCCCTCCAAAGTTAAGGCGATTATTCCTAAAACAGAAGAATTAAAACGAGATACCGAGGTGGTTAAAAATGCCGTTAATGCCTAAGAGAGTAAAGTTCCGCAAGACTCAAAGAGGCGCCCGGGATGGCGTATCTACCCGGGGGTCAGAACTTAATTTCGGCGAGTATGGTTTAAAGGCCTTGGAGAACGGCTGGTTAAAAAATAATCAGCTTGAAGCTATTCGCGTAGTTCTGGCCAGGAGGCTGCATGGCGGAGGTAAGATGTGGTTGAGGGTTTTTCCGCATAAATCCGTTACCAAGAAACCGGCGGAAACCCGCCAGGGAAAAGGCAAAGGCGATCTCGATCATTGGGTGGCGGTAGTTAAAAGAGGCAGAATCCTGGTTGAGTTAGGCGGGGTGCCTGAGGCTATTGCCCATGAAGCCTTCAGGATGTGCGCCTATAAATTGCCGTTTTCGGTAAAGCTTGTTAAGAGAGCGCATTGAAAGTAAAAAGTTAAAAGGTAAAAGAAAATGAAGTTTAAAGACATATCAAGCTTAGGCCAGCAGGAATTAATAGAAAAAGAAAAAGCCCTGAAGGAAGAGCTTTATAAATTAAATTACCAGCGTTATAGCGGGAGGGTGGAAAAACCGCATAACTTTTCTTTAATCAAGAAAGATGTTGCCAGGATAAAGACCGCGATAAGGCAGATTCGTAAACCATAACTGTAGAGACGCACGGCCGTGCGTCTCTACCCATAAAAATATGTCAGAAAACAGAAGAAAGATAAGAGTGGGAACGGTAGTCAGTGATAAAATGAAAAAGACTATTGTGGTTAAAACCGAAAGAATAACCAGGCATCCGCTGTATAAAAAGATCATTAAAAGATACGCGAAGTTCAAGGCCCACGACGAGAATAACAGCGCTAAAATCGGCGACAAGGTAAGGATCATCGAAAGCCGTCCGCTGTCCAAAGAAAAACGCTGGCGATTGGTTGAGATAATTGAAAAGGCGAAGCTATGATATACATGAAGACAATTTTGGATGTCGCGGACAATACCGGCGCCAAGAAGGCATCAATGATAGGCGTATCCGGCAAGAAGAATTGCCGCTTTGCCGGCATTGCCGATGTAATTACGGTTAATATTAAAGAATCCGCTCCGAACGCCGCCGTAAAAAAGGGTGAAAAGGCCAAGGCGGTTATTGTCAGGACCACCAAGGCGATAAAGCGTCCGGACGGTTCTTACTTAAGGTTTGACCGTAATGCCGCGGTGATTGTGGATGTCCAGGGTAATCCCAGAGGCACCCGTGTTTTCGGGCCGGTAGCCAGGGAATTGCGGGATAGAAATTTTATGAAGATTGTTTCTTTGGCCCCTGAAGTTATTTAACACGGATATGCGCAGGTAAAGAATTCGTACTATTTTTTGCCTAAAAAAGAAAATGCTAAGAATAAAAAAGAACGACATAGTGATGGTAACTTCCGGGAAGGACAAGGGTAAGACAGGTAAGATTGTCCGCGTTTTTGCCCAGGAGTGCCGGGTTTTAGTTGAAGGGATAAACCTGGTGAAGAAGCATGTGCGTAGGACCCGGGAAGACCAAAAAGGCGGGGTTATTCAGATTGAGAGGCCGATTTCTGTTTCTAATGTTATGCCTTTTTGTAAAAATTGCAACCGCCCGGTAAGAATAGGTGTTAATATAAATAAGGATACTACTAAATCGAGAATTTGTAGAAGGTGTAAACAAAATATATGATACCCAATCTATTAGAAAAATACCGTAAAGAAATTGTGCCCCAGATGCAAGAGAAATTCGGATATAAAAGTCCGATGCAGGTTCCGGCGATTAAAAAAGTGGTAGTTAACATGGGGGTGGGGGAGGCGATTGCTGATGTCAAAATCCTGGATAAGGCCCAGGAGGAGCTGGCTATGATTACCGGGCAAAAGCCGATTAGGCGCTCTGCCAAGGCCGCGATCGCTAATTTTAAGACCAGAGAGGGTGTACCTGTCGGCTGCAAGGTAACCTTAAGAAACAGGATGATGTATGAATTTCTGGATAGGTTAATTAACGCTACCTTGCCTCGAATCAGGGATTTTAGAGGCATTCCGGCAAATTCTTTTGACCGGCAGGGCAACTATAGCATGGGATTAAAAGATCAAAGCGTATTTCCGGAGATAGATATAGACAGGCTTCCCCGGGTTCAGGGTATGGATATTACCATAGTAACCAGCGCTCGCGATAGTAAGGAGGCATACGAGCTGTTGAAGTTGTTTGGTATGCCTTTTCAGGCAAAATAATAAAATCTGATAAGAGGCTTTATGGCAAAACAATCACAAATAGCAAGATGGAAGCGGCCGGCAAAATTCTCAACCCGTAAATACAACCGTTGTTATGTCTGTGGCCGTTCAGGCGGCTATCTTCAAAGATTTCAGTTGTGCAGGTTATGTTTCAGGGAAATGGTTTGGAAAGGGTTGATCCCGGGGGTAAAGAAGGCAAGTTGGTAGCATTTTGAGTTCATTGAGTTTGTCGAGTGCATTGAGTTTATTGAGTTGAATCAAAATAACCCGATAAACTCAAGTAACTCAATAGACAGGAGTATATGGCAAGCACAGATCCAATAGCAGATATGTTGACCGTGATTCGCAACGCGGTAATGGCGCGTAAAGATTCTACGATAACCACGGCATCTAAGATAAACAGGGCTGTTTTAGAGATATTAAAGGCCGAGGGATATATTGAAAATTTTAAAGAGCAGGCGGCACTGAGCGCGGCTAAAACAATCAAAGTGTATTTAAAGTATAACTCTGATAAGAAACCGCTTGTGAAAGGTTTAAAGAGGGTTTCTCGCCCGGGTTTAAGGGTTTACGCTAATGCCGCCAAAATACCTTTTGTGCTAAGAGGGTTTGGCCGGGCGATAATTTCCACATCCCGCGGTTTAATGATTGATAAAGAGGCCAGAAAGCAAAAATTAGGCGGAGAAGTCATTTGTTATGTATGGTAATTAGTTGTTTGAGTTAATTGAGTCTATTGCGTTATCGAGTTAAATTCAAGAATAACTCAACAAACTCAACAAACTCAACAAACTCAACAAACTCAACAAACTCAACAAACTCAAATTATGTCACGGATTGGAAAAAAAATAATAACAGCAGTACCGGGGGTTAAGGTTACCGTAGTTGACGGTGAGGTTTCTGTGGAGGCACAGAAGGGAATGCTTAAATTCAAGATTCCCGGAAGGATAAGCTGTGAAGTCAAAGACGGCCAGGTCTTGATAAAATCTCCTTCAAACAGCATTGAAGATAAATCTTTACATGGCCTGACGCGCAGTATTATCGCCAATATGATTACCGGCGTATCCGTCGGGTATACAAAAGAATTGGAAATTCAAGGCGTGGGTTTTCGCGCGGCGAGCGCGGGTAATATTTTGACTTTAATCATGGGTTTTTCTCATCCGGTTAGTTTTCCTATCCCCGCGGATATTAAGATTGAGACGCCAAAACCAACCCAGATTGTTGTCAGGGGTATTGATAAGCAGAGGGTTGGCGAGACGGCGGCACAGATACGCAGGGTATATCCTCCCGAGCCTTATAAGGGAAAAGGTATCCGCTATCAGGGTGAAATAGTGCGTAGAAAGGTCGGAAAATCCACGACCAAATAATTCAAATATCAAAAATAAAATATCAAAATGCGAAATACTAAAGAAACAAAAAGAACAGCCCGCCATGTCAGGATAAGGAAGAAGTTGCGCGGAGTATCAAATCGTCCCCGGCTTTGCGTGCATCGCAGCCTGAAGAATATGCAGGCTCAGCTTGTGGATGACGTTAAGTCCGTTACTATTTTATCTTTATCCACGTTGGCTAAAGAGGTGAAGGAAAAAAATTCTTTCGGAGGAAATATCAAGGCGGCGCAAGCGTTAGGTGAAGCCCTTGCCGTTTTAGCGGTAAAAAAAGGCATCCAAGAGATTATCTTTGACAGATGCGGTTATGTCTATCATGGAAGAGTCAAGGCCCTTGCCGAGGCTTTGCGTAAAGGAGGGTTAGTTTTTTAAGCATGGATTACAAGAGAAGAGAAGCTTCGGAGTTTGTGGAAAAGGTTATTAGCATTAACCGTATCACCAAGGTTACCAAGGGAGGCAAGAAAATGTCTTTTAGCGCCCTGATAGTGCTGGGTGATCCCGTTAAGGGGCGCGTAGGATATGCCTTAGGTAAGGCTAATGAGGTGGCTGATGCCATACGTAAGGGCCTGTATCACGCCAAGAAGAACCTTTTTAAGATTAACCTCAAAGGCACGAGTATTCCCCATGAAGTGATGGGACGATACGGAGCGGCAAAGGTTTTGTTGAAACCCGCCTCCGAAGGCACCGGAGTTATTGCCGCGGGTTCAGTCAGGGCGGTCTGTGAGGCTGTGGGCATAAGAGATATTCTGGCTAAATCCCTTAAATCCAATAATCCCATAAATGTGGTGAAAGCCACGGTAGAAGGCCTTAGGCAGTTAATAAAGGTCGATATTGAAGCGAAAGGCTGTTCGCCACAAGCGGCTGAGGAAACAGCAGAAAGTAAATAATTAAAATGGCTTTAAACGCATTGATATCAGTAAAAGGCGCTAAAAAAAGAAAAAAGCTGGTAGGCCGCGGCCCGGGTTCAGGGCACGGAAAAACTTCAACTCGTGGCCATAAAGGGCAAAGGTCCCGCTCGGGAAGGGATTTTTATCTTGGATTTGAGGGGGGGCAATCCCCCCTGATTCGCAGGATTCCCAAAAGGGGTTTCAATCATCGTAAAAGAAATAACTATCAGATAGTAAATATCAACAGCTTAAATAGATTTTCCAAAGATTCGATTGTAGACGCGGCCTCACTACTCAAGAGTGGCTTAATAGAAGATGCCATGGGTTTGGTAAAGATCCTGGGAGATGGTGATTTAGCTCATCCTTTGACGGTCAAGGCCCATAAGTTTTCTAAGGCTGCCGGCGAAAGAATAGAAAAGGCCGGAGGAAAAATAACAGTTATAGAGTTATAGAGTTAAATCCAAAAAAACAAACTCAACAAACTCAACAAACTCAACAAACTCAACAAACTCAACAAACTCAATAAACTCAATAAACTCAATAACTCTAAATGCTGGGCGCTTTTAAGAATATATTTAAGATTCAGGATTTAAAGCACAAGGTTATAATTACCTTGGCCTTAATAGCGGTTTACCGCGTAGGCGGCTTTATTCCTGTTCCCGGAATTGATTCTCAGGCCTTAGCCGAGTTCTTTGACAGAATTGCCAAAAGCCAGGGTGGGTCAATCTTAGGGATCATGAATATGTTTTCCGGAGGTTCTCTGGAAAAATTGACTATCTTTGCCCTGGGGATAATGCCTTATATCTCTAGTTCAATAATAATCCAGCTCTTAACCGCGGTTATTCCGGCTTTGGAAAAAATTTCTAAAGAAGGAAGAGCCGGCCACCAAAAGATAAATCAGTATACCCGTTATGCCACGGTGGGCCTGGCCCTAATTCAGTCATATTTTATCGCCTTATGGCTGGAGCATCCGGGGAGACTTTTAGAGGGTTTAAGTATTGTGACTGACCCGGGATTAGGTTTTAGATTCATTACCGTGATTACCCTGACCACCGGTACTATTTTTATTATGTGGTTAGGTGAGCAGGTCCAGGAAAGAGGTATCGGAAACGGCATTTCTTTGATTATTACCGCTGGGATTATTTCGAGTATCCCGGCCGCTGTTCAGCAGCTAATTATGTATGTTTCACCTAAAACTCGCCAGCTTCATCCGGCGACTCTGGTGGTTATGGCGGCCTTGCTGGTATTCGTAGTTTTGGCGGTTATCTTTGTTACTCAGGGCCAGCGCAAGATACCGGTGCAATACGCCAGACGGGTGGTGGGAAGAAAGGTCTTTGGCGGACAATCAACCTACATACCTCTAAAGGTGGATACCTCAGGGGTAATCGCGATTATCTTTGCCCAATCTATCATTATGTTTCCGGCAACTCTGGCCTCTTTTATTCCCAATCCGGCATTCCAGAGAATGTCTAATTTCCTTATGCGCGGGCATATAGTCTATACCGCAATGTACGCTCTTTTGATAATTTTCTTTTGCTATTTTTACACGGCTATTGTTTTTAATCCCAAAGACATTTCGGATAACTTGAAAAAATACGGCGGTTTTATCCCCGGGATCAGGCCGGGTTCTCCCACTACGGAGTTTCTGGATTTTGTGATGACCAGGATTACTTTGGCCGGCGCGATATTTATCGCGGTTATTGCTATTTTGCCGGATTTCGTAATGGCCACCCTGAAAGTTCCTTATTTAGTCGCTTCATTCTTCGGCGGAACAGGAATTCTTATTGTTGTCGGAGTAATGCTGGACACCCTTAAACAGATCGAATCTCAGCTTTTGATGCGTAACTACGAAGGTTTTATTAAGAGCGGCCGTATCCATGGTAGACGTTAGTGCGCTGTTACATAAAATTTTTAATAACAGCGCACAGAGCAATTGAGCAATAGAAAATAGAACAATAGACAAACAAAAGCTCAATTGCGGTCTAATGCTCTATTGTTCAAAAACTAATTTAACGGTGCGCTATAATGATAATAATCCTTCTGGGCCCTCCGGGGGCCGGTAAAGGCACTCAAGCCAAGATATTATGCCAGAGATTGAAAATAGTCCATATATCCACTGGAGATATCCTGCGGGAGGCGATTAAAAGCAATACCGCCTTAGGGCAGGAGGCGGCCAAGTATGTGGAGCGCGGCGAGTTGGTTCCTGATAGTCTGGTAACCAAGATGGCTCAGGAGCGCTTGACTTGCGATGACGCTAAAGAAGGGTTTATTTTAGATGGCTTCCCTCGGAATCTCTCCCAGGCAGAATCGCTGGATGAGTTTTTTAATAGCAATGGCTTGTTAGATTATTCTGTTATATACTTAGAAACAAGCGAGACCACTATAATTAAACGGCTTACCGGGCGCAGGATATGTAAAAACTGCCAGGCGGTTTATCATTTGATTAATGTTCCGTCAAGAAAAGAAGGTATCTGTGATACTTGTGGCTCAGAGCTTTATCAGCGTCCGGATGACAGCGAATCAACCATAAAAAACAGGCTTCAGGTGTATGAGCGTATGACAGCTCCGGTTGTGGCATATTATTCTCATAAGGGCAAGTTGCTTCATATATCCGCGGATAATGAGGCGGAGAAGGTGATAGAAGCTATATTAAAGTTTCTTGGCAAGGATAGCTAAGGGCCTGATAAAAAGCTGTAGGCAATATTTTTTCCGTGAACTGTCAACTGCCAACTGTGAACTAAATTGATTCCTGTAAAGTCAGCTTATGAGCTTAAGGCAATGCGGGAGGCAGGGGCATTGCTGGCCAAGATAGTTGATAAGATACGCGGTAAAATTAAAACCGGAATATCTACCGAAGAAATTGATAAGATTGCTGAGGAGCTGATTCTTGGAGAGGGCGCGCTTCCGGCATTCAAGGGATATCGCGGTTTTCCGGCGAGCGTGTGCGCTTCGCTCAATGAGGAAGTGGTACATGGCATACCTTCGGGCAGATGCCTGAAGGATGGCGACCTGCTTAAGCTGGATATAGGCATCAACCTTAATGGTTTTTTTTCAGATTACGCCTTTACCTTTGCTATAGGTAATATCAGTGGACGCGCCAGACGCCTTATTGAAGCAGCTAAAAAATCCCTGGAGCTGGGTATTCGTGAGGCCAGGGTGAATAACCGCCTTTTTGATATTTCCTGGGCTATACAGAATTATATAGAATCGCAGGGGTTTTCCGTGGTGAGGGATTTTGTGGGACACGGCATAGGCAGGGATATGCATGAGCCTCCTGAGGTGCCTAATTTTGGCCAGCCTCATAGCGGACCCTTGTTGCGGGAAGGCATGGTTTTAGCGATTGAGCCGATGGTTAATGCCGGAAATTGGCAGGTTAGAATCAGTGAAAACGGCTGGACCGCGCTGGCTAAAGACGGATTAGAATCCGCTCACTTCGAACATACTGTGGCGATTACCGCCGCCGGCCCTGAAATATTGACTAAGGTTTAATCCGTAAAACGTAAAATGGCCAAAGAAGAAGCGATTGAGGTTGAGGGGGTAGTAAAAGAATCTTTACCGAATGCGATGTTTAGAGTGGAATTGGAGAATGGCCATGTTGTCTTGGCCCATGTCTCAGGTAAGATGCGGATGCACTTTATCCGGATCCTTCCCGGTGATAAGGTAAAAATGGAATTATCGCCATACGATTTAACCAAAGGCAGAATAACTTTTAGGGTAAAATGAACCCCGCTCTTCCTTCAGGATTTTCCATGCTGAATAAAGAGAAGGGTTATAATAGAAAAGGAAGGGCGGGGTGAAAGTAAAATCTTCAGTAAAAAGAATTTGCGACCGCTGTAAAATAATTAAGCGCTGCGGAGTAGTAAGGGTTATCTGCACTAATCCTAAACATAAACAGAGACAAGGATAGCTTAGTGCGCTGTTACATAAAATTTTTAATAACAGCGCGAGAGAGCAATTGAGCAA
>CAKKRH010000031.1 GCA_919902675.1 Omnitrophica bacterium GWA2_41_15
ATTTTCTTTGGTTTTAGGTTACTGTGTGTTTATGAAAAGAATTATTATAGTCTGGAAAAACTCCGGTGTCCGACCGGCGTTTCTGTCGAGTATGTAAAGTCAGGCTTTTCATTAGAAAAATCAAACAGGAGGAGAATAAAATGATTGGTGTAGGAGGAGTAACTCATAAGCATTATCCGGAAACAAGAGGATTGAAGACATCCGGCGGACAAAAGGTCAAAAAAGGCACGATTCTAACCCGCGAGGGCAATAAATGGAAGGCAGGACTTAATGTGGGCGGTAAGAGCAGTTTATACGCCCTCTGCGACGGCACCATCTATTTTTCCGCCCGTCCCGGCACCTATAGGACCAAGAAAAAATACACCCTGATCAACGTAAAACCCGCCGCTTAAGTAAAAGTCTCAATACTTCCGTTTGCCCGCACGGGCAAACGGAAGTATTGCCTAAGCACCCGCTTCGAAAATATGCTTTTCCTTACACCTGATTAAATAAATCAACATTTCTTTAATAGCGAGAACAACCGTCTCACCCATAGGATAGATTGCCTATTTTTCTAACCATTTGCAACACTTAAAGTTATCCTAACTAGTTGAAAATAAATAAGATAATCATAATCTTGGCACGAAAAATGCTACTTTAATAGATACGCCACTGCGTATCTACAGAAAACCCAATTTAACTCAAAATAAAAAGAATTATAGTATTTGTAAGAAGCTATGAAAAAGTATTTAGTGTTAATTCTTATGGTTTTGCTAGTTGGAACAACAAATTTTGCCGAAGCGATGCTTGTGATAGATCAAGTGAACCCTTTTTCGAATAATACGGGATTTGAAGCTGGTGAAAATGATCTTTGGCAACAAGAAGTAATGGTAGGGATGGATGGCTATCTAATGGGTATTGATTTATACTGGCTTTCTAATCCCGGAATAAATAATAATAAATTAGACTTCTTTTTAAACGTAGGGTCTGCTTGGCAAAACGATGTGAATGATTTTCGATCAACCATTACCTTTAATAGGTTAAACAGCTGGAATTTTATTGATTTATCCTTAGCTAATCTATATTTCTTAAAAGGAGATCAGTTTGTATTTGGAGTCCAAAATACCTATGATAATACTACCATCGGGGGAAGCTATTTTAACCAATATTCCGCTGGTGATTTATTTCTCGGAGGACATAGTTATAGTAATGGTCTCTGGGATTTAGGTTTCAGAACGTACGTAGATATTCCAAATGAAGAGCCGTCACCTATTCCATTACCTAGCCCAGTTCCCGAGCCCTCCTCAATGCTGCTCTTAACTATTGGTGGTTTAGCAACCGCTTTGTTCAGGGGAAAAAGAAAATAATGAGAAAAGAAATAGTTTCAATTATTTTCGCGGTATTATTTATTCCTTCTTATTCTTTTGCGGCTTTAGTTTATAGTGTCGATATCAGCCAAGATGTAGCTGTTATATCGGGGACGCAATGGCCTGGTGAGAACAAATCAAATCAAGGCGCAAATTCCGAAATTGAACCCATCAGAGCAAACGATGGCTATAACACGCAGCATGTTATTTATTTAGGCTTTGATTTATTTAGCAATAACGCTTTAAGAGAATCCATTTTACGAGGTGATAATATTAGTAGGTATAGGCTTTATGCTTATAATGTCAGGAATTTTGCGATGGGTGACGCGGCGATAGGGGATGTTATTACAAGCATTCACTATGTGAATAATGATAACTGGTGGGAAGGTCCATATCGTAATTATACTGTCATCAATTCTTCCAATCCCTTAGATGGCATGACATACGACAATCAGGTTGGCTATAATGAATATCTTGCTTCTGAGAATGAAGACGGAATAAATCAATGGTATGCGTGGGAATTCTCGCCAGATGCTTTTTCTATTGCAGGAATTAACGATAACCCAAATTATCTTTCATTAGCAATGACTCCTAACTCATTAAATAAGTCTTCAAGCTGGTGGTTGGTTTCGAGTTTTGCGTCAAAAGAGAATCAGAATAATCTTCATCCTTATCTTGAGGTATATACCAATCCCATTCCCGAACCCGCCACTTTTTCGCTTTTAGGCTTAGGGTTGGCTGGATTGGCACTTAGGAAAAAGCGGCGCGCTTAGTTATACCTTATTTTGCTTTTAAAAAGGCTGGACAATCAAGTCCAGCCTTTTTATTTACAAAAATAGCGAAGCTCAGTAGAATAGCCAACATGCTGCACAAATATTACATTTATTGTAATAAAAATGCTTGACAACGCCCTCAAAAATAATAGGGGTCAGACCTCAACTTTAGAAAGTAATTGACAAAAAAACCCTCCCCCTGCATAATAATGCCATGGCCAGACAGCATAGATTGCAAGCCCCGAATTGCTTTTATCACATCACCAGCCGCGGCGATGACCGCAAAAAGATTTTCTTAAACGAAACAGACTTCCGAAAATTCCTAGACTATCTTAAAAAGGCCAGAGAGAAATTCGACTTTTATCTGTATGCCTATTGCCTGATGGGTAATCATTATCATCTTCTTCTTGAAACCAGCCAGGCCAATCTGTCCCAGATAATGCAGTATCTTAATACTTCTTATACCATCTATTACAATACCAAGCATAAGCGCCACGGCCATCTTTTTCAGGGAAGGTTTAAATCAATCCTTATTGAAGCAGACAGTTATTTTGCTGAATTAACCAGGTATATTCACCTGAACCCGGTAAAGGCAAGATTGGTAGATAGCGCGGAAGAATACCCCTGGTCAAGCTATAAAATATATTTAAGCAAAGGATCCAGCGACCTTATTAATAAAGAAAAAGGCCAAGAATTATTGGCTATGGATTCCTCCGCGTATCGTCAATTTATTCAAGGCGGTATCAAGAATCAAAAAGATCCCTTCAGGAAGGTATATGCCGGATGTATCTTAGGCGGCACCGCTTTCATTAAAGATAAGCTTAAACAATTGCAAACAGAGGTTGAATCTAAAGACTTTGCTTATAAAAGAGCGGTAAAAAACACAATAGGCCCGCAAGAGATTATTACAGTTGTTGCCGATTATTTTAAATTAGACCCAGAGCAGATGCGTAAGGGCCGCAGCCGGCCAATGACCGCCAAAAGGACGGCTATTTATCTTTTACGGCGTAAAACAGGCTTAACTAACGCTCAAATAGGAGAGTTATTTGATATGAAGCCTGCCGCAATCAGCAAAGCAGCAATAAATTTCGAATTAAAAATGAAGAAGGATATAGGTTTAATGAAGGCGGTGGAGCGAATAAGTTCTAAGGTTGAGGTCTGACCCCTATTTGGTTACTATTTGGTTACGTAAAGATTTAATGGCTTTGGCCTCAAAAAGTTTCTTGAAAATGAAGAAAGAAGGTAAGCGTCTGTTGATATTTCTTCCAACCGGAAAAGCAATTGATAAATTGCGCGGTGAATAAATGAAGCCTTGTTTATGTCTAAAACCTTACTTATACACGAATACAATCTGATGGTAAAGAATAACAAAACATGGGGTTTTGGCTGGAATGGTAGTTACCCCCACAACTTTCGGTCCAGGGAACGGTATTGGATGGCTTCGGAGATGTGTTCGGCCTGGATGAGCTCACTTTCGTCCAGGTCGCTGATGGTGCGGGCTACTTTAAGGATTTTGTCGTAGGCCCGGGCGGAAAAGCCTAATTCTTCAATCGCCGCCTTCAGTAGGTCCTGCCCTTCTTTGTCTAAAGCACAATATTTCTTCAATTGTTTTGCGCCGATATGGGAGTTGGCGAAGATTCCGTCGTCTTTAAAGCGCTTGAGCTGGATGTCCCGGGCTTTTTTTACCCGTTTTCTTATCTCTGCCGAAGGTTCGGGATTATCCGAGCCAGCCAGCTCCTTAAACTTTATCGCCGGGACCTCGATATGGATATCAATCCTGTCTAAAAGCGGCCCGGAGATTTTGGAGAGATAGCGCTCGATCTTGGTGGTATTACAGCGGCATTGTTTATGGGGATCGGTATAAAAACCGCAGGGGCAGGGGTTCATTGCCGCCACTAACATAAACTTGGCCGGAAAGCTTAAGGATTTATTTATTCGGGATACCCTGATCTTGCCTTCTTCTAAGGGTTGTCTTAAGGCCTCCAGGACATTACGCCTAAATTCCGGAAGCTCATCCAAAAATAATACTCCGTTATGGGCTAAACTTATCTCACCCGGCTGGGGGATTTGACTTCCGCCGACCATGGCCGCGTCCGAGATGCTATGGTGGGGCGCGTAAAATGGGCGTTTGGTAATCAGCCCGACTCCTCCGGGAATCAGACCCAAGCTGGAATGAATAGTGGTGGTTTCCAGGGCTTCATCCAAGCTGATATCCGGCAATATTGAGGGCAGCCTTTTGGCCAGCATAGTCTTTCCGCTTCCCGGAGGCCCAATCATCAGCACATTATGGGAGCCGGCCGCGGTTATCTCCAGCGCCCTTTTGGCCAGGGCCTGGCCTTTTACTTCCTGAAAATCAAAGGGATAGCCGGAGTCGGTAAGAGCTTCCTGGATATCTATTTTGGCCGGGGACAGGGAGTCCGGTTCCGAAATAAAATGAATTGTCTCTTTCAGATTTTTTACTCCGAAGGCTGAAACTTCCCGGATGATTCCGGCTTCCGCGCAGTTTATCCGCGGGAGAACTAATCTCCGGCAGGAGTTTTTATCCCGGCGCATAGCTATGGCTATGGGCAGGCCGCCTTTGACCGGACGGATGCTTCCATCTAAAGAAAGTTCTCCTAAAAAGGCAAAATTTTCCAGGCTTTGCGGGTTTATCTGGGAGGATGAGGCCAATATCCCTAAGGCTATGGCCAAATCAAAGGCCGGGCCGCTTTTAGGAATATCCGCCGGAGCCAGGTTTACGGTGATTCTTTCGGCGGGATATTTAAAGCCGCTATTATTGATGGCGCATTTGATCCGGTCTTTGCTTTCCTTGGTGGCCTGGTCCGGCAGGCCGGCAAAGTTTATCGAGGGCAGGCCCTGGCGCACATCCACTTCAATCTCAACCGGATAGGCCTCAATGCCAAGTAAGCCGTAACTTAAGATTTTAGAAAGCATTTAATCCGGATTTGTTATATTTACCCATCAGGAAGGTGTTTTTAGGTTAAAAAACCTTGCAAAAGGGATTGAATGAGTTATAATTGAGATTGTTGAAAAACCTTGTTTTTCAACAATCTCATCCTGAGGAGGGACGTAAGTCCCGACGAAAGATCTCATATAGAAGTGCTTCAAGATAAGAGTTTTTAGGGGTTTTATAAAGGTTTCAATCTAAGGTAACATAAAAATACCTTACAATCAAGAAAATAAATCCCGCTCCTTCTAATTGGGGCATAAACTACGATAGAAGGTGCGGGATAAAGATTTTATGCCTAAGAAGACTATATTTTTATTAGGATGCCTTTTTGTTTTTGGCGGGTTTTTTCTTACCTTGCGCTATATAAATCTCATTCAGGAGAAGAAAAAGGTAGAATCTCAGCTTAAGGAAGTAAAGATGCAGGTGGGATTTTTGGAAGGCAATCTTAAGCAAGAGACCGAATTACGCAAAAAACTGGATGAGGAGAAATCTCTCCTTAGTGATAGCCTTAAGGAGATTGAAGAAGCTAATCTCAACCTAAATACCAAGAATGTCCAGCTTCAGGAGCATATTTTTTCTTTAGTCAAAGAAATTGAGTCTATGGAGAGCCATAATTCCAGGGTTAAGGAAGAGCTGGCTCAAACCCAGGAGAAATTGGACGCTTTGCTGGGTAAAAACATCGAGCTTGAGGCCCGCTTAAATTCAGTATCGGAATTAAAAAAGGCGATTGCTGAGCTCAAGCTTAAGCTCAAGACGAAGAAGTCCGGATATAATTACAAGCTCAAGCCAATGCGGTTTAAAGAAGAGAAACAATCTTGGGATGAGGAAGGCATAAACGGCAATTCCGGTTTTATTATTAAGAACGGCATTCCTACTTACAAAGGCCGGGTAAAAATTGAGGTGAAGCCATTATTATGAGAGAAACATTCATCAATTTTTTTATGAAGAACCATATCCTTTCGGTAACCATCGCGGCCTGGATTTTTACCCAGACGATCAAGGTTACCCTGGGGGTGATTCGGGAGAAGAAATTCAATTTCCGCTGGCTTATCGGGACCGGAGGTATGCCATCTTCTCACTCCGCCGGGGCCACCGCCCTGGCCCTTTCCAGCGGATTGGAGCTGGGTTTTTCTTCACCCGTATTCGCCCTGGCCTTTGTTTTCGCCATAGTAACGATGTTTGACGCTCAAGGCGTGCGCCGTTCCGCCGGGGAGCAGGCGGAAATATTGAATAAAATCCTAGAGGATATTTACTTCCAGGGCAAAATTAAAGAAGGCAAGGTCAGAGAGCTGTTGGGCCATACTCCGATTCAGGTTTTGACCGGCTCAATTATCGGGGCCTTAATTACCATAGCCCTGTATTAATTTATTTAAATCTTTATGTTTTTTAGTAAGAGGAGGAGGTTTTAGTGAAAAACAGGCTTATATTTATTATCGCGGGCATAATTTTCATCGCGGCTTTGGCGGCGGCAGCGGTTTTTAAGTTTAATCATCCGAAGAAAGACGCGGCATTAGAAAACGAAGTTCAGCTTAAGACCGAATCCGAAGCTTTGCTTCTGGCTGAGGCAGTGGAATTGGAAAAGAGGTCTGACTTTGCGGGCCTAAAATCAGTCTATCAAAAATTGATTAATGATTTTTCCGGAAATAATGATGTGGGCGCCTGGCAGAAGAAATTGGATGAGACCAATATTAAGATTATCCTTTCTCCGCATGTTGTCACCGGTTTAAGCCAGGAATATGTTATCCAGCCGCTGGATAACCTGACTAAGATATCCAAGCAGTTTAACACTACCATAGACCTGATAAAGAAAATCAATAACCTTGCTTCGGATAAGATAAACCCGGGAAAGAAACTTAAAATATGGACCGGAAAATTCAGCGTCTTGGCGGATAAATCCCAGAATATCCTGATGCTCAAATGTAAGGATGAGATAATCAAGACCTACAACGTCTCAACCGGTTTAAACAATTCTACTCCGGTGGGAACTTTTAAAATAACCACCAAGCTGGTTAATCCGGTATGGTATAAATCTGGGGCAGTAGTCCCTCCGGACTCACCGGAAAATATCCTTGGCACCAGGTGGATGGGTTTTGACTTTGAGGGTTACGGTATCCACGGTACTACTTCACCCGAGAGTATTGGTACGCAGGCCACTGCCGGATGCGTGCGGATGCTGAATAACGAAGTCGAAGAGTTGTATGCTTTTCTTCCTCTGGGGACCGAGGTCACCGTCGTTGATTAGCCCCACCCGAATTTTTCTTATGTTTTCTGTCAACTGTCAACTGTCAACTGTCAACTAACATGGCTGGTTTAGACTTTGAACGTCCAATATTGGAGCTGGAAAGAAAGATTGAAGAGCTCAGGCATATTACCGCGGATAAAGAGGTAATTAGGCGCTTAGAGATAGAGCTAGAGAAGAAGAAGGGCGACACTTACCAAAATCTCACTCCCTGGCAGAAGGTCAAAATTGCCCGGCATCCTAACCGTCCCTATACCCTGGATTATATCAATATGATCTTCACTGATTTTTATGAGCTTCACGGCGACAGGCTTTTTAGCGACGACAAGGCCTTAATCGCGGGTTTAGCCAGGCTTGATGGCGAGAAGGTTTTGGTTATGGGCCATCAAAAAGGAAGAGATACCAAAGAAAACCTGATGCGCAATTTCGGCTGTGCCCATCCCGAAGGCTATCGCAAGGCCCTGCGCCTGATGCAATTAGCCCGGAAGTTTGGTGTTCCCATAATTACCTTGGTGGATACCCCCGGGGCTTATCCGGGAGTCGGAGCGGAAGAAAGAGGCCAGGCCCAGGCCATCGCCTTAAATTTAAGGGAGATGTCGGATATCGCGGTGCCGATAGTAGTGGCGGTAATTGGAGAAGGCGGTTCCGGAGGGGCCTTAGGCATAGGCATCGGCGACCGGGTTTGCGTGATGGAGAACGCCTATTATTCGGTTATTTCCCCTGAGGGATGCGCGGCAATCCTTTGGAAGGATTCAGCCAGGGCGGAGTCCGCGGCAGAGGCCTTGAAATTAACCGCGCCAGAACTGCTCAAGCTGGGGATCATTGATGATATTATTCCCGAGCCGCAAGGCGGAGCCCATCGCGACCCTCAGGTATCCGGCAAAAACTTAAAAGCCGTCCTGAAAAAACACATCCAGGAATTAAAACAAATACCCGCCGATAAGCTTATTCCATTGCGTTATCAAAAGTTCCGCAAAATGGGCGCCTTCGTATAAAAACCGCGGAACTTTCGCGGAACTGTACGCGGAATCACGCGGAATTATGTATGGCGCTTCAAGCGTAGTTCCGCGTGGTATTCCGCGTAAGTTCAGCGATTTTATATGAAAGAACAGGAACTTTTATTCTTAGGTTTTCTTCAGGACGGCCCCAAACACGGCTATCAATTAAAGAAGCTGACCCGAGATATCTCGGTTACCTTCACCGGGTTAATAAAAACCGACTCCATATATTATCCTCTTCAGAAGATGCTTAAGAACGGCCTGGTTACCCAGGTATCGGGCAAGGAAGGAAACCGCCCCCTTAAGTATACCTATAAAATTACCCAAAAAGGAAAAGACGAGTTTAAGAAACTTTTATTAAACAATATTTTGACTATTGAAAAACCCTATTTCAGCATAGACTTATCTTTGTATTTCCTGCACTATATCCCCATTCAGCCTAAGAGGCGCTATCTGCGGATTCGGATTAAACTGCTTAACCGCCTGAAGAAATCCATCCAGGATTTAAAAATCAGCCAATCCTTGCCCTCGGCTTCGCCGAGAGGCGAGCCCTCTCCCAACCTCTCTGCCATCTTTGAGCATAACCAGGAGCTCTTAGACGCCGAGATAAAATTCATCACCCGCCTGGCAGAGAAAATATAGCAATAACTTAACCTTCATTCTTGACAAGCCTTTAATTTTATGATATATTTTAGTTACTGAATAATTAATATACTTAAATATTATTGAGGTTAAGTATGCCACAAGATACGATTGTCAGGTTTGCCGACGATGTCTCAAGGATGCTCTCGGATGTTATGCGCAAATTCTTGAGGCGCCAGACTAAAGAGGTGGTCCAGGGGAACATCTCCCTGCCCCAGGTTTTCATTCTGGATGCCCTAAAAGACAAGTCTTCAATGCGTATGGGGGAGCTGGCCGGGTATCTTTCGGTAAGCATGGCCGCGGTTACGGGAATCGCGGATAAGCTGGTAAAGAGCGGTTTTGTCCTGCGCGGCAGTGTCCCCGGCGACCGTAGGGTAGTCAATATCAGTATTACCGCTAAAGGAAGAAAGGTCATCCAGCGGCATAATCGCGCCCGGCACAAGGCCATTATGGATATGTTCGGGCATCTAAGCGCCGAAGACCGCGAGAAATACCTGGAGATCTTAACCAAGATACACCAGCATTTGAAGGAATCATAATGAAAATAATCAATAACCAATTTCCAATAACCAAATAATAACCAATAACCAATAACCAATCATCAAAGGTTTGGTTATTGGTTATTCTAGAGATGAGTATAATCAATTGTCTTATTTTCCTTTTCTTTTTCTGCGTCTTGCCTTCGGCATTTTGCGCGCAAGAAAAGATTGTTTTAACCCTGGATGAAGCCATAGTTATAGCCTCGCGGGACAACCGGGATATCCTGCTGGATGAAGAAAAATTAGCCCAGGCAAAACAGAAAATTGAGGAATCTAAGAGCGCCTTTCTGCCGGAGTTGACCCTGGGCGGGACTGCCGCGGACACCCGCGGTTTATATAGGAAAGATATTGTCAGTTATTCTTTTACCGCCGGGCTAAAGCAGTATGTCTATAAAGGCAAAAAGAGCCTGAATACCCTTAAGGAGTCAAGACATAAAAAAGAGGCCCAGGAGGCCTTGTTAGAGAATACCCGTTCTGGGATACTATTAAAGGTGAAAGAGGCCTTTTATGCCCTGCTTTTGGCTAAAGACTTCAACCGGCTGAATAATGAGATTCAGGAAAACCGGCAGAGATACCTGGAATCTTTAAAAGAGCGCTACTTAAAAGGTGAACTTCCCGAAAGTGAGGTCAAGAAGGCTGAATACCGGTTGTCTGAAGCCGATTCTCTTTGTGAAGCGGCGCGTAATCAACAAGAGTTGGCCGGGGAATTGCTTAAGTCCATCCTTTATATTGAACAGAATATCCGCCTTGACATAGAAGGAGGATTTGAATATCAGCCCAGAGAGTTGGCTATTGACGCGGCTATTTTAGAGGCCTTAAGCCAAAGGCAGGAGATCCGGCAATATGAAGCCCAGATGAACGCGGATAAAGCCGGAATAGAGATAGCCAAGGCGGCTAACCGGCCGACTATCTACGGCTCTTTTGATTATACCAGTCGCTCCACCACTTCTTTGAGTTTTTCTCCGGGAAAAGGCTGGCAGGATTATAATGTAGTTGGGTTCACAATGAGCTGGCCGATATTTGACGGTTGGCTGACTAAGGCCAAGGTGGAGCAGGCTATCAGTACTCTAAAGCAGGATGAAATCCTCAAAGATAAATTAAAGACCGGGATTGTAGTAGAGGTAAAAGACGCCTATCTGGCCTTAAAAAGCGCTATTGCCCGGCTGGCGCCTACGCGAATGGATATAGATGTGTATAAAGATAATCTAAAGACCATAGAGGCTAAATATCAAGAGGGGATAGCCAGCGAGCTGGATTTGAAGGATGCCGCTTTGAGCCTGGCGGTTTCCGATTTTAATCATAAAGAGGCTTTGTATGACTGTCTGGTCTCTAAGGCCAGATTAGATAGGGCAACGGGGGTGAATAAGAAAGAAGGTGCGGGGTGAAGATAAAAAAAGCGGTTATTTTCTTAATCATCGCCCACATCGTGGGCATATTTTTCTTGAAGCGGGTATTTTTCTCTAAGCCGGCGGATAAGAAAGCACCTTCCAAAAGCGCGGCCATTGAGGCCCTTACCGTGCGGGCAGTTTGGTTAAAGAGAGAAGATTTGGATCTGGTTTTTTCTTATGTCGGTAATATCAAGGCCAGGAATGAGGCCAAGGTCTATTCCAAGGTCAACGGAAAATTGGATAGCTATGTCTTAAGCGAAGGAGACAAGGTAGAAAAGGATCAGACTGTGGCCTTAGTGGAAAGGGATGAAACCGGATTAAAATATGAATTGGCCAGGGTCAGCTCTCCTATATATGGGGTAGTGGGAAAGGCTTTCTTAGATAAAGGAGAAAATATCCTGGCCCAGTCTACGCCGGTGGCTCTGGTGGTGGATACGCGGGAGGCAGTAGTAAGAATAGATATCCCGGAGCAGGATATTCCCTATGTGAGTAAAGGGTGTCCGGCTTCGCTTAAGCTGGATAGTTATCCGGGAGAGGTATTTATTGGTGAAGTATCTAAAATAAGTGAGGTTTTAGACGCCGCCACCCGCACCCTGAATGTTGAAATAATAATAGCCAACTCGGATAATAAATTAAAATCCGGGATGTTTGCCCGAATAGATATACTGGCCGGAAAACGCCAGCGGGTCCTGGCCCTGCCCCAGGATGCCTTATCCAAAGAAGACGGCAGTTATTATGTCTTTGTGGTGGAAGCTGATAAGGCCAAGAAGGTTAAGGTGGAAATCGGAATCTCTAACGATAAAGTAGAGATACTTAATGGATTAGAGGAGAATCAAAAGGTGATTGTTTTTGGCCAACAGGGCCTGAGAGACGGGGCAGTGGTGAAGGTTGTAGAATAAAGTAAAAAGGAAAAAGGCAAAAGGTAAAAGATAAAGGTAAAAAATGCGTCTGCCAGAATTCGGAGTCCGATTCCCGGTTACTAACATAATGATTTTCCTGGCCATCCTGGTCCTGGGGCTGGTTTCCCTGAGTAAGCTGCCTATTGACCTGATGCCGGAGATTGAGCCGCCGGTAATTTCGGTGATTACGGTGTATGAAGGGGCCTCTGCCGAGGATGTGGAGACCAAGGTTACCGAGATTATCGAGAACGACTTATCTATTATCTCTAACTTAGACAAGCTTACCTCCCGCAGTCAGGAAGGGCTATCTTTAGTCAGCTGTCGTTTTAAATGGGGGGTAAATTTAGATGAGGCTTCTAATGATATCCGGGATCGCCTTGAGTTTTCCAAAAAGAACCTCCCGGAGGAAATAGACACTCCGATTGTCTTTAAATTTAATACTTCCAGCCTGCCGGTCCTGTTTATGGGAGTAAGCTCATCCAGGGAATATTATCCCCAATTGTATAATCTGGTGGATAAACAAATCAGCGATTATCTTAAAAGGATTCCCGGTGTGGGGGCGGTGCAGATCTACGGCGGCCTGGAGCGCCAGATTAATGTGGAACTGGACAAGGCCAAGCTTCAGGGGTATAACCTTTCCGTGGAAAGGGTCGCCAAGCGGCTAAGAGAAGAAAATATCACCCTGCCCGCGGGTAACTTAAAGACTGGATACCTGGATTATGCCTTGCGCCTTCCCGGAGAATTTTCCGCGCCCGAGGAGATCAAGAATATTATTATTGCCTCTGACGGACAAAGGACAGTCTATCTTAAGGATGTGGCTAAGGTGGAAGACTCTTTCAAGGAAGAGACAATGATCGTCCGCGCTAATAGAGAAACCGGGATGATGCTGATGGTCCAGAAGCGCTCCGGGGCCAATACTGTGGAGGTGGCTAAAAGGATCCGGGAAAAAATCCAGGATTTAACCGGCAAGCTCCCTCCCGACATTAAGTTTTCCGTCCTCTTAGACAGTTCTGAACACATTCGCCAGTCCATCAATGACCTTAGCCAGACCATCTATTGGGGAGGGGTCTTTGTTATTCTGGTGGTCCTTTTATTCCTGCGCCAGTTAAGGCCCAGCCTGATTATCGCCTTTACCATTCCTTTTTCCCTGATCATCGCCTTTATCTTTATGTATTTTTTGGGCTATACCATCAATATTATGACTCTTTCCAGCCTTGCCATTGCCATTGGGATGGTAGTGGATAATGCCATTGTGGTTACGGATAATGTCTTCCGCTGGCGGGAAAAGGGACTGCCTCTTAAAGAGGCGGCGATTAAGGGCGCTTCCGAGGTCGGGATGGCGGTTTCAGCCTCTACCTTTACCACGGTAATCGTGTTTTTACCAATGGCTTTTTTAAGCGGGATCACCGGGATAATGTTCAAACAACTGGCAATAATAGTAACGGTTACTCTTTTGGCCTCGCTGTTTACGGCGCTTACCTTTAGCCCTATGCTTTGTTCTAAGATATTAACCAGGCCGGCATCCCAGGTTAAGTTTATGGAAAGATGGGAAAGTTTATATTCCCGGGTTTTAAGCTTGGCCCTGAGAAACAAAAAGAAGGTTATTTTAACTGCCTTGGGGGTGTTTATCTTCAGCCTGATGTTAATTCCTAAAATCGGGACTGAACTTATACCCGAGGAGGATACCGGAGACCTGAACCTGCAGGTAGAGCTTCCGGTAGGAACTAGAGTGGAAGAGACCCACGAGATTGCCCAGCAGATAGAAGTTATTGTTGGAAAAGATATCCCGGAGACCAGGACTTTATTTTACCGGGCCGGGGTTTCCGGGGCGGCCCGTTTTGGCGCTGGC
The DNA here is from genome assembly GCA_919902675.1 of Omnitrophica bacterium GWA2_41_15. Classification (GTDB taxonomy): domain Bacteria; phylum Omnitrophota; class Gorgyraeia; order Gygaellales; family UBA12090; genus UBA12090. The sequence goes on from CAKKRH010000031.1 coordinate 13,624, forward strand.
TTTGGCTACCGGCTGGGCTCTAATGTTATTACCCTGGGAATTAAGCTTTGCCCCCTTGCCCAGCGCCAGCGTTCGGTAAAAGAGATTGCCGAGAATATCCGGCCGAAGATAACCGGACTTTTAGGGGTAAAGAGGGTGGGTATCCGGGCCGGAAGCCCTTTTTCCCGGATCCTTTTTGGCGGGGGCAAGGCGGTTTCCGTAGAGATATTCGGACATGACCTGGAGGCAACCGGTTCCCTGGCCAATGAATTAAAGGCTGAACTCTCTAAGATAAAAGGGGTGGTGGATATTAGTACCTCGCGGGATTTTGGCCGGCCGGAACTGCGGGTGGAGGTGGACAGGCTTAAGGCCTCATCCTTGGGGGTAAGTATGGATAATATCGCCTCAACCTTGAGGACATATTTTTACGGTAAGGCGGCAACTAAATACCGCGAGGCCGGAGACGAATATGACATATTCTTGCGTTTAAAAGAAGATGACCGCAAGAGCATGAAAGACATATTAGATGTTCCGCTTACCGCTGATAGCGGAAAGATAATCAGCTTAAGCAATATTGCCAAGGTGGTTCAGCAAAGCGGCCCCATTGAGATAGAAAGGCAAAATCAAGAGCGGGTGGTTAAGGTAGAGGCTAATACCTATCGCCGCGCCCTGGGGGATATTGCTAAGGACATCCGCGAGGTTGTTGACGGGTTTAAGGTTCCTGAGGGAGTGATTGTCCGTTTAGGCGGGGATATTGAAGAACAGCAAAAGGCCTTTAAGGAGTTAATCCTGCTTTTTATTCTGGGTGGGCTATTGGTGTATATGGTTATGGCCGCCCAGTTTGAGTCTTTGCTTGATCCTTTCATAGTGATGTTTTCCGTGCCCTTTGCCTGGACTGGAGTGGCCTTCGGGCTTTTACTTTCCGGGGTAAGTTTAAGCGTGCTGGCATTTTTGGGCCTGGTGATGCTGGCCGGTATTGTGGTGAATAACGCCATAGTCTTGGTGGATTACATCAATATCCTGCGCCGCGGGGGTATGCCCTTAGAGGAAGCGGTTATTACCGGAGGCGCTAATCGGCTTAGGCCGGTGCTGATGACTACTCTTTCTACTCTTTTTGGACTGCTTCCTTTAGCCCTAAGTAAAGGCGAAGGCTCCGAGCTCTGGCGCCCCTTAGGGGTAAGTATGCTCGGCGGCCTTTCCCTCTCTACCTTTATTACCCTGATACTGGTGCCGGTGATTTACGCCGGATTTAAAAGAAAGGTTAAGATCAAGGTTTAGGCTGAGTAATTCTTAACCTCAACCCGAAGTATGTGAAAGCATTACGACCCTCGCAAAATTTTTTAAAAAAATACGACATTTCTACTTTGGCTTGACATTTTTTAAAAAAATACTTGACAAGCCTTTTTCGCCAAAAATTTGATGGCAAGGATGCGTGCTCGGCGACAAAAGG
>CAKKRH010000032.1 GCA_919902675.1 Omnitrophica bacterium GWA2_41_15
CGGGGTCAATGCTGGAAACAGACTCTATTTTATCAAAATCAAATACCAGCCTGATCGGACACTCAAAAGAAGCAGGATAGATATCCACAACTTCTCCCCGCAGGGAGAAATCCCCTTCTTCCGCCACCTGTTCCTGGCGGGAGTATCCAAAACCAGCCAAATCCAAAGCTAACTGCTTAGGCTCTATCTGCTGGCCGGTATAAAGCTTGAGGGATTTGAACATTGTAACCGCACAGGAGCGGAATATGTTTACCCCGCGAATGTAGAGACGCGAAATTTTACGTCTCTACATCATTTTTATTTCGCGCCTTTACGTTTAGACCAGGCCAAAACTAACGGCGAGGCTATATACACTGTGGAATATATACCAGAAATAAAACCCACCAGCAGGCTAAAGGCAAAGTTATGTAGAATCTCACCTCCCCAGAAAAACAAGGCGATAACCACAAACAAGGTTACGCCGCTGGTAAGGATAGTCCGGGATAACATCTGGTTTACGCTTAGATTAATAATCTCCGCCAAACTAAGCTTGCGCATCGCGCGCATATTCTCCCGCACCCGGTCGTAAATAACGATCGTATCATTAATAGAATAACCGGCAATAGTTAAAAGCGCGGTAACTATCAAAAGGTCAACCTGTTTTCCGGTCAAAGCCAACACGCCCACGGTAACCAGGATGTCATGAAAAAGGGCGATCACCCCGGCAATCCCGAAGTTAAAATGCTTAAACCTGAGAGCCACATATATCAGTATACCCAAAAGTGAAAGCACTAAGGCCAGAACCGCTTTTTTACTCAATTCCTTACCTACCACCGGCCCCACCTTCTCCACCCGCAGGATAGTAAAAGGGTTATCGGTAAGACTTTCTTTCAGTTTAGCCAAAAGGGCTTCTGAGCTATCAGCGGAGGTGCGCACCAGCACTATTTTCGGATCTTCTTTAAACTGTTGAATTGAGGCGTCCGCGATACCGGCGTCCTTAATCACCTGGCGCATCCGGTCAAGAGAAACCGGCCGGGAAAAGCTGAATTCCTGAATCTGCCCGCCGGAGAAATCTATCCCATAAGCCTCTTTTCCTTTTGAGAAAAATGACCACAGGCCTATCGCTATCAGAATGCAGGAGAAGGCGTAGCATATTTTTCTCTTGCCGATAAAATCAAATTTTGTCTCGCCCATTATTTTAAGCATGGGAAGATTCTTGAAATTACGGTTTAACAGTAATGTCTCAAAGAGAGCGCGGGTAACGAATATGGCGGTAAACATGCTGGCCAATAAGCCCACCGTCAGGGTAAGGGCAAACCCCCGGATAGGCCCGGTGCCGAATTGAAATAAAAAGAAGGCCGCGATTAAGGTAGTAACGTTGGAATCAAAGATCGCGCTAAAGGCCTTAGAGTAACCGTTGGTTATTGCCGCGTAGAGAGATTTGCCTATTTTTAACTCTTCTCTGATACGCTCATTAATCAGCACATTGGCGTCAACCGCCATACCCAAAGTAAGCACTATACCGGCAATGCCGGGCAGGGTAAGAGTAGCCCCGAAATAAGCCATACAAGCCACTATTATCAAAAAATTAAACGCCAGGGCAATGCAGGCGATAAAACCGGAAAACAAATAATAAAACAACATAAAAACAAAAACTAATCCCGTCCCGATAAGGCTGGCCCTGACCCCGCTCTGAATAGAATCAGCTCCCAGAAGCGCTCCGATAGTGCGCTCCTCCTCTATCACCATCGGTGCCGGCAGGGCGCCTGAGCGCAGCACTATTCTTAGGTCATTGGCTTCTTCAGGGCCAAATCCGCCGCCCCGGGTTATCTCGGCTTCACCCGAGTCAATCTTGGAACGAATTACCGGAGCCGAGTGGATTTTACCGTCTAAAACTATAGCCAGCCTCTCATTGATATGCTCACCTGTAAGTCTGGCAAAGACGTCAATTCCTTTATCATTAAACTCCAGTTTTACCGAAGGCAGGCCATACTGATCCATACCCACCAAGGCGTTATTTACCGCGTCTCCGGTCAAGGAAGCGGTTTTGCTTAAAAGTATGGGCTTGTTATCTTCGTCTTTAAGATAATCAAAACCTTCGGGGATCTTGCCGGAGGCAGCCTCCTCTAAAACCCCGGGATCATCCTTTATTAATTTAAACTCTAAGAGGGCGGTCCGGCCCACCAATTCTTTGGCCCGCTGGCTGTCGGTAACCCCGGGTAATTGGACCACAATCTGGTCAGAGCTCTGGCGCTGAATAAACGGCTCAGCCACTCCAAACTGGTCAACGCGGCTCCTGATAATCTCAACTGCCCGCTCTACGGCATCATTCTTATCAGCTTCCTTCAACTTGGAGGTATCCACCCTTAAAATAAGATGCATACCGCCGCTCAAATCCAAGCCTAGCTTTATCTTCTTATTTAAGGGAAAAGAGAGCCAAACCGAAAAACCCAACAATCCCAGGATAAAAAGAATTTTATATTTCAAATTTTTATTTGATGTCATGCAACACTCCTTTAAGCAATCTTTTCCACCCGCGTAATCGCGTCCTTATCCACTTCTATCTTAACATTATCGTCAACGCGCAAGGTAGCCGTTCTCTCTTTAACATTCAAGACTACCGCGTGTATCCCGCCGCTGGTTACCACCTCATCGTTCTTTTTGATATTTTTGAGCATATTCAAACGCTCTTTTTCTTTCTTCTGCTGAGGCCTGATCAGCATAAAATAAAAAATTATAAACACTAATAGTAACGGAAACATCTGTAACATCGGATTCACTGTCTGGGGCTGCATCTTAATCTCCTTTTCTTAAAGCCTTCAGCTATCAGCTATCGGCTGTCAGCTGAAAGCTGATAGCTGAAGGCTGATAGCTGTCAGTTGCTTATTTTCCCGCTTTTTTGATTAGGCTTTGTATGGTCTGGGATACCACCGCGCCTTTAGATTTCCAGTAATCAAAGCGCTCTCTTTTAATCTTGAAATTATCCTCTTTCTTAACCGGGTCATAACTGCCTAACTCCTCAATTATGGCGCCATCACGGCTTTTAGAATCATCTATCGCCGCGATCCTAAAATAAAATCTTTTCTTCCCGCCTTTACCGACTTTACGCATCCTAATTCCAACTGCCATCTCTTCCTCCCTTTGGTCGTCAGAGATTACAGATAACAGAGTACAAATTACAGTAGAAGATAATTTTTCTCTGTTCTCTGTTTTCTGTTTTCTGTTCTCTGTTCTCTGTTTTCTGTTTTCGCTCTGTTATCTGTGAACTGTCAACTGTGAACTAACCTATTGCCTCTAGCTGGGCCTTGGCTTTATTCAAGGTTTCCTGATATTCTCTTTGGGCTTTTGAATCTGCCACGATTCCGGCCCCGGCCTGGATATAAGCCGTATCCTTATTAACCAGGATAGTGCGAATGGTAATACAGGTATCCAAATTTCCGGAAAAATCAAAATACCCCACTGCCCCGGCATAAGGGCCGCGGCGGTGATTCTCCAACTCGTCAATAATCTCCATTGCCCGGATTTTGGGACTGCCGCTGACCGTGCCGGCGGGAAAACAGGCCCTTAAAACATCATAGCTATCCATACTGTTTTTAAGCCTTCCCCGGACTTCACTGACTATATGCATAACATGGGAATATCTTTCAATACGCGTAAACTCGGTTATCTCAACCGAACCAAATCTACAAACCCGGCCCAGGTCATTCCTGCCTAAATCAACCAACATTATATGCTCAGCCTTTTCCTTGGGATTATTCAGCAATTTCTTCTCTATCCGCCGGTCTTCTTCTTCAGTTTCACCGCGCGGCGAAGTTCCGGCTATAGGCCGGGTAGTAACCACGCCCTCTTCACAGCGCACCAGCATCTCCGGAGAAGAACCGGCCAAATGCAAGTCTTTAAACCTAAGATAAAACATATATGCCGAAGGATTGAGGCCGCGCAGTTTACGATAAATACCAAACGGACTCTGAACGGTTTTAGCGGATAAGACCTGAGAAAGCACAACCTGGATTATATCACCGGAGCGGATATAATCCTTAGCCTTATTTACCATACCGGTAAAATCTTCTTTAGTAATAGCGAATTTTATTTCTGCCCTGCGCCTATCCTTAGCCTCAGCCTTAACCTTAGCCTTCTCAATATTCGCGCCTAACTTAACCGCTATGGTTTCTATTTTTTTTAAAGCTTCCCGGTAAGCCTTAAGCGCGGTATTTTTTGAATTATTTTTAAGAAAGGCGCAGGAAACAATCTTAAGCTTACGGCTAAAATGATCAAACACAATCAGGGTATCGCTGAGCATAAACAGGGCATCAGGAAAGCCCTTGTCGTCTAAATTCTTATCCGGGATATCCTCAAAAAAACGGATCATTCCGTAACCGAAATATCCCACCAGGCCGCCGCAAAATCTTAAGCTTTTACAAGCGCCGCTCAAGCGGTATTTAGACATAAATTTCTTTAATTCCAAGAGCGGATCACCAAGATGAATAGTTTGAGTCAGCCCAAAACCGCCCGTGAAGTCAGCCTCGAATATCTCTAAAACCCTTCCTCCGATCTTCAACAGTGCCTGGGGCCGGCATCCGATAAAAGAATACCGGGCAATCTTCTCCTGGCCCTCCACGGATTCCAGAAGATATCCATAATCGCTTTCCCCACACACCTTCAAAAAAGCGGAAACCGGCGTCTCCAAATCCCCGTCTATCTCCCGATACACCGGTATCAGGTTGCCCTTTTTGGCAAATTTCAGAAAATCTTCTTTTGATGGAAAAAACATCCGCCTCCTACACGCTGCGGTAAAAACAAGACCTGTTTCCGGTATGACACGCCGCGCCCACCTGCCTCACCTTAATCAAAATGGCGTCAGCGTCACAATCGTAACTTAAGTCTTTAACAAACTGATAATGCCCCGAGGTTTCGCCTTTTACCCAGTATTCCCGGCGCGAACGCGACCAAAAACAGGTTTTTTTAAGCTTAATCGTCCTCTTTAAAGACTCCGCGTTCATATATGCCAGCATTAAAACTTCGTTGGTTTTATAATCTTGAATTATTGCCGGAATAAGCCCATTTTTATCATATTTAAAACCGATTGACTTTAAATTTATCATCGCGCCGAAACTCCTTTTTTCCTTAAATAGCTTTTAACTTCTTTAATCGTCAGATCCTGATAGTGAAACAAAGACGCGGCCAGAGCCGCGTCCGCCATGCCTTCAGTCAAAACAGCGTAAAAATCTTCTTTTTTTCCGGCTCCTCCTGAAGCAATCACCGGAATACGGACCGCTCCGGTTATGGCTTTGGTCAAATCCAGGTCATAACCTTTCTTGGTGCCGTCAAAATCCATACTGGTTAACAGAATTTCACCCGCCCCGAGTTTTTCCGCTTTTTTCGCCCATTCAAACGCGTCTAACCCCGCGGCTGTTCTGCCGCCGTTGATATATACAGTCCACGGTCCACAGTCCACAGTCGACAGTCCTTTTCTGCGGACTATGGACCGTGGACTGTGGGCTAATTTCGCGTCAATTGCCACCACAATGCACTGGCTTCCGAACTTTAATGAGGCATCCCTAATCAGTTTAGGGTTTTTTACCGCGGCGGTATTTATGGAAACCTTATCCGCTCCGGCATTAAGCAAATCCCTTATATCCCTCAAGCTGCTTATGCCGCCTCCCACCGTAAGTGGCATAAAGACATTTTCGGCAGTGCGCCTGACCACGTCTAAGATGATCTTTCTTTTTTCGGAACTGGCGGTAATATCCAGAAAAACCAGCTCATCCGCCCCTTCTTTCTCATATCTTTTGGCCGTCTCAACAGGATCACCGGCGTCTTTCAAGTTTAGAAAATTAACCCCTTTGACCACCCTGGCGTCCTTAACATCAAGGCAGGGGATAATTCTTTTGGTAAGCATTCCTTATTTTACCTTACGGTGCAGATAGATCCTTAGCTTCTCCCAAGTCGCCTTATCGATCTTGCCGGTAATTTCCAGGCCATTATCCTTCTGGAAATCACGGATTGCTTTTCTACTGCGGCTGCCCATCAGCCCATCAATGGCTCCGGGGTCATATCCTGCGTTCTGCAGGGCAATCTGAATCTGCTTAATTGAGGAATTGGGAGTAGGCTTGTATTTTCCGGTTAAGACATCCAGGCGCTCAGCCAATTTTGCCCTCTCCTTGGCCTCTTTATCCAAAGCCTCCTGCAAGGAAGAGACCAAGCGCTCTTTTTCCTTAAGTTCAGCCTGGATTTTTTCATCAACTGATTTATCATTGAGTGACCTTTCTAAAGACGCGATCTGTTCATCTTTTTGCTTGGCCTGGGTAGAAAGTGAACTCATCTGCCGGCGTAAATCCTGAATTTCCTCATCCAGCTCTCTGCGAGAAACCGTAGCACAGCCAGCCAGCAACAAAACCGCTTGAATTAATAACATAGTTTTATTTATCCGCATGTTTTTTTTCCTCCTTATTTTCAATTCTTAGTTAAAGCTACTGCCTCTTTCAGAGAAAATCTTTTTTCATACAAGGCCTTTCCCACAATTACCCCTTTAAGATTCAGACAATCCAGGCTTGCTAATTTTTTTATATCAGCCAGGGAAGAAACCCCGCCGGAGATAATAAAATCTATTCCTGACGAGCGCAAAACATTTTTTATCGCCGGGAGATTTATTCCGGAAAGGGTCCCGTCGCGGCTGATATCGGTATAGATTACGGTCTTTAAATTAAGATTTTCCAGGCTTTTCAAATAATTTTTAAGGCTTATTTTAGCGGTCTTCCTCCAGCCGCGTAAACCCAGCTTCTGGCCAGAGGCATCCAAGCCTAAGGCGATTTTTTGGCCGAATTCCTCTATTGCCCGGCCTAAAAAATCAATGTCCTCAATCGCCCTGGTGCCCAGGATTACCCTCTTGACACCACAATCAATTACTTTCTGAATGGCTGATAAATCCCTTATCCCGCCGCCTGCCTCAGCCGGGATATTGATTTTCTTTATAATCTTTTTGATGACCTTAAGGTTTTTCTGCCGGCCACAAATAGCTCCGTCTAAATCCACCAGATGCAAAAATTTCGCCCCCTGATCCTGCCAATCCAAGGCCACGCTCACCGGGTCAGAAGAATAAACCTTCTTATTTAGCCTGCCTTTGGTGTATCTGACCACCCGGCCTTCTTTTAAGTCAATCGCGGGAATGATAATCATGCCACGTTAGGTTAGACATATTTTAAGAAACTCTAAACACTAAACCATAAATCCTAAACAAACCCAAAAGCTAAAATCATTTCAATTCAACAAAGTTCTTTAACAGCCTAAGTCCTAAGTTCTGGCTTTTTTCCGGATGGAATTGACAGGCAAAGAGGTTATCCTTGCGTATTGCCGAGGCAAACTCCAGGCCGTAATCCGTAACCGCGGCAATGATATTTTTATCTTCAGGATCAGCGTAATAAGAATGACAAAAATAAAAAAAAGAGTTGTCTGGGATATTTTTTAATATGCCGCGTTCCTTTGTTTTTCCTTTCGCGTTTTGCCTTTTGACTTTTATTTGGTTCCAGCCCATATGGGGTACCTTGAGCCTATCCGGAAAACGCCGGACCGTTCCTTTAAACACGCCCAGGCCGCGGGCACTGCCGCCTTCTTCACTTCGCTCAAAAAGAAGCTGTAGTCCCAAACATATCCCCAAAAACGGTTTTTTAAAAATATTTTCGTGTATAGTTTTAATCAAGTTTAATCTTTTGAGTTCTCGCATCGCCTCTTTTATCGCCCCTACCCCGGGTAAAACAATCTTATCCGCTCCCCGGATTATTCCGGCATCAGAGCTCACCCTGACCTCATTAGCGCCGGCTGACTCCAGGGCTTTAGCCACACTCCTTAAATTCCCCATACCGTAATCAATGACCGCGATCATAAACTTCCCTTAGTAGATAATATTCCTTTTATCCGCGGGTCAATGCTCACTGCCTCCCTTAAAGCCCTGGCCAGGGCCTTAAAAACCGCCTCAATGATATGGTGTAAATCCTCACCTGAAATTATCTCAATATGCAAGGTTAGGCCCGCGTTAACCGCCAAAGCCCGCAAAAACTGTTTTAAATAATTTAGGCTGTATTCTTTACTATGGACTATGGACTGTGGACTGTGGACTGTAAGCTTTGAGTACGGCCTACCGCTCAAATCCAGGCTTACCTCAACCAGGGCCTCATCAATGGGCACCGAGGCAAAACCAAAACGGCGAATACCCTGTTTATCCGCCAAGGCTTTTTTTATGGCTAGACCCAAAACTATTCCCACATCTTCGTTGGTATGATGAATATCCACATCCAGATCACCCCGGGCTTTAAGCGTTAAATCAAACAAGCCGTGCCTGGCGAAAAGATTAAGCATATGGTTTAAGAAGCCTATCGGGGTGTGGATACTAAAACTGCCTCTGCCGTCTAAATTTATCTTGAGGCTAATCCTGGTTTCCGTTGTCTTCCTCTCAATTACGGCTTTTCTTTTATTATTCATAAGTAAAATTTTTGCGTCTTTGCGGTTCTGCGGTTTTATTCAAACCTCGCCTGGACTGACTCCAGGTGTTTGTCTAATCCCTCGATACCGGCTATTTTTTCTAAAGGAGCTCGCGCGTTCTCCAGGGCTTTCTTAGAATAGCTGATGATATGGCTGGATTTAATGAAATCCGCCAAAGAGAGTCCGGAAAAAAACCTGGCTGTCCCGCCGGTGGGCAGGACATGGCTGGGCCCGGCAATATAATCCCCGATAGCTACCGGGCTATACTGGCCCAAGAATACCGCCCCGGCATTTCTTATTTTTTTAACAATCTTACGGGGATTTTTAATCAATATCTCTAAGTGTTCAGGGGCTATCCTGTTAGCCACCTCAATAGCCTGCTCAAGATTTTTAACTAAAACCGCGTAGCCTGAATTTATCTCCTGCCTGAAATATTTAGCTTGAGCCTTGGAGGTGGTAATCAAGACCGCCAGGCCGCCGCGATGCTCACCCTGGGCTAAAAGGTCAGCTTTAACATAAGAATTGTGGCTGTGGCGGTTGGCAATCACCACCAATTCCGTAGGCCCGGCCAGCATATCAATATCCACATAACCGTAAAGCTGGCGCTTGGCCTCGGTAACATAGGCATTGCCGGGCCCGACAATTTTATCTACCCGGCTAACCGTCTTTGTTCCAAAGGCCAGGGCGGAAATTGCCTGAGCTCCGCCTATCTTATAAATTTCATCCACCTTAAGCAGGTCAGCCGCTGCCAGGATGTGAGGATTGATATTTCCGCTTTTATCCGGAGGCGTGGCCAAGGATATCCTTTTTACCCCGGCAATCTTAGCCGGCAAAACCGTCATATACACGGTAGAGACTAACGGGGCCTGTCCTCCCGGAACATATACGCCCACGGATTCAATAGGGCTAAACTGCTCACCCAAAAACACCCCGTCTTTATTTTTGATATTCCAATCCTTTTTTATCTGCCTTTTATAGAAATTAGACACATTCTCAATTATCTGCTTAAGGCTGGAAACGAAATCCGGACTGATATTCTGATAAGCCCCGCTGATTTCCGCCTGGGAAGAGCGGATCTGCTTTGGTAGGAGCTTAACCTTATCGTATTTTTTGGTATAGCGTGTTAAGGCTTCGTCTCCGTATAAACGCACATCTTCAACAATCCTGGCTACCCGGGAAATAACCTTAGGCTTGCGGCAGAATGAGCGGTTATAAATCTTATCTAATTCTTTTGAACCGTATTTTATGATCTTCATCTAAGTTGGGTTAAATACCTTTTGTGAAGCTCTAAACACTAAACAAACCCAAAAACTAAAACCCAAAACATCTATTTTTGAGTTTTGTATTTATGGTTTTGAGTTTGTTTAGAATTTAGGGTTTCGGATTTAAGGTTTATGATTATATCGCCTGACGGATGATTTCCTTGAACTTCTCCAGGGCTTTATCCAGACCCGCGGGATTATCTCCTCCGGCCTGGGCCATGTTCGCCCGGCCTCCTCCGGAACCTTCAATTAAAAGGGCGGCTTCTTTAATTATTTTTGAAGCGTCCAGGCCCTTGTCTACTAAGTCAGCGGATAAGCTGACTGTCAGCCAGGCCTTTTGAGCTTGCGATGAACCCAGGCAAAGGGCATAAGAAGAAACCCTGGATTTGATCAAATCGCTTAACTGGCGCAGTAGGCCTATATCCACATCCTGATACCGCGAGCAAATCAGGCTTGAACCTTTAATGACCTCAGACTTACCGGCCAATTCTACCGTATCGCGCTTAAACAGCTCCAGCCTTAAGCGGGAAAACTCCTTTTCTAAATTCCCTAATTTTCTTAATTTATCCTCCAGTAAGGCTAAAACCTTATCCTCTGAAGATTGGGTTAAATCTATAAGCTTAGTAATAATTTCCTGGGCCTGCCTATAGGCCTCCCAGGCGGCCTTACCGGTTGAGGCCTCTATTCTACGCACCCCCTTAGCGATAGAACCTTCAGAAATTATCTTGAATAAACCGACCTGGGAGGAATTCTCCAGGTGGGTCCCTCCGCAAAGCTCTTTAGAAAAATCCTGAATATCCACCAGGCGCACTTTGTCCTCATATTTCTCATTAAACAAGGCAATAGCGCCTGATTTCTTTGCCGTCTTCAGGCTCATCGCTCTTTGCGAAATTTCCAAACTTAACAAAATTTTCTCCTGGACTAAATCTTCAATCCGCTTCAGGTTTTGCGCGGATATTTTATCGGAATGAATAAAGTCGAAACGCAAACGATCAGGCTCAACTAAAGAGCCGGCCTGCTGGATATGAAAACCGAGAACCTGCCGAAGTGATGCCTGTAAAAGATGGGTCGCGGTATGGGCCCGGGCGATTGCCTTTCGCCTGGAGGAATCAACCTGACAATTAACCAAATCAGCGCTTTTTAGTTTCCCCGCGCTCAAGGTGCCGCGATGCAGATACACCTTTCCTTCTTTTTGGGTATCCTCTACCTCAAAAACGCTGTTTCCTTTTATGATTCTGCCTTGATCGCCGACCTGCCCTCCGGACTCCGCGTAAAAAGGGGTTTTATCCAAAACAATCTCGCAGGGTTCTCCCCGGCCAACCGACCGGACCACTTCACCATCCTTAATTATCTTTAAAATCCCGGCTTCTTTCAGAGAAAGCTTTTGATAGCCTGAAAATTTTGTTTCTTCCAATTTGGAAATCAAGGCGCTTGCGGTAAAAATCCCCCGGCTGATTTTACTGGATTTTTTGGAACGTTCTTTCTGTTTTTCTAAATCCTGATTAAATTCTGCTTCATTAATTTCAAAGCTATTCTCTTTTGCCCAGGCTTTGGTAATTTCAAAAGGTATGCCGTAAGTATCATAAAGCTTAAAAGCGGTATGCCCGCTAGACTCAAGGCCGGATGAAGCATCCTTAAATTCATTTTTCAAAATCCTCGGGGCATCTTTTAAAACCGAGATAAAATTCTTCTCCTCAGTATTTATAACCTCGGCAATATTTTTTGCTTTAGCCTTTAACTCCGGATAAACCCCAAAGAAAATATCCGCCACAATCGGAGTTAGTTTATACAGAAACGGCTCTTTTATTCCCAGGGTATGTCCGTGAAACCCGGATTTACGGATAAGTTTACGGACCACATATCCTCTTTCTTCATTAGAAGGAATGACCCCGTCGTAAATAGCGAAAACAATCGCTCGAATGTGGTCAGCGATGGCATTGATCAGCGGATAGCGGATAGCGGATAGCGGATAGCTAAGAATGGCTTTAATTATGGGCTTGAAGATATCAATTTCAAAGTTGCTTTTGACTCCCTGCAGGACTGAGGCCATTCGCTCTAAACCCATACCGGTATCTATGTTCTTATTGGGAAGCGGCTCTAGGACTCCTTTGGCAAGGCGGTTAAACTGGGTAAAGACCAGATTCCAAATCTCCACAAACCGGCCGCAGGAGCAAGCCGGACCACAATCCGGCTTTCTACAGCCGGCATCAAGCCCATAATCGAAAAAAATCTCCGAGCACGGGCCGCACGGCCCGTTGGGGCCGTCTTCAATGGCATTAGCCGGCCAGAAATTATCTTTGGCTCCTAAGCGAACAATCCTCTCCTTGGGAAAATTGACCTTTTTGCTCCAAATAGCGCGGGCCTCGGCATCATCCTGATACACCGAAACCCAGAGCACTTCAGGCTTAAGCTTTAACTCTTCGGTCAGAAATTCCCAGGCCCAGAGAATTGCCTCTTCTTTAAAGTAGGAGCCAAAAGAAAAATTACCCAGCATTTCAAAGAAAGTATGGTGACATGCGGTTACCCCCACCTTATCCAGGTCATCGGTTCTCAAACAACGTTGACAGCTGACTGCCCGGTTAAAATCTGAAACCTGCCCCATAAATTCATTCTTGAATTGGGCCATCCCAGCGGAAGTAAAAAGCACCGTAGGGTCATCCACGGGAACAAGCGAAGCTGAAGGTATAAGCTTATGCGCTCTTTTGGCGAAAAAATCAAGATATCTTTTACGTAATATATCCGTATTCATCTGTAATTAATGACCCCAGACTTTGTAAACGTCAAACAAGGAATTTTGGATCGCTATTCATTTATCTCTCTTAACCTAAACCTGAGCCTTAACCTTTACAATTAAAATAAGGGGCGTTTGATTAAATCTCCGGCATATCCATCACCTTGGCTATGGTTTCGCGGGAAAAGCCGCGGCGGGTGAGATAGCCGTATAATTTGGGCTTAATTTTCTCAGCCGGCTCTTTTCTTTCTTTAAGTTTATTAAACTGCCTTTGGGTTAATTCCCGCGCCAGGCAGACCTCATTAACCTCTTTTTTCTTTAAACTAATCAGCTCCCGAATAAGCTCGTCAGATACCCCTTTTAATTCAAGCTCCCGCTGAATTGCCTTGAAGCCCAACGGCTTACTCAGGCGGCCTTCTATCCAGAAATTAGCGAATTCCCGGTCATTAATATAGCCGTTTTCTTTAAAATATCTTACTAACTCATCAATCAGCGCGGCTTCAAAATTTTTAAACTTAAGCTTACCCCGAAGCTCCAATTCAGAGCGCGGCCTTAGCTTCAGCAGGCGCCAGACATAATTACGCCCGGATGATTTATCCCGCGCTTTCTTACCACAGCCCACAGCAAACCGCTCCCTGGCGCAAACAGACCGAGTCATAATTGCTTTTTCTCTTACGGCTGAGGCGGGGTTTTCCAGCCACGCCTCGTCGAGAGCGAGACAAGAATGTCCCGCCTATCCGTAAAAAAATGCTCATTTGGCACAGTCTGAGAGTGCGGGATAAATCCCTATTCACTCTTAATCACAAAGAAACCCCGGACAGTGCGCACCAAACAATCGCCTTTGGCGGCCTGAATTACCTTTTTGTAGGTAATAATATTGTCAATATAAATCCGGTTAATTTCCAAAATCACATCTCCGGAGACTATTCCTGCCTCTTCAGCCGGACTATCCGGCTGAACATCCACAACCGCTGCCCGGGCGTAATCGCCTAAGCGCGATTTCCCGGCTGAATCCGGAGTAATCGCCTCAACCTTAATCCCTCTCCAATAATCTGACGACGTTTCGCGGGCGGCAGGTTTACCCGCCTCGTCAATATTTTCAGGCCGGCTGCCGATAACCGCGTTTAAAGATAAAGGTTTTTTGTCTCTGAGCATGTCCAGTTTAATTTTGTTTCCCGGCTCGCTGTTTCCCACTATTTTAAGCAGGACATTGGCATTATTTGTCTCTTTTGCGTCAAGCTTCAAGATGATATCGCCATTCTTTATTCCCGCCTTGGCGGCCGGACTGTCCTCTAAAACCTGAGAGACCAAAACCCCTTTTTTATCGGCCAAGCCAAAATAAGCGGCTAATTTATCGTCTAAATTCTGGATGCTGATTCCCAGCCACCCGTAAATAACCTTTTTCCCCTCAATAAGCCTCAAGACAATCCGCTTGGCGGAATTAGAAGGCACGGCAAAACCAACTCCCTGATATCCTCCGCTGGTAGAGAATATAGCCACATTTATTCCGACTATCTCGCCTTTTAGATTAACCAGCGGACCGCCGGAATTACCCGGATTTATCGCGGCATCGGTCTGGATCAGGTCGCCATAATCCCTGTCTGATGAAATCCTGCCTAAAGAGCGATGCAAAGCGCTGACCACGCCCGCGGTTACCGTGGGCTCGGGATTATGGATAGCAAAACCAAAAGGATTGCCTATGGCCACCACCCACTGCCCGATCCTCAAGTTGTCAGAATCCCCTAATCTTACCGCGGGGAAATTACCGCCTTCAATCTTAATCACCGCTAAATCCGAGCGCTTGTCCACTCCCTTAATCTCAGCCTTAAATTCCCGGCCGTCAGGTAAAGTAACCGTGATTTTATCCGCTTCAGCCACCACGTGTTCATTGGTCAGGATATAACCTCGCGCGTCAATAATCACCCCTGAGCCCAAACCCAGCTGTTTATATTCCCTCTGAGGAAGCTCACCGAAAAAATCTTCAAAAAATCTGCGGAAAAACTCATCTTCTAACTGACCTCCGTCTTGAGGACCGCCAAATTGATAGCGGCGCGCGGACGAAGCCCCAACCTTTTCCGTATGCTCAATGCTGATGGATACTACGGCCTTACCTACCGTCTCCGCCACCAGCTCCACCGCCTTCTCAAAGCTATCCGGATATCCCCCTTCTTGGGCATACGCGCTGTAAAACACGGGGCTCAAAATCCCACCCACAATCACACCGGCAATCAAACCCGAAACGATAAGTAGATATCGTATTTTATTTCGCATTTTTTGCTTCTGTTTTCAAAACCACCTCTTCACTCATAACTTATCACTTATAACTTCTCCCCACATCTATTCTTTAAGCTTAGCCGTAGCCTGCTTACGAACTTTATCTTCTAATTCATTAAGCATCTTAGGGCTGTTTTTGAGAAACTGGATTGCCTGGTCTCTTCCCTGGCCTATTTTCTCGTTGTTGTAAGCAAACCAACTTCCGGACTTTTGCAAAATACCCATTTCCGAAGCGGTATCCACGATACTTCCCGCCCGGGAAATACCTTCGGCAAAGAGAATTTCAAACTCCGCCTCCCTGAAAGGAGCGGCTACTTTATTTTTTACCACCTTCGCCTTAACCCGGTTACCAATAATCGTTTCCCCGGATTTAATCTGTTCTTTCCTTCTTAAATCCAGGCGGACCGAAGAATAAAATTTCAAGGCCCTTCCTCCGGGAGTAGTTTCAGGATTACCAAACATAACCCCGATCTTTTCGCGCAGCTGATTAATAAAAATAATACAGGTCTTGGATTTACTGATAGCGCCGGTAAGCTTTCTTAAGGCCTGAGACATCAGCCTGGCCTGCAGGCCCATATGACTGTCTCCCATTTCCCCTTCAATCTCCGCCCGGGGGGTAAGGGCGGCTACTGAATCTATCACCACCACATCCACGGCATTGGAGCGCACCAGGGTCTCCGCGATCTCTAAAGCCTGTTCGCCGGTATCCGGTTGAGAGATAAGCAGCTCATCCAGGTTAACCCCAACCTTTTTGGCATAGGTAGAATCAAAGGCATGCTCGGCATCAATAAAAGCCGCCACCCCCTTAGTCTTCTGGACCTGGGCAATCACGCTTAAGGTAAGGGTGGTTTTACCGGATGATTCCGGGCCAAAAATCTCAACCACCCTTCCCCGGGGAAGCCCGCCTATACCCAAAGCCAAATCTAAAGAAAGCGCGCCTGTGGGGATTGCCGCGACATCCACCTTTATATCGCTGGAAAGCTTCATAATTGAGCCCTTGCCAAACTGCTTTTCTATATGGGCCACGGCCAATTCTAGGGCCTTTTGACGGTTAAGATCATCTTCTTTTTTAACTATTGGTGCTGTCTCCGCGACAGCCTTTTTATCCTGCGCCATAATAACGCCTCCTATTGTTAAATTTTTAAATGAAAAAGTTGAGGTTTAGGTTGAGACAAACTCAACCTAAACCTTGACCTTAACCTTTATGATTAGTTTCCACTAAAAAAGTGTGGAAATTATTATAACTTAGCAGACTGCTTAAGTCAAGCTTGACTTTTCCGGCGCTCTGTGTTAAATTGAAATTGTTGAAAAATCTTATTTTTCAACAATTTCATCCTGAGGAGGGACCTAAGTCCCGACGAAGGATCTCATACAGATATCTTTCAAGATAAGAGTTTTTAGGGATCTTATAACGGCCTCAAATTTCCTAATATGGATACGGACAAACCCAGGGATACCCAAGAGGAATTACAAAAGGTGCGCGGAGAGCTTTCCTTGCTTTATGAAATCTCCAATGCTATGCGCACTACCCTGAAATTAGATGAAATCCTCTATATTATCCTTACCGCGGTAACTGCCCATGTGGGCTTGGGCTTTAACCGGGCAATGCTTTTTTTAGTAAACGAAAAAGACGGTGTTTTAGAGGGAAAAATGGGTATCGGCCCGGATAGCGGCGAAGAGGCTAATCGCATCTGGACCTACCTAGAAAAGGAGAAAACAAATCTTGATAATTTAATCAGCAACTATAAAGTTTCGGGACATCTCGCTCACAGCCAATTTGACCAGATTGTGAAAGGCATCCGGCTTCCACTCAAAGAAGAAGAGGGCGGCATACTGGCAATGACCCTGCTTGACGGGATGCCCCTGCATATCACCCAGGAAACCATCCACACCCGTAAGCAAGACACCTTAATTAACATCCTCCGTCCAGAGGAATTCGTAACCGTTCCCCTCAAAGCCAAAGACAAGATTATCGGGGTCCTTTTCGCGGATAACCCCTATACCCATAAACCAATCACTAAAGACAATATCCGCATCCTGACTATGTTTGCCAACCAGGCCGGCCTGGCCATTGAAAATTCCAAGCTCTACGAACAAACCCTGATCAAAAGCCATACCGACTCCCTCACCTCGCTCTGGAATCACGGATATTTTCAGTCCCGCCTGCAGGAAGAGATAAGCCTGGCTCAGAAAAATAAACAAAATTTAAGTATTATAATGGCTGATTTGGATAATTTTAAGGTCTACAACGATACCTTGGGACACCAGGAAGGAGATCAGATACTTATTCAGATAGCCAGAATATTGAATGGCTCAGCGAGAAAACAAGATACGATTTACCGTTACGGAGGAGAAGAATTCGCGGTACTGCTACTTCAGACCACTAAACAGGAAGCCAGCGTTATTGCCGAGAAAATAAGGATATCTGTAGAGCAAAGCGATTTCCGCAGGCAAGAAATATTTCCCAACCGAAAACTTACCGTAAGCTTAGGAGTAGCCGCCTGCCCTGGAGACGGCGCGAGCAAAGATTCGCTTCTTGAATACGCCGATAAAGCCCTCTACAGCGCTAAACACCAAGGCAAAAACCGCGTCTGCGGTTAAGACACAAAAAGCTCTTTTACCGCGTTATAGATTATTTTCTCGGGGATATTATCAGCACAACCCAACACCCTTGTATCTGCGTATTATAAGCACTTGCCTTCGTCACCCCTGCGCTTCGCCCTGCCCGCCTACGGTGAGGTCTCGCCTTCGGCGGACGGGTTAACATAATACGACCTTAAACAAATTCAACCTTTAAATGCTTATTCAACGCCCGCGCCAGCTTTATTAATGTCCCTAAAGAATAACTTCTGTTGTGAATATCCTCTAACCGGGACACTGTTTGTTGGGTAGTGTGTAAGCGCTTAGCTAATTCCCGTTGAGTTAATCCTTCCTTTTGTCTAATCTTAGCGGTTTGAATAGCTAAAGAAGCGTAAGTCTCTTCTTCATCAAACGCTTTTTTAAATTCTGGGTTTTTCAGATCTTCCCTTAGCTTGTCTCTAAATTTTCTTAGGCCTCTCATAACTCAATTTCACCCCCTTTATATCTTTGAAAAAAATCTCCCATTATTCGTTCTGCCCTTTCAATCTCTCCCGCGGGAACCTTATCGGTTTTTTTTAAAAAGCCGTGTGTGAGAATAATCTTCTTACCAAAGAAAAAATATAAAAACCGATAATGGTTTGAGCCAAAAACAACTCTAAGCTCCCGGATCTTCCCCCTAACAACATCCGCGAATGGCCTGGTCAAATTCGGCCCTTCTTCCTCGAGTTTTTCTATCCACTTCTCTATCTTGGCGCGTATCTTAATGGGTAAATTATCTAAAAACTCGTCCGCGGGACAATTCCCTCTGCTATCTTCATAAGACAATACTTCATACATATATTAGTCCCTCATTTATAATTTACACTATTTTTAATGTATTGTCAAGAAAATCTTTGAAATTATCTCGTTTTGTAATAAGCATGAATAGCGGCTTGGAGGAAATTATTTTGCTCTAAAGCATAAAGATTCTGCGTAATTTGGGCATAAAAAATACTGCGTAGTACGCAATACATACTACGCAGTATAGCACAATTAAATTTAGCTACAATATCCTTTGCTTATTTTACGCACTCCCGATACACACCCCTGTCGCTGTCAAAAAATAGAATCCTCCCCTTTTTTCTATCGGACTCCGGCAACTATTAATTAATTTTAACTAAATATTTCCTAAGATGTTCGGGAACTTGACCCAATGTCATAATTTTCAATGTCGGTTGCTCTGTATTCAGGGCTAATTTTTGGGAAAGATTCGCGGTAACATCAGGTTGTAATTTATACATTTTACCTGATATTGGGTCAACGATTAGCAAACCAATCAGACCACCAAAAAGAATGTTACCAAAATACCAGCCGCTTAAAGTTGCTTTAACTGTAGTATATTGTTCAGTATATCCAGGTTTTGAGAAAGTGATACTGTAGGTCTTTTGCGTGAAAATAAGACTGGCCGGCGGCCAACGAGACAGTAGTTGGCGTTGTTCCTGAAAACATCTTTTTCCCGCTTTCATCTACAATAACAATATTTGCTCCATCCGGATTACTATTAATCGTCAGCGGAAACACATCTTTACCTACGATCGTGGCACATCCAGTCAAAAATAACACAGGCAACACTAAAGCTGGGATCATCAATTTTACTCTCATTTTTCATATCCCCCTTTTCCTTTAAATTAGAATTTTACTGCTAATATCTTTTTCGTCTCTTCCTCCCCTGGAGTTACAATTTTTGTTCGTCTTTGTTTTTAATTAACTACCCACCGCCTCCTTTCTCTATTTAAGAGACGTTTAGTTCTTATTAATTCGGTAATTTTTAACCTAAGGCTACAATCATTTGTTAACGCAAACAATGTAACACCGTATATATGCGGTGTCAAGAGAAATAAAGATATGGGACAATATTGCCTGTTATGAGTAAAAATATTAGGTTTGAACTTGGACTAAAGATAAGACAACTAAGGAAGAAATATAACTACACGCAGGAAAAACTATCTGAATTAGCCGAAGTAGATTATAAACATATCCAATTATTAGAAAGCAGAAAACCTCCCGCTATAAAGATTGACACCTTAGAGAAAATAGCCAAAGCCTTTAATATATCTGCCTCTAAGCTTCTGGACTTCAGTTGATTGGCTTAAATACCTTTTTGGTTAACGCATACCATCCAAGATATTATTTCTATGCTTGAAATAGAGAACAAATAGAAATGCTGTATCTATCTTTTCATTTAAGACACAAAAAGCTCTTTTACCGCGTTATAGATTATTTTCTCGGGGATATTTTTAGAGATAACCGCCTTGCCTATTCCTTTAAGCAGAACAAAACGGTTTAATCTGCCGATAAACTTTTTATCCAGCCTGTAGGCCCGCAACACATCTTCTTCCCTGATTCCGCTTACCTCAAGGGGAAGCCCCAGACCGGCAACCAAAGCGGATATCCGCTGGCAAACTGACGCTGAAAGCAGGCCTAAATTCTCGCTCATTTGGGAAGCCGCCAACATGCCTAAGGCAATTGCCTCTCCGTGGTTATATCTGCTATAACCGCCTGCCGCCTCAATGGCGTGTCCGATAGTATGTCCGAAATTTAAAATTGTCCTTAAACCCTTTTCTTCCTTTTCATCAAGCTCAACAATTTCAGCCTTGATTTTGGCGCACGCGTAGACTAAATGCTCCAGAGTCTGCCTGTCCCTGGAAAATACCGAGTGATAATTCTGCTCCAGAAAATTAAATAATCCCTCATCCTTGATTGCCGCGTACTTGATGGCCTCGGATAAACCGGCGCGCGTCTGTCTCTTGTCTAAGGTTTCCAACACGCTTAAGTCGCAGAAAACCAGCTTGGGCTGATAAAACGTCCCGACCAGATTTTTGGCAATGCGCAAATCAATGGCCGTTTTTCCTCCAATGCTTGAGTCTATCTGGGCCAGAAGAGTGGTGGGAACCTGGACCAAGGGCACGCCGCGCTTGTATATGCTGGCAATAAAACCGGCCAAATCCCCAATCACCCCTCCCCCTAAAGCAAGAACAGTTATCTTTTTCTGTTTCGCGTAAAAAGCCAGGTTTTCGGCAATCCTTGCCGCGTTATTGATTGATTTGGCCTTTTCGCTGTCTATGGTGAGATAAAATTTGGTCGAAAATCCTCCTTGCTTAAGGCTCTGATTTAATTTTTTGGCATAGTATTTTTGAACGCGATTATTGGTTATAATAAATATTTCCCGCGGCAGGTGTAATGACTTAAGATACCGCGGCAGAAACCTAAAAATATCATAACCGATAACTATAGAATAGCTTTCTTTCCCCAAATTAACCGTTATCTTTTTCATAGTAACCGCAGAAGTCTACGCGGAACTTTAGGCTGAACAACGCACAACCTTTATTGCGTAATTGCGCGCTTTTTAAGGAAGATTTATAAAATTAAGAATTATCTTAACTATAGGATAAATCGCGCGATCAAAGAAACCGAGATATAAAAGCACGAATAAAATTATAAAACCGTGGCGCTCAATAGAGGCATATTTTCCGGCAACACTTGCCGGAAGCAGGCTGATTACTACGCGTGAACCGTCTAATGGCGGAATAGGCGTAAGGTTAAATACTGCCAGGACCAGGTTCACTACTATTGCCTGTTTAAGCAAATATAGTAAAATTATAGGCAGGCTGATACTTTTTATTACCAGGCTCAGAATAAGAGCTATCGCTATGTTGGATAATGGGCCGGCCAGGCCCACCCAAAGAATATCTCTCTTAGGATTTCTTAGGCCCCAGTAATTTATCGGCACCGGCTTGGCCCAGCCAAATACTACTGGCGATTTAGAAATAGTAAGAAGTATAGGCAAAAGCAGTGTCCCGAAAGGGTCTATATGGGCAAGAGGGTTTAAGGTGAGACGGCCGGCGTATTTAGCGGTTTTATCCCCCAGCCAAAAAGCTACCAGGCCGTGCGCGAACTCATGGATGACTACCGCGGAAAAAAAAACCGCCATGGATAAAATAAAGGCCACAATTGCTCTCTTTTCTTAGCGCAGCACAAAAACCAAATAACCAATTTCTAATAATCAAATAATAACCAATCACCAATTATCAAACGTTCGGTTATTGATAATTCGGCCGCGTTCAAACCCCGCCCTTTAGAGCGGGGAAAAGTTACGCCGCTCTTTTGTTTATTTTGGTTATTGGTTATTAAATAGCTACCGCTTTTTAGTGGTAGCTATTTGGTGGTTTTGGCCGCGGGACTTGCTGTCTTGGCGGATTTAGCGGTTTTAGCGGAAGCTGTCCCCGCGGCTGTACCCGCGGCTGCGGGGGCGGCAGCACCTTCAGCTTTTTCTTTCTTTACCACCTTTATCTTTAGAACCTTTATCTTGGGCAGGCCGAAAACAGAGCTCTCCTGGTTAAAAGAACCCTTATCCATAAAATACTTCATTCTCTCGACACGCTTTAAGACCGACCTTTGCTTTCTTCCTTTTAAAGATAAAGCTAATGAAGGGTGTATTGACATTTTATAATCTCCTTATTTGACAATCGGGATAACTGTTTTTCATTTTAACAAGATTAATCTGGGCGTCTTCCCTGGCGTTAAACCTTCCCACGCAAATCACGGTATATTTTCCTTTAGTTAAGCTAAAAGCGGTATAACCTTTACTCCTTAATTTTGATAATTCTTTGCTTACATTTTTGCTCTTAGAAATACTGGCCACCTGGATAGTGAAATTTTTCTGGAGAAGTTCTTTACTATCCGGCTTGGCCTGAAGATTAACTTTTTCTCTGCTTTTGTCCA
This sequence comes from Omnitrophica bacterium GWA2_41_15, assembly GCA_919902675.1. GTDB lineage: Bacteria > Omnitrophota > Gorgyraeia > Gygaellales > UBA12090 > UBA12090. The sequence continues at coordinate 22,063 of CAKKRH010000032.1, forward strand.
GCGAAACAGACTTTCTTGTGGTGAGCGTAGTCGGACCACCTATCCCTTGAGGAAAGGTTGTATTTTTATTTACCAACAGGATCGGCCCTTGTTTGGAGGGAAACTGGCCAGCTTCCACGGTAAGAGATGTCGGCTCACCCTTAGGCAAAAAAGCCGGCTCCATCCCCATCGGCGTAATCCCGGCGAGGTGCTTCTTTCCTTTTTCAACCCCGAAAGAAAATGAAACCAAAGAAACAAAAATAAATGCCACGAAGGTATATACGAACTTTTGATAACCGCGTATTTTATTAAGATGTAAAGGATTTCTCCCTGAGACGCCTTGACTTCCGGAGGCCTCCTCATCCGTCTTAAACATTTCCAATTGCTCAGAATTATTTTTCTGCATATTCCCCCTCTATATCAATATTAAAAAAACAAATACCACAAATGAATACCAAAATTAGCAGGCTTATATCCACTCCGCTTGCCGTTTACAGTTACTGGTCTTTTTATTTAATTTCGCGCTTTATCCCGGAATTTGCAATAGTAATGGCATTCGCCGCCAAATAAGGGCGCATCTTCGTCAGAAAAAAGCGCTTACATACTAAAAGTATGCGCGCACTTTTTTCTGCCAAATCTGCATCCTTCTTTGGCGTCTCGGTGCCGCATTCCTATTGCAAAATCCGGGATTAATCTGTAATTTTAGTTTTTGATATTTAATTTATTATTATACCTCCAAACTTATCCACTCCGCAAGTATTTTCTTAAATCAAACTTCTTTATCGCCCTTAAAAAAGCGTCAACCACGTTGGGGTCAAATTGCGTTCCGGATTTATGTTTTATCTCTTTGAGGGCATCACTTATTCCCACCCTTTCCCGATAAGGCCTGCCGTAGACTATGGCCTCAAAGGCATCAGCCACGGCCATAATCCTTGCCCCTAAAGGAATCTGCCCCTTTTTAAGCCTGGAAGGATATCCTGTGCCGTTAAATTTTTCATGATGATGCAGAATTATCGGTATAGCCGGCCTAATGGCTTCAAGGTGCCTGAGAATTTTTACCCCTCTTACCGGATGGCCTCTGATAATAGAAAGCTCTTTCTCGGTAAGCTGGCTGGATTTGGTGAGAATCTCTATAGGTATATCCACTTTTCCGGCGTCGTGAAGCAGGCTGGCGAATTTCAGGCTCTGAATTCCTTTCTCATCCAGATGCATCTCCCTTCCGATAGCGCACACCAAACGGCTGAAATACGGGCTATGGGTATAGGCGCAGGGCACCCGGGTGTCAAATAAAGTTACCAGGGATTTAATGCTGCCCAGAATTATCTTCTGTTGCTCTTCATAAAGCTGCAAGTTGCGGATACCGATGACTGCCTGCTCGCCTAAAGTCATTAATATTTCCTGGTCATAGGAATCAAACGGCTTATTATCTTTTCTATTATCCAAAATAATCATTCCTATTAAATCGTCGGCTATCAAAGGAACGGCTAATTTAAAACCGCTGCGGCAGGCCTGAGACTTACGGATGACCCGCCTCTCCAGCGAATTAAATACCTTCGAGTTTTTACTGACTACGCATTTGGCGTTGTGGCGGATAGCGCATTTCAGGATAACCTTCTTGTTGGCGGGATCAAGAATAACAATCGCGCAATTACGCGCGGATAATGTCTGGCAGGTAAGCCTGGCTAAACGCAAAATCAGATTTTTCAGATCATACGTCGAATTTATCAGGCGGTATACCGTATGAATCGTGGAAAGTGCCGCTTTATACTTTTTCGTAAGGATCAAATAATTTTTTATACTCATCTAAAGCGTACCTATCGGTCATCCCGGCGATATAATCACAGATGACCCTTTTTTTATCTTCACCGTATTTTCCTCCGGAGGCGGATCCGCCAGCGTCAGAAATCTTATCGGCCTGCTCCCGCGGCAGCTGCCGCGGGTTATTCAGATATACCTCAAAAAGTTCCCGGATAAAACGTTTGGCTTTAATAGACATCCGCACCACCCGGTAATGATGATACAAACTATCCGTCAAATAATCCTTGAGGGGAAGCCTTACGGATTCCATCTCTTTACTAAAGGAGACCAGCTTATACTCAAGGCCGCGGCAGTCCTCTACGGATTTTACCCCGGCCTTCTTTATTCTGCTCTTAGTTTCCTCTATCAGGTCAGTTACCTGCGTATCGATCATCGCGCGGATTATCTGATATTTTCTTATCTGGGATTTTAACTTTCCATAGCGGTGCCTCACACCGCGCTCAGCCAGTTTCCACAGTTTTTTACTTCTTAACCCGGATTCTTCAAGCAGGCCGGAAGTCAAACCATCGTCAAGGTCATGGTTATTATACGCTATTTCATCGGCAATGTCTACCACCTGAGTTTCCAGGCTGGGCATCTTATAATCAAAATCTCCCCCTTCAGGGCGCAAGTCATGAAAAGAGGAATGCTTAACTATGCCCTCTCTCACCTCCCAGCTTAAATTTAACCCGGAGAAGTCGGGATATCTCTCTTCTAAAACATCCACTATTCTTAAGCCCTGCAGATTATGATTAAACCCTCCCGAATCCGCCATCAGATCATCCAATACTTCCTCCCCGGAATGGCCGAAAGGGGCATGGCCTAAGTCATGAGCCAAGGCAATCGCCTCAACCAAATCGGTATTTAAGCGCAATATTGAAGCGATGGTTCTGGCTATCTGGGAAACTTCCAGGGTGTGGGTAAGCCTGGTGCGGTAATAATCGCCTTCATAGTTTACGAATACCTGGGTCTTGTATTCTAATCTGCGAAAGGCCGCGGAATGTATTATCCTATCCCTATCCCGCTGATAACAGCCGCGGTAAGGATGCTCTTTTTCTTTATGCGTCCTCCCCCGGGATAAACAGCTTTTCATGGCATAGCCTGCCAGATACTTATTCTCAAATTCTTTCGCGCAGATTGTCATATAGTTCTTCCAGAGATTGAGATATTACCTTGGTAGAAAATAATGCCGGCATAAAATTATTATCTTCCTTCCAGCGGGGAACGATATGCAGGTGAAGATGATTGGGTATGCCCGCTCCGGAGACCCTGCCGATATTCATTCCTATATTAAAACCATCCGGCCTAAGCGCGCGTTTGAGCAAAAGCCGCATTTTGTTCAAGACAGCGAATAAATCCAATATTTCATCGGCATTAAGCTGACCCGGGTCCTTTATGTGCCTATAAGGACAAATCATTAGGTGTCCGTTATTATAAGGGAATTTATTTAGGATGGAAAAGACATGCCTGGAGCGATAAATCACCAAATTCTTCTTATCTGTCTTCTTCTGAGAAACCCCGCAAAAAAGACATCCTTTTGTTTTCTTGGAATTGCTGATATAGCCTATGCGCCAGGGAGCCCAGAGTCTGTCCATATCATTATTAATAACCAATAACCAAACATTTAGTACTTGGTTATTGGTTATTATTTGGTTATTGGAAATTGGAAATTGGTGATTGGTTATTGGTTATTGGTTATTGGTTATTGGTTATTGGTTATTGGTTATTATTTGGTTATTGGAAATTGGTGATTGGTGATTGTAATTCATTTTATACCTTCACTATCTTCGCCTCAAGGCTATCGCCGATAGTAATTATCCCGTAAGAATTAGTATCGCTGAAGATTTTATCCGTGGGACTGCCGGGATTAAAAAATAATATGTCGTCTTTGCGCATATTTAAAGGTTTATGGGAATGCCCGAAAACTATAATGCTCGGTTTTTCTTTCAAAAATTCATTATGTACTTGTTCAGTAAGGTTGAAAGGGCTCCCCCGGCCATGGGTAAGGCATATCACGTATTTACCAATTTTGATAACTTCCCTTAAGGGCAACTTGTCCTTTAAAGCGGGTTCATCCATATTTCCCTGGACCGCTTTTATTTTACCGATTTTCTCTAATTTTTTTAAGAAATCCAAAGAAATAATATCTCCAGCATGAAGTATGAGATCGGCATCCTTTAAATCATCATAGATCTGCTGCGGTAAATCTTGGGCTCTTTCCGGTATATGGGTATCAGCTAAAACTATGATTTTCATTATAGATTACACACTACCTAAAGCAGCAGCTATACAATCCTTGGCTTACCGTAAATATCAAATAAAGAATTAAGCAGGGCCGTATCCCAAGTAGAAATCTTTTCTTCCTTGGCAATCAGGCTGGCATTAGCGTCTATCTCATTAAGGGCGATAAATATCCTTTTTTGGCTTTGAGTTTTACCGTATTTAAATCTCTTACAGAAGTCGATGAACTCAATCATATCTTCTTCCCTGGCTCTATCCTCTTTAAAACCGGCTATCCAAACCGCTCCGGGGCACCTGGCGACTATTCCTTTGCCGGGCTGTTTAGCCGTGCCAAGATCCAACAGCTTTATTTCCTTAAAGAGATTCAGACGCAGGCGTTTTTTATGGACTTCAATTGATTCATTGTTAAACTTGCCGAATAATTCCACCAGCCGCTGGGAGATTTCCTTGGTCTGGGCATCACGAAAATCCGTAAACATAGACTCTAACTCATGCTTAAAAAGCTCTCTCTCTTTTTCAGGCTCCGTAGTAAAGACGCCTGTTTTCTTCGCGTACACGCGCCTAAGCCAAAGAGCGAATAAGGCGTCATCTAAAATATACACATCGGCATTCCTGGATATATAATCCTCCTCGTAAAGCTTATTCAAAATCGAAGAAACATGTTTTTTCGGCTTGGCGCATTTACGGGCGATATCGGAAATACTATTTTTTCCAGAGGCAAGGGCGGTTAAGACGCTAAAGACAGCCGCGTCTGTAAACACCGCGTCCACTTGCTGGATCAGGCTTAAAAAACGCCTGTTCAAGATACCCCACTCGCCGATAAAAATGTCCTCCTGCGACCTGACGAAAAAGTCGAAGGTAAGCTTTGCCTCGCGCGCGCTTTTAAGATAATAGCTCATAAGAGCATCACAAACGGCATTAAGATAAAAAGGTTTTCCCTCGCTCAAATTTACGATAAAAGATAGAATCTGCTCTGAAACGTTCAGGGATTTAAGTTTGCCGCGGATAAAAGCACTACTTGTCTTATTATCAAACGGCTGCAAATCTATTTTCTCAAAATTCCCAAACAGGAGAGCCAGGTCCTCAGCCAAAATCTTCCGGGCGAGCTCTTTCTTTGAGCTGAGCAGGACATACATTGTATTTTTATTAAGCATGATATGCTTACGCCAGGAGGCGTAAATATCTTTAGGCGGCACTGAAGCCAAAAGATGAAATTCATCCAGGATTAAAACGCAGCATTTTCCGCTCTCAGCGTTAAATTGCTCTACCAGCTCAAGCAGTCGAGCGAATACTATATCAGTTCTCCCAACGTATCTCTCAGAAAGGATCTTTCTGGCAAAAGATGTCGTCTTAGGGATGTACTTAGCGCACCTTTCCAAAAGAAAAGCCATATCATCCTTCAGTCCGCTATGGCTGTTTTTGAGAAAAGAGAAAAAAAGGTTCCCGATAAATCTCTCCCTGAAAGAATTTGCCTCTTCATGCCTGATCTCTATATACACCGTAACGACGCGCGTATCGCAGTATTGAGAAAGCCAATGCTTAAGCAGAGAGGTTTTTCCAATCAGCTCCGCGCCGATTATGGCCATATTCTGCCTATAACCCTTACTTAAGGCTTCAGAGCGCTTATTCAAAAGCTCTAACAAATCTTGGCGTCCGTAGAATTCCATATAATTGCGTATCTAACGCGATAAATAATAATAAGGATTTTGCGAGATGCAGCCTTTCCTTATCTGAAAATGCATTAATCCGCCGCATTGAGCGATAGCCATCCCGCGGGTTATATAATCACCCGGCTTGACTAATATACGCGACAATAAAGCGTAAACACTCATCAGGCCCTCAGGATGAGAAATAATTATGGTCTTTCCATAACCGCTGAATTTATCTTGCGCGAAAACAACCCTTCCTGAAGCTGAAGCCACAATATCGGATTGCGCGTATAGGCGCAGGGTAAGGCCCTTGCTGGGTGAATTCCCGATTTTATCCCCAAAGCCATTGACAATTTTACCCTTCGCCGGCCAGATAAAATCTTCCGGCACACCGGTATTCAATGAATCCATGGAAAGCGCTCTATGTTTATCAGGGATAAGAATTGACTGTCCGCTGGCAATGAGAGTTGAATCAGCGATAGCATTAGCCTTGAGGATTTCCTCGATACTAACCCCGTAAATCCTGGCAATCCTCCACAAGGTCTGACCCTTTTGGACGCGGTGATACAGCACTTGCGACGGTTGTATTGTTTTTTGAGGCACGGACAACGCGGCCTGCCGGGGGGCTAACTCAACCGTGGCACAGCCTGATAAAACAGTTAACAAGGAGCAGATGACAGTCGAGAGAAAATATCTTTTAAATCTTTTATTGAGCATCTTGGCTAAATTTACAAACGGTAAAAGAGCGGGTGAGCGGAATCGAACCGCCATAAACAGCTTGGGAAGCTGCCATTCTACCACTGAATTACACCCGCACACATTCCTCAACTAATTTTATCGAACAAAACTCACTGCACATAGTGCAGACATCCTCGACTTTCGGTTTAGAGCTATGGCGATATTCCCGGGCTCTTTCCGGGTCAATTGACAAGGATATCTGTTTATCCCAATCCCTTTTTTTTCTGGCCAAAGACATTTCCCTGTCCCAGCTTAAGGCGCCCTTAACCCCTTTAACAATATCCGCGCTGTGAGCGGCAATCCTCGAGGCAATCACCCCTTCCCTCACATCATCCACCGAAGGATGCCTTAAATGTTCGGCCGGGCTGACCACGCATAGAAAATCCGCGCCCAGGCTTGCCGCTAACGCCCCTCCGATAGCCCCCGAGATGTGGTCCCGGGTTGAAGCGATATCAGTTACCAGCGGCCCTAAAACATAAAATGGGGCGTTGTCGCAAAGCTTTTTTTGGAGGTCTATGTTTTTTTGAATCTGATCCAAAGGCACATGTCCCGGCCCCTCAATCATCACTTGGACATTTCTTTTTCGTGAACGCCGGGCGAGTTTTCCCAAAAGCCTCAACTCCCCTATCTGGGCGCTATCAGTAGCATCCAATATTGAACCCGGCCTTAGTCCATCGCCCAAACTTAAGGTAACATCATACTCATACGCGATATCCAGGATTTCATCGAAACACTCATAAAACGGGTTTTCTTTTTTATTGTTAAACATCCAGTTGGCTAATATCGCCCCTCCCCGGCTGACGATATCCAAAACACGCGGACTTTTCTTAACCAACGCGGCTGTTTTTTGAGTAACTCCGGAGTGGATAGTCATAAAATCCACTCCGTCTTCGGCCTGAGAACGAATAACCCCCAGGATATCCTCGGCAGTCATCTTAAGCAGAGAACCTTTATTTTTAGCCGCGCTTTGAGCCGCCTCATATATAGGAACGGTACCAAAAGGAATATCCGAATCCTTAATCAGAGTTTTTCTTATTTTAGGGATATCTCCGCCTACGCTTAAATCCATTACCGTATCCGCGCCGACTGAAACCGATACCTTTAACTTTTGAAGCTCATCGCCGACATCAATTTCATCGCCGGATGTCCCGATATTCACGTTTATTTTAGTAGACAAGCCTTTACCAATCGCGCATGGTTTCTTAATCCGACGTTTTTTATTATTAGGAATAACAATTATCCCCGAAGCGATACCCTTCTTCAAAAAAGAAATACTTACCCCTTCCTTTTTAGATACCGCTTCCATCAGTTCGGAGGATTTATTATTCAATGCTAATTCTAATTGAGTCATAGTTTTAGAGGTTAGAGGTTAGAGGTTGGGGGTTAGGTTTATATTTATCATCTCGCTCTTTAAACCATCTATTGCTTTTTCAATATTTCCGGCTTCACAAATTGCCCGCACCACGGCGATATTTTTGGCTCCTGATCCTCTTACTAATCCTATGTTATTTTTATCAATTCCCCCGATAGCCGTAACCGCGAGGCTAACCCTGGAAAGAACATTTTTCAATAGTTGTAAACCCACGGCCTGATAATCCGGCTTTGTGGGAGTTGAGAAAATCGGGCCCACGCTGATATAATCAACCTTTTCATTCTCGGCCGCGACTGCCTGCGCGAGGCTATGGCAGGATTTCCCGATGATTTTTCCCGGACCAAGCAATCCGCGGACAGCTTCTACCGGTAGATCATCCTGTCCGATATGCAGACCGTCGGCATTAACCAGCTTAGCGATATCCAAGCGGTCATTAATGATGAATAAAGCCTTTCCTTTTGTAGTCTTCCTGATCAAAATGGCATTCCGATAAAATCCCCGGACATCATCGGTTTTATCCCTAAGTTGAATTATTTTAACTCCTGCCCGGACGCAGCTTTCGGCTATATTAATGAGCGATCTTTTTGTGCCGGCGGCGCGGTTTACACTGAGCAAGGTCGAAGTGTCGATTACCGCGTATATTCCTAATTCTCTTATCTGAATCTTTTTCAATCTGATATAACCGGTAACGGATATCTTTAAAGCCCGCGGATATCTTTTTATCCCGCCCCTTCCCTACGTTGGATAAGGGGCGAGATTTATTTTCTAGCTTGGAAAATTCCTCTAAAACTCTGGCCGATTCTTTGGCCCTCTGAATATTCGCGAAGAATATATCCTGAAAATTACGCCTCTTTAACTCTTCTTTAATTGAAGGTTTGCCTACATCTTTAAGGCTGTCGCGGGAATCTAAGAGCCGGACATCTTTAATCTTCCATTTCCCGCTCAAGCCCGCCACATTATGGCGCAGATTTTTAAAACGCGAAGTTAAATTCTTATCTAAAACTACAAAGCGGGTTATTTCCTCGCAAACCCGTAAACCCTCTAAAATCCGGTTCAAGTTGGCATCAATAATCCGTAATATACCCTTATCCATAGGAGGCGTCTAATTCGCCCCGCCATATCTCTCGCGCGGTAATACCACCTAATGCTAGAAAAGACGGGATGAATGTATTTTATTTATCAGTTTAGTTGTGGAATATCCCTTGATATAAGGTATGGCCAAAACCTTTCCTCCGCGCGCCTTTACAAAATCCGCCCCCACAATCTTTTCTGTCTGCCAATCTCCTCCCTTAACTAACACATCCGGCTGAATCAACCTTATCAATCCTAACGGGGTATCCTCGGAAAAAATAGTCAGATAATCCACGCAGGATAAAGCGCTCAATACCCGGGCCCGGTCAAGCTGTTTGTTTATCGGCCGGGCCGGACCTTTGATCTTTTTTACCGAAGAATCACTATTTAAACCGAGAACTAACACATCTGCCAGGCCCTTAGCATCCTGAAGGTACTTTATATGTCCGTAATGCAGGATATCAAAACAACCGTTGGTAAAAACAATTCTTTTGCCTTGCTTATTCAGAGAAGAAATTATATCCTTAAGCTCTTTCTTAGTCTTTATCTTGCCTGGCATATTCCATAAGTTATAAGCTATTAACCATAAACTATCAATTATTCTTATTTGCTGCTTACTCTAAAGAGCTCATCCTCAACTAACTCACAAATAATATGCCCTATGGTAATATGCGCTTCCTGTATCCTGGCGGTAACCAGAGAAGGAACAATAAAAGAAAGCTCAGCGGCCTTACTTAACTCTCCGCCTGTGGCTCCGGAAAAACACATCGTCTTAAGCCCCATCTCCCTGGCCTTTTTTATCCCCATAATCACATTCTTGGCCTTTCCGCTGGTAGATATGCCTATAGCCACATCGCCGCTTTCACCTAAGGCCTCTACCTGCCGGGCAAAAACTATCTCATATCCGTAGTCATTGCTCACCGCGGTAAGGATTGAGGTGTTGGTATTTAAGGCTATCGCCGCCAGGCCCGGCCTTTCCTTTTGGAATCGTCCCACAAATTCAGCCGCGATATGCTGGGCATCCGCGGCCGAGCCACCATTACCAAAAATCAAAACCTTACCCTTGGCCTTGTAACAAGCGATAATCAACTTAGCGGCCTTAATGATATTTTCTATCTGATTATGCAGAATTTCTTCTTTGATGTGAATGGCGTCGTTAATAATATCAATAATTTTATCGCGCATTTTTTAGACTCCTTAATGAGCACGCAACTTACGAAACGAGCTTTAGCTGAAGTGAACGTAAGTTGCTGTGCGAATTAACCAATTCACCCCACCAAGCATGACGGATTTTTATCCGAAAAAAACTCTGGCTATCTCGTAATATTCCGGATCAACCGTCTTAAGGGTTCCGGTCGCCTTTTCTAAAGGCACCGAGATAATCTTATTTCCCGACAAAGAGACCATCTGGCCGAATTTCTTTTCCTTGACCAGCTCAATGGCCTTAACACCGAAACGCGTTCCCAGGACCCGGTCAAACGCACTAGGAGACCCTCCTCTTTGAATATGGCCTAACACCGAAACCCGGGTCTCATAACCGGTGCGCTTTTCAATTTCCTTAGCCAGGATTTCCCCAATCCCGCCTAAACGCACATGGCCAAACTCATCTAACTTTTGCTCCTGTAAAACCATTGTCGCTTCTTTAAAACGCGCCCCCTCAGAGACCACTACAATACTAAAGGTCTTTCCCCGCTGATGCCTTTTTTTAATCAAATCGCAGACCTCCTCGATATCAATAGGAAATTCCGGAATCAACACCACATCCGCTCCTCCGGCAATACCTGCCTCCAGAGCGATCCAGCCGGCATGCCTGCCCATCACCTCCGCTACCATAATCCGATGATGGCTTTCGGCAGTGGTATGCAAACGGTCAATACATTCGGTGGCAATATTGAGGGCGGTATCAAAACCAAAGGTATAATCGGTGGCTGAAAGGTCGTTATCAATTGTCTTGGGCACCCCAACCACATTCAAGCCTTCTTTAGCCAGTTTAGTAGCTACCCCTAAAGTATCCTCTCCTCCCACGGCAATCAGGGCGTATAAGCCCAGAGCCTTAAAATTAGCTTTTACATTCTCCAGTCCGCCTTCCTTTTTATAAGGATTAGTCCGGCTGGTGCCTAAAATCGTCCCCCCTTTAGGCAAAATTCCTGAGATTGAATCCAAATTTAAAGCTGTGGTATCATTTTCTATAAGGCCCTTCCAGCCATTTTTAATGCCGATAACCTCAAATCCGTCATTCATTGCTTTACGCACTACCGCCCGGATTACCGGATTCAATCCCGGACAATCCCCACCTCCGGTCAAAATTCCTATTCTCATTTTTTAATTACTCCTTTTTAAATTTATTTAGTCTATGAAATAGCTTGTGCTGCTCAAACCTAACTCAATAAACTCAATGAACTCTATAAACTCAATAAACTCTATAGACTGAGTTATCTCCCGTAACCGTAAAACGGGATTGCCGGCTCCTTAGGCTCGGAATCGCTTTTCTTCTTTTCTTCCCCAGAAACAATCTTAGCCACGTGTATCTTTACCACAATCGGCTCGTCAATTCCCCTCAGGATTTCGCGGATTTTGTTTTTGACCAATTCCTGCAGACGCTCGGTAAGCTCAGGAATGCTGGTTTCCGAACGCAGGTCAAGCCGAAGGTTAACCGTAAAGCCTTTTTTACCTACCACCACATCCGGCCTTAAACTTTTAACCTCGGGGACCTGTAAAGCTATTCTCTTGATTAAATCTTCAAGGGCGGCCAAAGCAATGCTCACCTCGCCGCTAGGAGTAGTAAAAGCGATATTTTTTTCTCTCTGCATCTTACCGATGACGCTCTGGGTAAAAGAAACGCTGATTAGAATTATCAAAGCGCTGATTAAGCTTAAAATCAAAGCCGAATTGGGATTTCTGCTGATTTCAGTAAAGATATTAAAAACCATAAGCGGAGTAACAATATTAAAAGCCAGGCCAAGCAAGCCTAAGGCAAAGAATATAAAAAAAACCATGTTAAATACAAGTCCAAATAAAGTAAATGTCCTCATTGTCGCGCCCTCGTTTTAAAATCACCAATAACCAAAGGTTGAGGCTAAGGCTTAGGTTAAGCTTGTCTCAACCTTAACCTCATCCTCAACCTTTATAAATATTGGTTATTAATTAGTTAGTACTGAAAAAGTATCATTTTTATGATTACAAGTTCCTGATGGGTTTTTCAGCGGGAACTAATTATCATTGTTACGACTTATGGTAGCCCAATTGAATAAGCTTGGTAAGCAAAATAAGCTCTAAATAAAATAAATCAAACGGCTTGATGATATAATCGTATACGCCTTCCCTGATTGCCTCCTTGGCCTTTTCTTCATCGGGATATCCGGTAATCATAATCACGCTGATATCCTTGTTTATAGCCTTGATTTTACGTAAAACCTCAACTCCGTTCATTCCCGGAAGCATCACATCAAGCAGGATCAATTTTATATTTTCCTTCTCAACAATCTTAATGGCATCCTCGCCGTTTTCGGCTGAGACAACATTAGCAAACCCTTTGGTCTTTAAAAAAAGCTCTAAAAAGCCTCTTACCGTCTTATCGTCATCCACGACCAATATCTTACTTGAAGCGTTAATATTTACATCAGTCATCTTTATCTCCTTAATAATGAGCCCTGCCGGCGGCGGGGAGAGGCGAATAAATTCATGCCTTCTCAATCGCCTGAATACTTATCCTGATATCTCTGGGAGTTTTATCAATCATCTTCTCAAGGGCCTGCCTGATTTTTACCTCCGTGTTTTCAGCCATCTCGGATATGTTACACCCATACTTAATTGTCAAGGGGACGGTGAGGATTATTTCATCATTTTTACTGAACTCTACCTTTATCGCGCTTCTGAGGCTCTTTATGCCCAATAGCTCTATAATACTAAAATCTTTTCTCCCGCCGACTCGCTTTACCCCCTCTATTTCCAAGGCTGCTATCTCGGCGATAGAAGCGATAACATCTTTATGGATTTTTACCGTGCCCACTTCCAGTTTTGAGTTTTTCTCCATCGAGAATATTAAACCCGGAATTTGCAATAGTAATGGCATTCGCCGCCAAATAAGGGCGCATCTTCGTCAGAAAAAAGCGCTTACATACTAAAAGTATGCGCGCACTTTTTTCTGCCAAATCTACACCCTTCTTTGGCGTCTCGGTGCCGCATTCCTATTGCAAACTCCGGGTTAAACCTTCGCGCCCTCAACCTTAAAGGTATCATTTATAAAATTGGTGGAAAACTCACCTTTAACAAAGAAAGGATTCTTCAAGACCTCCCGGTGAAAATCTATGGTAGTCTTTATCGGCTCAATAATAAATTCATCCAGGGCCCGGCGCATAATCTGGATAGCTTCCTTTCTGTCTTTTCCCCGGACAATCAGCTTGGCCACCAGGGAATCATAATACTGGCTTATGGTGTACCCGGAATACACATGGCTGTCTACCCTCACGCCCGGACCACCCGGAATGTTCAACATCTCTATCTTTCCCGGTGAAGGCATGAAATTGTTCTGATAATCCTCGGCATTAATGCGGCATTCTATGGAAGAACCGTTCAGTCTGATATCATCCTGCTGAAGTTTTAACTTCTCGCCCCTGGCGATTTTGATCTGCTCTTTAACTATGTCTATCCCGGTAACCATCTCGGTAACCGGATGCTCAACCTGAATCCTGGTATTCATTTCCATAAAATAGAAATTTTTCTTATCATCAAGCAAGAACTCAATAGTTCCGGCGCTCACATATTTTACCTCTTTAGCCGCCCGTATCGCCGTTTCACCGAGGCGTTTACGCAATTTACTGTCCACAGCCGGCGAAGGAGATTCCTCTAAGAGCTTTTGATGGCGCCTCTGGATTGAACAATCCCTTTCCCCTAAATGAAGAATCCGGCCGTATTTATCGCTCAGAATCTGGATCTCTATATGCCGCGGCCTCTCAATATATTTCTCAATATACACATTGGAATTGCCGAAATTCGCCTCGGCCTCGGCCTGGGCGGTCATTAACCCTGAAGCCAAACTGATGTCGTTATGGCAGACCCGCATACCTTTTCCGCCGCCTCCTGAGGCAGCCTTAATGATAACCGGATAGCTTATGCGCTTGGCTACTTTTATCGCTTCATCCTTGTCCTTTATGGCGGATAGGCTTCCGGGAACTATGGGTATGCCGCATTTACGCATGGTTTCGCGGGCATGCATCTTATCGCCCATAAGGCGGATATTTTCCGGGGTCGGCCCGATAAAGGTTATCCGGCAAGATTCGCAGATTTCGGCAAAATGGGGATTCTCAGACAAAAAACCGTAACCCGGATGTATGGCATCCACGTCGGTTATCTCGGCGGCTGAAATGATGGCGGGAATATTAAGATAGCTGTTGGCTGAGACTGCCGGCCCGATGCACACCGCTTCATCAGCCATGCGCACATGCAAAGAATCCCGATCGGCCTGAGAATACACGGCGACAGTGCGTATACCCAGCTCTTTACAGGCCCGGATAACACGCAAAGCAATCTCTCCGCGGTTGGCTATAAGTATTTTGGAAAACAATATAATGGAGTAACGGTTTACGGTTTATGGTTTAGAGCAAACCATAAACCATGCCTAATAAACGCGTTAATTAACGGGTTTCTATCAAAAAAAGGGCCTGGCCGAATTCTACCGGCTCGGTGTTATCCACGAGAATCTCTAAAACCTTGCCTCTAACCTCAGACTTAATTTCGTTCATTAACTTCATCGCTTCAATAATACATACTACCTGTCCGGGCTCAATATCCTGATTAACCTGCGCGAACGGCGGAGCTTCGGGGCTGGGGGCGCGGTAAAAAGTCCCTACCATCGGAGACTTAACCTCTATCCGGTTAGAAGCTATTTTTGAAGAAGCCGCTTCCTGGGCCTTTGACTCAAGGACAGGCGCCAGGGCCCTTTCCCGCTCAATAAATATAGGCGCTCCTTGAGCCTCCGGAGCTTGAGCGGTATTCTTCTTAAGCTTTATACGCATCCCGTCCTTCTCAACCTCCAGCTCCAGAAGATTGTTCTCATTCATCAAAACCACCATTTCTTTAATCTCTTTTACATTCATCCCGCACCTTGATTAGTTCGTTGAGTCTTTTGAGTTTAAGAACTCAATAAACTCAAGCAACTCAACAAACTCTATAAACTAATTAACCCGCTCCACATAGGCGGCGGTCCTGGTATCCACCTTAATTTTATCCCCGATATTGATAAATAAAGGAACTAAAATCGTGGCACCGGTTTCAACCTTTGCCGGCTTGTTCCCGCCTTTAGCCGTATCCCCTTTTATTCCGGGCTCGGTTTCCACGATTGCCAGCTCAATAAAATTAGGCATTACAATATTTAAAACCTGATTCTTGTAAAAGAATCCTAATACCTCCAGATTATCCTTAAGAAACCTGGAATTCTCTCCCAGGACATCGAATGAGATTGCCAACTGGTCATAATTCTCCTGGTCCATAAAATGATACATCTCGCCTGAGGCATAAAGATACTGCAGTTTTCTCTGCTCCACAAAAGCTTCTTCTACCGTATCCTGGCCCCTGAAGGTGCGCTCCAGCAAGCCTCCGGTGCGCATATTCTTTAGCCGGGTGCGCACAAAAGCCGAGCCCTTGGCCGGCTTGACATGCTCGGTCTCCGTGATCTGAAAAACCTGGCCGTCCATAAGAATAGTTACCCCAACCTTAAATTGATTTATCGAGAACGCCACTTAACACCTCAAAGCCTTTCTTGGTTACCAATACCATATCCTCTATCCTGATCCCAAACTTACCCGGAAGGTATACTCCCGGCTCAACCGTAAAAACCATTCCCTCTCTGATTATAGCATTATTTTTATTGGATATAGAGGGCTCTTCGTGAACCTCTAAACCTATCCCATGGCCTAAACTGTGGCCAAAAAAACTCCCGTATCCGAAGCCGGCAATATGCGCCCTAGCAATATCATCCACAACACTTATCGCCACCCCAGGGCGAATTGCCTCTATCGCCTTGACTTGGGCCTCCCGGACGATTCTGTAAACCTTACGCTGAATAGTTGTTATTTTACCCAAGAAAAAAACCCTTGTCAAGTCAGATTTATAACCGTTTATCTCTGCCCCCATATCTACCAGCACCATATCATTCTTACATAGCCGTCTTTTGGTGATGCCGGCGTGTGGAAAACAAGAATTTGTGCCGCTGGAAACAATTATCTTAAAAGAGGCGGCCTCTGCCCCTTTCCGGCGGATAAAACGTTCCAGCTCACCAACAATCTCCGGCTCGGTCAACCCGGGCCGGAGATAACCTTTAATAAACCTGAAAGCTGAAACCGCGATATTCACTGCCGCGCGGATTTTCTTAAGCTCATCCCGGCTTTTAATTTGCCTTAAGGATTCAACTATATTAAAGGTATCTAAGAATTTAGTCTTTTTGCCAAGGCCATCCTTTATCTTGGCATACTCGGCATAAGTAAGGCCGCGAGCCTCAAACCCCAGACGTTTGATTTTTAATTCCTTGACCAAAGCACAAACATCTTTAAACAGATTCTTGTACTGAAAAACCTCTATATTTTTGAGGTTTTTCCTGGCTTCTTCTAAATAGCGAAAATCAGTGATAAAATAAACCTTGGGTTTAGAAACCAAGAGATAAGAATCATGAGCGCTAAAGCGGCTCAAATAAGAAACATTGGCCTCTTGAGAAACTAAAAAACCGTCCAAAGAACTGTTTTTCAGCTTTTCCCGGAAGGAATTCAGGCGGGACATTTATTTTTGTGGGCCCAGGAGCTTAAGGATAGCCAAAAGCCCCAGAAGATAGCTATTCTCGCCAAAGCCGGAAATTTGGCCTTTAGCCACCGGGGCAATCAGGGAGTTATGACGGAATTCCTCACGGCTGTAGATGTTAGAAAGATGGACCTCGACCGCGGGCAAACCGCAGGCTGAGATGGCATCGCGGATGGCTACGCTGGTATGGGTATAGGCCGCGGGATTAATCAAGATAGCCTTAAATTTATCTTTACTTTTTCCGATTAAATCCACTATCCGGCCTTCGTGATTAGATTGAACAATCTCTAATCCTACCTTTTTTTCCTTGGCCAGCTTAAGCAGTTTAGAATTTATTTCTTTGAGGGTAATCCGGCCGTAAATCCTGGGCTCACGCGCGCCCAGAATGTTCAGATTCGGCCCATGGATGACTAAGATTTTAAGCATTATTTATTCTTTGGGTGTTTCGGCCTCATCAATCAGCATTATCGGGATGCCGTCCTTTACCGGATACTTACGTTTACATTTGGTGCAGGCTATTTTTTCCTCACTACCGGCAGTTTCCAGAACTACATCCGCCTTACAGGCCGGGCAAGCCAGGATATCCAATAATTCCTTATCTATCATTCTTATCCTCCTGATGTAACAATCATTCCGGCATAACCAACCACGCTTGAGGTATCGCCGGTTGCTTCAGCGCTGGTCTGATACTTGATTAATTCCGCCTTCTTCGCTCCCAGGTTTTTGGCCGCGCAAAGCATCGCGATCGCCGGGGCATAACCGCACATTGAGATATTTAATTCCTTTACCCTGGAGTAAAGTTTACGCTCATCTAATTCCTGGATAGCCTCAATAGCCTGATGATCCTTATGCCGGGCGCTCTTGGCGTCTTCATAATGGGTCATATCCGATGAGGCCGCGATCAAGGTTTCTTTTTCTAAGCCGGCTTCTTTTAAACCCGCGGCGATATCCAGGCCTAATTGCTGATAATTTTTAAAATCACCGCTCCCTACCGCGATAGGGACAAAGGTAAAGTCTTGGGAGAAATACTGAAAGAATGGGAGCTCAACCTCAATGGAATGTTCACATTTATGCGCCTGAGTATCAGATTTCAGTAAAGCGGACTTACTTAATAACTTATCGGCTAAGTCCGGATTTATCTCAACTTTCCCCAAAGGCGTCTCCCAAGAGCCTTGAGCCATAATGCTGAAATTCGCGCCCATTCCGGTATGGTTCGGCCCTAAGATGATCAGGTTCTTTTTTATCTTAAGCTGAGAAACCACACTATAGGCAACACTGCCGGAGTAGATATATCCGGCATGGGGAAGCAGGCAGGCAACAGCCTCTTTTTGAATAACCGCGCGTATTCGCGGGCCGGCAAATGATTTTATCTGTTCCCGCAATTCCCGCGGGCTTAGAGGATAAAACTGTCCGGCCACTGCCGGCGGTCTAATTTCAGCCATAGAGGCCCTCTAACAATTCTTTGGCTCTAACAATCTCTCGCGGGCTTGCCGGATAATGCGCCTCCAGGATTTTGATAGTATCTTTTTTAATATAAGGCTTAAGAATACTAAAATCAAAATCTCCCGCTCCGGGAGCCAGATGGTCATGAGTTCCTTTAATATCATGCAGATGCAGGCCCAATAAATACTGCTGATATCTCTCTAAATAATCCTGGTGCCTTAAGAAACCTAAATTCTCCCAAAGCTGGGCATGCCCGGTATCATGCCAATAAAAGACATTTGCTCCCTGAAAACGTTCTAAAATCTTAGCCGTTTCCTCAAAAGAAGGAATTTCCCGGAAATAAAACCTGTTTTCTATTCCCAGTTTAACCTTTAACCCGGCGGAATAACCTGCCAATTCCTCCAGGCTCTTTAAGGCCGCGTCAAGGTGACCGGATATCTTTTCTTCTCTTTCCTGGCACATCTCATCCTTAAGGCGCAGGGCCGAAACCGACGATAATCCGCTTTTATTATCGTAAAAAGCGAACAATTCCCGGGTGCGATCAGGAATCTCCACCCTTCCGCAATGCAAAACCACAGCCTCTGCCTTCAGTCTGAATGCGGTATCAATACTGATTTTGGTGTACTTGACTGCTTCCTGCCTTTGTTCCGGGTCAAGGGAAGACAAGGAATAACAATCCGGCAAAGCCTCCTCCCGGTTCAGCCCTTCAGGCACGGGACAGTAATTATGCAGAGAGCAAACCTTAATCTGCTCTTCTTCGGTTAAGCGGGTGATATCCCTGACAATTCTCTCGGTAAGATTAAAGCTCAATTCTACCGTCTTAAAACCTAAATCCTTTATTTCCCGGATAATCGCTTTACCGTCATTATAACGAAAAGCATTCCAGGAGGTAGAAAGAGAAACGCCCATTACCTTGTGCTTTTAGATCTCTTACGCTTGCGTTCGCTGGGCTTTTCGTAATGCTTGCGATCGCGCACTTCTTTCAAGATGCCTTCCTTGTCGATTTTTTTCTTAAATCTGCGCAGGGCCGCTTCAAACGGCTCATCTTTTCTGATTACCACTTCTGACATTTATCTCATCTCCTTTTGCCTAATCATATCACCTATGATTAGAACTGTCAAACACCTTTTTTAAACCGCAAAGGCACAAAAATGATTTAAACCGCTAAAACGCAAAATGGTGCTTAATGAACCCAATTAATCAAAAAAACAAAAACTGAAAAACGAAAAAAGCACTTTTTTTTGCTTTTGAAGTTTTTCAGTTTAAGCGGTTTTGTATCACAAGAGATAATTTACCAAGATCTTAATCTGTTCCGCATCGAATGGCTTACCCACTACTGGTATGGCCTTCCTTTTAACATATTCCTTTAGCTTCTCAATTTCTTCCGCATATCCCGACATGATTAATATTGGCATATCTTTTGTCTGCGCGTTCTCCTTAAGCATACCAATTACTTCATAACCACTCATCGGCATTTTTATATCCAGCATTAACAAATCAGGAATAGCAGTTTTTATTTTTTCTAATGCTTCCTTTCCATCACCGGCTTCGCTAAAATTAGAATACCCGCTTGCCTGTAAAATTTTCCTTAAAACATTCCTCACTTCTGGCTCATCATCAACAATCATAATGGACTTCTTTAATCTTGTTTCTCTTTCGCTAACACAAAAACCGTAGACCCGCTCCAATAAATCCTTACTATTACTTGCATCGCCAGGATAGGTAGCGTATCCATATGAAAAACCCGTCCTAAGTTGTTCATCAATTTCAAAAACAGACACTTTTATAATCATCTTCAATCGTGTCATCATGTTGGATGCCTCTTGTTTGTTAACTTGTATAAAAACAATGATCTCATTTTCACTCCCTTTAATTACAAAATCCCTGCTTCGTATAACTTTTTCTAAAGCCGTCCCTATTGAAAGGAAAACTTTTTGTACTCTATCTTTTCCGGACTCTTTCTCAACCTCTAAATAATTATCTAACCTGATAATAAATATTGAAAATTCCTTATTTTCTTTTTTAGCTTCTCTAATTCTCTCCTCTATCGTTTCGCGCAGGAACTCTTCTTTGTTATACTTCGGCAGGGTAAAGCTAAACTTGCTGCCCTTGCCAAGGCGGCTTTCCACCCAAATCTTACCGTGATGCAGCTCAACCAGGGCTTTAGCTATAGAAAGGCCTAAACCCGTGCCTTTTTCGCCGAATCCGGGGACGCGGTCAAACTGCTGAAACTTGCTAAATACCTTAGGAAGGTCATCCCCTGAGATGCCCACACCAGTATCAGCTACGCCGCACTCTACTTCATTTTCTTTCTCTAAAACCGAAATCTCTATTGAGCCTTCTTTAGTGAATTTAAGAGCGTTGGCGATAAGGTTGGTCAAGACCTCGATTATCTTCTCCGTGTCAGCATAAATATACAGCTGTTTTTCAGGAAGGTTGACTTTCAATTCCAGCCCAGCATCTCTTGCGCGTTTAGAAAAAGAGGAGATAAGTCCACTAATTAAACTGTTAAGGTCAGCTGAGCCTCTTTTTAGCTCCACCTTTCCCGCCTCAATCTTGGAGATATCCAAGAGGCTGTTGATAATATTTGCCAATCTATCTATATTCTTCTTTGCGGTAGTAAGAATTTTTTCCTGCTTTTCATTTACCTTGCCGGCAAGTCCGTCTAAAACTAGAGCCAGGCCTTCTTTGGTAATAGAAAGCGGGGTCCTGAGTTCATGGGAGACTATAGAGACAAATTCGGTCTTCATTCGATTCACTTCTTTCTCTTTGGTGATATCTCTAAGAATAATAACTATACCGATAGTTTCGTTCTTTGCGTTTCTCACCGGCGCTGTATCACAGTGTAAGGATACAGGCTCTCCCTGCACAGATACCGTTAGATCCTTAAAAACTAAACAGCTAATATCTGCACACTTTTTTAATACCTCCTCTAAACCAATGGCCTCGGCCTTTTCTTTCCATATTTTAGCCGTAACCTGCTCCTCGAACCTAAAACCCAACAACTGCCTGGCCCGCGGATTTATAACCATCACCTCACCGCATTCATCCACCATCACCACGCCCTCAACCATGCTCTCTACCATACTCTCCATCTTTGACTTTTCAGCAGTGATCACTGCCCGCAGTCTTTCAATAGCATTAGAGGCCTGATTGGCAATGGTGCAGGTAAGCTCAATATCCTCTTCTGAAAAGGCATTCTCTTTACAGCTGGAGACATTAATCATCCCGACAGTTTTACCATGCGCTGTAAAAGGAACATTAAAGAAACTATGTAATTCCTTAAATTCCCTTTTTTCTTTATGGTTTTGGCTATCGGTAGCCAAACCACGGCCTTCTGGCCTGGAGGTTACCTCTGTAGTGCTGGGAATAAGCATGGCGCTCAGGCGTTTCTTACGGATATTCTCTCCAGTTAAGATAGAGGTAGAGTCAATCAGGCCATCTTTTACCTCATCCGTAAATTTAGCACTTTCGGAATAGACGGGCTTTAGAGTAATGTTGGCGGTATGGGTATCAAATAAAAGCGAGGCGCAGATATCATAATTGATTGTCTTGAACAATGATTCCATGATAAACTTGAGTAACGTCTGATAATCCAAGGTATAAGAAATAGCATTGGAAATCTCATATAAAACAGATAATTCCAAAGTCCTCTCTTTTACCTTCTTCTCGAGGTCTTTAGAATATGATTCAATCTCAGCCTTTGCTTTGGTAAGTTCGGCGGTTCGTTCTTCAATCATCCCTTCTAAACTTTTAGAATATTTTTCAATTTCTGCTTTTGCCCCTGCCAAATCCTCCATCATATTCAAGGTTGCTTCCTGGGTTTGGGCTAAATCTTTGGTGCGCTCCTTAGCCTTCTTCTCTAAAGTCTTGGCAAATTCCTCTAATTCTGCCTTAGACTTCTCTAAGTTAGCAATCAGCCCATTTATCCGGCGCATATCGTGGGCTACGCCGACAATGCCGATTATTCGTCGTTCTTCAGGAGCTTTCAGCTTTCGGCTTTCAGCTTTCGGCTCTAGATCTTCTGCTGATAGCTGAGAGCTGATGGCTGATGGCTGACTCTCATACATTACTGAACCAGAGAAACTCATCGGTATCTTCCCGCCATTTTTAGTCACATAAATCAAATCAAAATCGCGTACCGAACCTTCCTCAACCAGTTTCCTTAGGCGTGTTCCCTTAAGGAGAAGTTCTTCCTCAAAAATATTTTCCACCGGCTGACCGATCAGCTCTTCTTCGGTATATCCTAATAAATCTAAAGTGGCTTTATTTGCTGTCTTAATTACGCCTTCAGGGTCAACCACAATTAAGGTATCAATCATATTGGCGATGATAGAGTCCACGTAGCCTTTATCCAGCAATTGCGCCCTCTGTCTTTTTAAATCCTGGAGCATTTGATTAAAGGCTTTAGCTAATTGGCCAATCTCATCAAAGCTGGTGATTTTCACCTCTGCATCAAAATTGCCCTGCCGTACGGTAGAAATTGTTGAGAGGATTGATTTTAGCGGCTTATTTAAAAGAAAGTAAAATACCACGATAATAAGGATGCTTAAACTTAAAGTATCTATGAACGCTTCCAGAATAGGATATTGCCTAATCGCCTCAAACTTAGCAAAGATAAACATAATTATTAACTCAAATAACGCTACCATAGAAATGAGCTTAAAGGCAATACTAAATTTTAGGCGATGTTGTCTTTTCAAGCCGTTATCCTTCATATTTAGTTAATACTGAAAAATCCTCTTTTTATGATTACACCGATTGAAAATCCGATTACGCAGATTAAAGTCTCGTCGAACAAACTCTGTGTAATCATTCTTATAATCTGTGTAATCAAGTTTCTGTCAGCTTTTTCAGCAGAAACTATTTAACTTTTTTCTTTCAATTTTTGTTCCAGCTGACTAATCACTTCCTTCAGCTCCTTCATTTTAAGTTCTCTATCAACGGATAATTTATTGAATCGCTCAAGGTCAGCTGCTTTTTTCTCCAGCACTTGTTTGGCCTCGGTTATCTCTCGTGTGCGTTCTTCCACCTTTTTCTCCAGGCCTTCGTTAAGGACATTTAGCTCCTTATCCGCCTGCCTGAGTTCTTCGTTGGCTGCCTCAAGCTTTTCATTGGATGCGTTAATTTCCTTGGTTCGCGCCTGAATTTCTTGTTCTAAATCCGTACCCCAATTTTTAAGTTTTTCGGCCATCTTATTGAAATGGACAGCGATGAAACCAAACTCATCCTTTCTTTCTTCGTTAGCTTTTACGGAGAAGTCTCTCTTTTCTACCGCGTTCATAACCTTAAGAAATTCATCCAGGGGCTTTTTTAACAACCTAAGGTAAATGATAGTAATAATCAGAATTAAAATAGAGATATCTATTATCGGCCCCAAAAAGGCGTATTTTTCTATTAAACTCCTTAGTGGGGCAAAATATTCGTAGATAAGCATTATAAAAAGCTCTACAAGAGCAACTAAAAAGATAAGTTTCATTAAAATACTGTTACGGATTCTCATGTTGATTTTCCTCCCGGTTGCGCTCTATTGCATTCAGACTGTGTCACAATAGCCTTTTGTGTCATTGCGAGGTCGCCAAAGGCGACCGTGGCAATCTTTATTCCGACGATGTCTGAGTTAAAGATTGCTTCGCTGCGCTCGCAATGACACATGTTTTACCATTATGACACAGCCTGATTGCGATATGTAATCAGCCGTAAATCCATCTTTGTATCGCGCTACTTGCGCTCCTGGTCCCAGCGCTCAATGAGGATATCTGAAGTCAAGATGCGCATCAGATGCATAAAGGCATAGATATAGTCCCTGAAGGCAAAACTGAGCAGCCGAACTTCTACAGTCTTGGAGGCGCTGTCTACGGCTTCCAGGGAAATATGCCCCTCTGAATATTTTATCTGCTGTAAATAGGGATACTGTTGGCCAAACGTGTCTTTAAGCCGCGTAATAATGGCTTCCAGCACCGGCCCTCCAACCACCGGCTTGAGATTAGCTAAAAGTAGTTGATTAAGAATAGTTGAAACTAAGAGAAAAAAATCCTCACGGCTGGCATAGCCGCAAAGCTGGATTAAGTAATTGATGAGATTTAAATTTACCAACCTTTTTTTTACTGAAGCCTGACCAGGCCTGCTTAAGAGCTCTTTTAAACCCTTAAGAAATTGGTCTTTGTTCGCGCCTTCAGTTAAAACATTATCTACGCCGGCATTGATTGCCGAGGCGATTATCTTAGCCGCCTTTTGAGAGGTGATTAAAATAGCGGTTGTTTGCCGCGTTGGCGCGGATGTTTTTAGGGTACGCAGCAAGGCTAAAGCACTCTCAATAGCCGGATCTACACACAAAGACGAATCTATGCCTTGGTGCAGGCTTAAGAGCAAACAATCAAACTTTTCTTTTAACAAAGCAGCTTCTAATTTTTTTAGCTCGCCTTCTATCACAAAATCTAAGTTTAGCTCTTTAAGCCAGTTCTCAAGGGTCTTGGCGGCAGATGGCTCTGGTTCGAAAATAATTAGCTTTTTAATCTCCTCCATTACGCGCCTCCGGTATAATCTTCAGGTATAATCAAAGGATTATACCTGATTACACAGATTAATTTCATAATTAAAAGCTTATTTTCACCGTGACAATACCGGTAGCTACCGAGAATTCCACAGACCTGCCTACTGAACCGCCAATAGATTCCCCGATTAGTTTTATGCCTTCGTGTTTTAACTTCTTTTTAGCGCTTAAAACATTTTCCTTACCGATATCTGAGTTAGAAAGGCCAAACATATTTGCCCCGCCCACCAGCTTGGCCTCTAAATCTTTTCTGTCAGCGCCAAGCGCCTGTATCTTTTCTAAGGCTGAATCTACGGCGGTGTCCACGTATTTGGCATCTGGCTGCCTGAGGGAAGCCGAAGGGTCGTGCGTTACAGACAAAGGCAACATCGCATGGATCATTCCGCCAATTTTAAGTTTAGGCTCATATAGGGTAATCATAAGACAGGAGCCCACTGCACGGGAGTAAAGGTTACCCTCTTCTTTACTTACCACTAATTCTCCCATTGGCACTTCAATTTCCATTATTTGCTCACAAGGCATTCAACAAGACCTTAACCTCTTCGGGCTTAAATATAAGCAGGAGATACCCTTTCATACTCATGGCCTTGACCATTAGTTCAATTCTTACCACCAGCGCCTCAGCGCTATCCTTGGCAAAACCTGCGATGACCTCTTCTAATATCGCGCCAAACATACCGGAAGATAATTTAGGCATACCCTCGGTTATCTCTCCTTTAAGGCTGTTGGAGAGGACGGCTAAATAATTGCCTAAGAGGATATTCCCTACTTCTTTAAGTACCATTTCGTCAAAAGGAATTAATTTTTTGATTGTTCTTGGTTTTTTTTTCATCAGCAGATCACATAAATGAAATGAAGTTTCTTTAGGAAATAAGAAAAGGCTTGAACCTGTAACTCCTCCGGCAACGGGTAAAAAGACTCCTACTCCCAGCTCCTGAGAACCGATAAGGGGAGAAACCTTTCTGACATTGGTTATTACGGGTTGAGAGAATACCACCCCTGTCTCCGCGCCGATGAGCTTAGACAAGGCGGCAGTGCAACGTTGACTGGCTGTTTCGTTAATCTTGTTTAATTTCTCCTCATTCGCCATGATTTTATTCCTCCTTTTTAAAATGATTACACAGATTTTTGAATAAGATTACACAGATACACTTTTAATCTGTGTAATCTGCTTTTATAATCTGTGTAATCATCGTATGTCTTTTTTTAACGCCAATTTCCTCTTAGAAAGTATGAGGTTAGCTGCATCTAAAATAAGCGCGACCTCGCCAGAGCCAAGAATAGTGCAGCCGGTAAAATATTTGCCCTCCTTGGCTAACCTTAACGGCTTATGCACAATCTCCTGGGTCTGGCCTAACTCGTCTACCGCCAGACCTAATCGGTCTTCATCCTTTCGGACAATGACGATAGGCTGTGAATTTTGGTCTAAGCGGGGCAGATTAAACAACTCATTTAAACGGGTGATAGGGATATCCTCGCCTTCAAAGACAATGGCCTCATAATTCAACATCCCCTTTATATCTTCTTTTTTTACATGAATTAACCTCTCCACATTGGCTAAAGAAATGGCGTATGCTTTAGGGCCTACCTTGACGAATAAGACCTTAAACACTGCCAGGGTTAAAGGTATCTCTAAGATAAATTTTGTGCCTTTTAAGGGAAGCGACTCTACTTTCACTGAGCCGCCCAAAGATTCAATCCTTTGCTTGACGATATTCAGGCCAAAGCCTCTGCCTGAAATTTGGGTAACCTCTTTGGTAGTGCTCACTCCGGAAAAGAGCGCGTTAACCAATTCTTCCTGAGCTGGATGGCTGGAAATTAGCTTGAGCCTTGAGGCATACCTTTTTACTTCTTCCCAATCAATGCCTCTTCCATCATCGCTAACCTCTATAACCGCAAATCCACGCGCTCTTTTAGCAGAGAGTTTTAAGGTGGCTTGAGAAGGTTTTTTCAGGCCCTCTCTTTCTTTGGGGATTTCTATGCCATGGTCAATGGCATTTCTGACTAAATGCACCAGGGGCTCAGCCAAGGCCTCCACAATTGAGCGGTCTAATTCTATGTCGCCGCCAACCATCTCTAAATTAACCTCTTTTTTCTCTTGCTTAGCTAAGTCTCTTACTAAGCGTGGAAAACGGTTAAAGACGAAATCTAAAGGCACGGTGCGCGACTGCATAATATTAAACTGCAGGTCAGAGACTAATCTGGTTAAGGTATCTACGAAACCGGAAAGCTCGGGGTTTTGCAAAGTTTCCTTAATCCGCTCTAATCCCAGTTTATTAATCAACAGCTCTTCGGATAAGCGCATCAATAAATCCAGCCTTTCTACCTTAACCTCGATGCTCTTGATCTTCTCAAGAGAGGCAGGCTCTTCCAGGGATCCCTCGGAAGCCGCGGTTTCGTCGTGCCTGCCTGCCGGCAAGGCAGGCGTCGTGCGTATTGCGTCGCACGTAGCCAGAGCCTGTAATTTTTTGACTAAACCCGCGGTGTCCAGTTCTTCTTTATCCTTGGAAACTGCTTTTAGGCTTGCTTCTAAGGCATCAAAACATTCAAATAATAAATCGGCGCAAGCGCCAACCTTTAATTCCTTCTTTTTTGTCCTGACTAAGACATCCTCTATGGCATGGCATAGGGCAGAGGTCTTGAAATAACGCGCGATTCCGGATATGCTCTTGTAGGTATGGCAGGCGTGCAGCATAGGGCCAAACAGGATCAGATTACCCGGGGTCTTCTCTAATTTAATCAGAGAACTATTCAGGGTATTCAGGTATTGCCTTGCCTCTCTTAGGTAAGTGTCTTTGTATTTGTCTATAATCTGCATTCTCTCTGCTCGATAGTCTCTACCTGCTCAACAGGCAGGCTTCTTCTAATATCGCCCTGGCTATCTCTTGCGCAGGAAGCACTTTATCCGCCAATCCCGCGTCAATCACGGCCTTGGGCATACCAAAGATTAACGCGGATTTATCCTGCGCGATGGTCCTGCCGCCTGCCTCTTTAATAGAACGCATACCTTCTAAGCCATCGTTGCCAATACCGCTTAAGATAATGCCGATAGAATTTTGCTGATAAATACGGCTTGCGGATTTCATCGCTATATCAATAGAGGGGCTTAAGGTATCGGGTGAAACCTCTTCTAAAGTAGTAAAATTATTCTCTCTGCTTTCTACTCTTTCTTCTCTGCTCTTTATTTTTAAATTAAAACCGCCGGGAGCAAGATATGCGGCTGGGGAGAAAATAGTTTCTCCGTCGCAAGCTACCCTGGTCTTAAGTGAGCAATTTTTGTTTAAATGCCCGGATAAACTTTCGCTAAAAAACCTGTTTGGCATATGTTGAGCTATCAAGATCGGAAGAGAAAAATCAGCAGGCAAAGAGGGCAAAATCATTTCCAGTGTTTGCGGCCCGCCGGTAGAGGCGCCTATAACAATAATTTTATCTTCTGCTAATAACTTAGGTGAAGGATGAAACGGCTTAAGCCTAAAAGCTTTAAATCTTTTCAAATTAACCTTAGAGGCGGCTTTTACTTCTTGAGTAAGCCTTTCTTTTATCTTTTCTATATCTAAAGATAGCTCTCCTGATGGCTTAAGTACAAAACTTACTGCGCCCAGCTCCAGGCATTCTAAAGCAATACCTGCCTCTTCCTGGCTATAGGCAGAAAGTATCACTACCGGAGTGGGAAAATCACGCATTATATGTTTTAAGGTAGTTAAGCCATCCCATCCCGGCATTGCCAAATCCAGGATTATGCAATCGGGTTCAACAGAAGGGATTTTTCTTAACGCCTCTTGGCCGCTGGAGGCTGTCCCTACTACCTTAATCTGGGGGTCTTTATTCAGGAAATCCGAGACTAAGCTGCGGATAAAGAGGGAATCATCTATGATCAGGACTTTTATGGGGAGAAGACCTGGGGTATTCATACATTTTAGCTTAAAAATTAGGAATCAATCATTTCTACTTTTTTACTCTCTCTTGATATACTTGTTTAGCACTTGTTCAATCTGCGCGTCATCGAAGGGTTTAACAATATAGTCCTCGACGCCTAATTCCTTACAGCGATTAATCATCGCATCATGCCCCACAGCAGTAATCATAATTATCTTGGCCTCGGGCACGGCATCCTTTATCCGCTTAAGGACATCCACTCCCTCATTTTCGCCTTCAGGCATAATGATATCTAAGAGCACCAAATCCGGTATTGCCTTCTTAAATTGTTTAAGGGCGGTTGTGCCTGAATCCGCTTCGATTACTTGCGAGTCTGGGATAGTCTTTTCCACAATATTTTTAAGCACCATGCGAATAAATGGCGAATCGTCCACAATGAGAATCTTTTTCATCCTTCGGCTCCTTTCATTCGCTCAGAATGAACCCTGAGCTTGTCGAATGGGTTCATTTGCGCCTCCCACTTTCTTTTGCTTTTGCCGGCTTACTTTGCGTTTTTTGGCTTTGGCTATGGATGCGGCTATTTGGTTGCCCACCATCGCCCTCTGGCTTATGGCTGCGGCTATTGGAAGCCGCACCATCGCCCTCTGGCTTATCGGAGGCAAAACCACCGCCCTCTGGCTTATGAGCTAAGGTTATGCGCGCTAACTTGCTGAGATCCTCTTCAGAAAGCACCTTCTTTAAGTCCAACAGCATAATCAGGCGCTCATCCAAGGTGAGCACTCCGCTGATATAGGCGCGGTCAATTTTGGTAATCAGATGGGGCGTGGCCTTTATCCCTGTGCGGGGAATCCTTAAGACCTCAGTAACCTCATCTACCAAAACGCCGTAGAGGTTCCCCTCCTGTCCGGTAATAACGATATGCTTACTTTCCACTGGCTTTTTTACCGGCAGAAAGAAACGCTCTTTGAGGTCAATGACAATAATGATTTCGCCCCTGATATTAGTTACCCCTTTGATGAAATTAGGCGAATCCGGTATGGGTGTAACCGCTCCGACACGGACAATCTCTCGGACTTCATTAATATCTACGCCAAAGGACTCGTCTTCTAAACTAAAGACGACTAATTGGATGAGCTCTGCCTCCGGGGTGATGGGTTTGTGGCTTTGGCTAAAGGAAGCCAAACCACGGCCTTCTGGCCTGTGCCTTTCCTGAGCGGCTTGGATATTGCTGGTATCTTTAATTTCAGTCGGCATTTTATTTATCCTCCCCTTCCTCTTCCACTACCTCCTGAGCAGAAACCTTAAACCTGCGCAAAGCGGTGCGCAATTGCTCGGCTAAGCCGGACAAGTTTTGCGCGGATGAGGTCATCTGCTGCATCGCTTGAGTCTGCTGTTGAATGGAAGTAGACATCTCGGATGAGCCTGTAGCTGCCTGCTCAGCAGTCAAAGCGATTTCCTCAATAGTCTTGGCTACCTGTTGCGCGCCTCCTGCCTGCGCGGTAGTGGCAGCGGAAACTTCCTGGGCTTTAGAAGTAATTTCCTGAGTGCCTACGCCAATCTGGCCTAAGATAGCCAGCGCCTGATTAACGATATCAATACTCTCGGAAACCTGCTGGGTTCCGGCAGTCATACCCGTAACCACCTCAGCGGTAGAATCAGTTATCGTGCTCACCATACCTTCAATTTGCACCGCGGCTTTTTTGGTCCCTTCAGCTAATTTTCTGATTTCATCAGCAACTACGGCAAAACCCCGGCCTGCCTCTCCGGCATGGGCGGCTTCAATAGCGGCGTTTAAGGCCAAAAGATTAGTCTGGTCAGCAATATCTTTGGTCGTACCGACGATTACCGCGATTTCCTTGGCGCGCTTATCTAAGTCTTTAACTGTAGTAGTATTGGCTTTAACAATATCATCTATGGTCTTCAATCTTCCGGCTGCCTGCTTGCCTGATTCCGTGCCTTTCTCTGCCAGTTTGGCTGCTTCCTGAGTAGCCTCAGCCGCTGCCTTGGAATTAGCCGCGCCTTGTTGTATAGACTTAGAAAGCTCAGCTACTACTTTGGTAGAGGTCTCTAATTTCTTAGACTGCTCCCTTGAGCCGGCAGCTATTTCTTGGGTGGTCTTGGCAACTTGGCCTAAGGCAGTATTTACCTGCCGGGAGGCATTAGATAATTGATTGGAAGAGCTAGCAACCTTGGTAGAGCTTTCCATAGCCAAGCGAATAGTTTTTCCTAAGTCATCAAAGGATTTGTTTAAGGCATCAGTCAAGGTCTTGATATCTCCTCTTGCCTCCAAGGCATATCTTTGTGAAATGTCTCCTTTGGAGAGGGCAAGGCTAAGCCGGATTACTTCCTGAACCGGTTTGGCGATAGAATCAATCAAGGTGTTCAAGGTGTCCACGATATTTTTCCAACTGCCGCCAACGCCTTCCACTTTTGCCCGTTCGCTAAGCTTTCCTTCCACACCAGCTACCTGAGCCACTCGGGAAACTTCATTGGCTAAGCGGTTTAAATTATCCACCATGCTATTTAGTGTATCTTTTAACTGTAGAATCTCCCCTGCTGCTTCTACAGTTATC
The DNA here is from genome assembly GCA_919902675.1 of Omnitrophica bacterium GWA2_41_15. Lineage (GTDB taxonomy): Bacteria > Omnitrophota > Gorgyraeia > Gygaellales > UBA12090 > UBA12090. The sequence continues at coordinate 53,143 of CAKKRH010000032.1, forward strand.
TTTTGAGTTAAGTCTCCCATAGCAATAGCTGTGCCAACCTTAGCAATGTTTCTCACCTGAGCAGTAAGGTTAGCCGCCATAGCATTGACCCTGTCAGTAAGGTCCTTCCATGTCCCGGCTACGCCCGGCACTGCTGCCTGTCCGCCGAGTTTTCCTTCCGTGCCTACTTCTTTGGCTACGCGGGTAACTTCTGCGGCAAAAGTATTTAATGAATCCACCATAGCATTGATCGTATTCTTAAGCTCTAAGATTTCACCCATTGCCTCTACGGTAATCTTCTGAGCCAGGTCCCCCTTGGCAACTGCGGTGGTTACTAAAGCAATGTTACGCACCTGCGAGGTAAGGTTAGCCGCCATAGCATTAACCCTGTCAGTAAGGTCCTTCCATGTCCCGGCTACGCCCGGCACTGCTGCCTGTCCGCCGAGTTTTCCTTCCGTGCCTACTTCTTTGGCTACGCGGGTAACTTCTGCGGCAAAAGTATTTAGTGAATCCACCATTTTATTGATGGTATCTTTTAAGGCTAACATCTCTCCCTTAACCTCTACAGTGATTTTTTGCGCCAGATCTCCGTTAGCAACTGCGGTAGTAACCTGAGCAATGTTACGCACCTGAGCAGTAAGATTTCCCGCCATAGCATTGACGTTATCCGTAAGGTCTTTCCATGTCCCGCCAACACCCGGCACTGCTGCCTGTCCGCCGAGTTTTCCTTCCGTGCCTACTTCCTTGGCCACGCGGGTAACTTCTGCGGCAAAAGTATTTAGTGAATCCACCATTTTATTGATGGTATCTTTTAAGGCTAACATCTCTCCCTTAACCTCTACAGTGATTTTTTGCGCCAGATCTCCGTTAGCAACTGCGGTAGTAACCTGAGCAATGTTACGCACCTGAGCAGTAAGATTTCCCGCCATAGCATTGACGTTATCCGTAAGGTCTTTCCATGTCCCGCCAACACCCGGCACTGCTGCCTGTCCGCCGAGTTTTCCTTCCGTGCCTACTTCCTTGGCCACGCGGGTAACTTCTGCGGCAAAAGTATTTAGTGAATCCACCATTTTATTGATGGTATCTTTTAACTGTAGCACCTCTCCGGCAGCCTCAATGGTAATCTTTTGCGCCAGGTCTCCTTTGGCAACTGCGGTGGTTACTAGAGCAATGTTACGCACCTGCGAGGTAAGGTTAGCCGCCATAGCATTGACTCTATCGGTTAAATCTTTCCATAGACCGCCAACACCCGGCACTGTTGCCTGGCCGCCTAACTTTCCATCCGTGCCTACTTCTTTGGCTACGCGGGTAACTTCTGCGCCAAAGGTGTTAAGTGAATCTACCATTTTATTAATCGTATTCTTCAACTCCAAGATTTCACCTTTCGCCTCAACCGTAATCTTCTGCGCCATATCTCCGTTAGCAACTGCGGTAGTAACCTGAGCGATGTTACGCACCTGACTGGTTAAGTTTCCCGCCATAGCATTGACGTTATCCGTAAGGTCTTTCCATGTCCCGCCAACACCCGGCACTGCTGCCTGTCCGCCGAGTTTTCCTTCCGTGCCTACTTCCTTGGCCACGCGGGTAACTTCTGCGGCAAATAGGTTTAAACTATCCACCATCTTATTGATGGTCTCTTTTAACTGTAGCACCTCTCCGGCAGCCTCGATGGTAATCTTTTGCGCCAGGTCTCCCTTGGCAACTGCGGTAGTAACTAAAGCAATGTTGCGCACCTGTGCAGTAAGGTTAGCTGCCATAGCATTAACCCGGTCAGTAAGGTCCTTCCATGTCCCGGCTACGCCCGGCACTGCTGCCTGTCCGCCGAGTTTTCCTTCCGTGCCTACTTCCTTGGCCACGCGGGTAACCTCTGCGCCAAAAAGAGTAAGATTATCTACCATTTTATTGATTGTATTCTTTAGCTCCAGAATTTCACCTTTCGCCTCAACCGTAATCTTCTGCGCCAGATCTCCGTTAGCAACTGCGGTAGTAACCTGAGCGATGTTACGTACCTGACTGGTTAAGTTTGCTGCCATAGCATTAACGTTATCTGTAAGGTCCTTCCAAAGACCGGCTACTCTTTCTACCTTTGCCTGGCCGCCTAATTTTCCTTCTGTGCCTACCTCTTTGGCAATACGGGTAACTTCTGCGCCAAAAGTATTTAGTGAATCCACCATAGCATTAATGGTATTTTTAAGTTCAAGTATCTCGCCTCTTGCTTCCACGGTAATCTTCTGAGATAAATCTCCTTTGGCTACTGCAGTAGTAACCTGAGCGATATTACGCACCTGAGCGGTAAGGTTTGAAGCCATGGCATTGACGTTGTCAGTAAGATCCTTCCATGTCCCGGCCACACCCTGAACTGCTGCCTGGCCGCCGAGTTTACCTTCCGTGCCTACTTCTTTGGCCACGCGGGTAACCTCACCGCTAAAAGCTGTTAAGAGATCAACCATACTGTTATAGGAATCCGCTAATTCGCCAAAGATATCTTCTCTTCCTGATTTTAACTTTTTAGTGAGATCGCCTTTTCTCACAGCTTCTAAGGCCTCTAATAAATCTCTTAACTGTTTTTCTGACCCCTCGCTAAAGCCCTCTTCTCTTTCCAATGTTGCAACATCAGCCTCTGATTCGCCAAATAAAGCCTTCTTTGCCGCTTGTCTAATTGGCTTTGCCATTTTTTTCCTCCTCCATTTAGTAGCGTTTAGTTTTTCTATCCGCTATTAACTATTTCCTTCGCAATCCTTCTATACGTCCTTCCTGCATCACTAAAAGGCGCATAATGAGAAATGGGCATTCCCTTCATCTGCGCTCTACAGATTTTTCGCGAAAACGGTATGGTGAAAATTTTAACTTGCGGCATATTATTTTCGCTTAAGAATTCCTTTAATAGCTTTTTAATTTCCCATGCCTGGTATTTATCCAAGACTGATATGGAGGTTTCCCTTAAAAGCATCATTAACAGATTGATTTCTACCCCCAGTTCTTTATTCAGCTCTATAACTAGGCTCTTCAGGGTCGCCAGCGTCTCATAGGCAAATATCCCTGAATCTAAGGGAATGATAATATTTTCTGAAGCAACAATTCCATTAATCATAAGCAGTGTTGAGCCCGGAGGAACATCTATCAACACATAATCGAAATGCCCCGTTATGCCAGCTAAATTTTGTCTCAATAAAGCTGTATTATTGGCTTGACCAGCCATATGGGTTTCCGCGGCCAGAAGATCTAAAGAGGAAGGCGCAAGATATATCTTTGAGCTTGTTTCCAATATTGTTTCCTCTATATTCTTTTGCCCAAAGAGGACATCATAAATTGAGAAATCAACGGTTTTTCTATCAATGCCCAAACCAGAGGTGGCATTACCTTGTGGATCTAAATCTATAACCAATACTTTCTTATTCATCTTGGTAAACCACCCGGCGATGTTTAGACAAGATGTTGTTTTTCCTGTACCTCCTTTATGGTGGACAAAGGCGATACTCATTGGTTTTTTCGTATCAGTTGATGTTTTTGTGAACATATTTTTCACTTAATGGATCCTCAAATAAAAAAACCCAAGCTCTAATTATTTAGAAACTTGGGTTTAACCTTATATTTTCCCGTTTTTCCCGTAAAAAACGGGATCCCGACTTTGTCGGGAAAATCCCTCCGCTTTAATAATAAAGCGGAATGTTTTACTCTCTCTCTCTCTCTCTCTGCTAAAGCCATTAGAATTATGGCATCTTCTTTCACTTATTGTTCCCCATTTTTATGTATGGCCTATTTACCCGACAACTTACTACGAATCAGACGCAAGGTATAACCTTCAAGCATCATTGCTTCTATCTTCTTTAACGTCTCGGAAACCACCGCCTCATCGTACAACCTGACACCACCACCCTTTTTAACCACTGTAAGCAACCCAATAGTAGTATAGTAGTTTAACGTATGATAAGCAAGATTAAATTTTTTAACTATGTTTTTTGCGGAAATAGGTTTTCCCATTCTATAGAGTCTTTTTATCTAACTACCGCGCACTTGACCTTTCGACTGCCTAAAGTTAGAGTAATTACTACAATTGTCTAATTTGTATTATTTATATCACATTTTAAATATTTGTCAAGAATATTTTCCTTTGTTGTTTTTTTAAACCGCAAAAACGTAAAATAGCCGTTAGAAGTAAATGTTCCGCGGAGACGCAGAAAAAAACTTATTGAATTTCCGCGCTTCAGCGGAGAGTATTTATCTTGATTCAACGTTTCGGCGGTTGCAAAACCGTAGAGGCGTAAAAAGAATTTAAACCGCAAAAACGCAAAATGGAGCTTGATGAACGCGATTAATCAAAAAAATAAAAACCGAAAAACAAGCGTTTTATTTGCTTTTAGGTTTTTCGGTATTTCGGTTTTTAGTTTTTCGATTCTATCTGATACTTCCTTATTTACACTACCGCCCGGAGTTGAATCCTTAAGGAGTTGATGAAAGATACTAAACACAGCCTGTTTTCAAAGGAAAAATACATACTTCCTTTTATCCGGCAGTAAAATATCTCCATCCGGTTCTTTTTATCCTGCTTCTTAAAGACATAAAGGTTAGGCTGGGGCAGGGCTTTATTCTCGCCTTTGGCCTCAAAAACCCGGCAGACCAAATGACGGTTAACCGTGGTCCGGATGCCTTCCTGCTCAGACAATTCCGAGCAGGCTAACACCCTCTGGCCTTTGGCTAGTGAGGTAATATTCCTGAATTGCAGGTCTCGCATTTTAATGAGCACGTAACTTATAGAACGATAGTGTTCATAAATTACTGTGCGAATTAATCCCGCCGAATGAGGCGGGATAAGCTCCTTTAAGGTAAAACAGATGCAAATGTTAACTATACTTTTTAAAAGTGCTTAAGAATAGCTCAAAAAAAAGGTTTTTCTGCTTTTGCTTGTCTACTTCTTCTCTCCTGCTACTCAAAGTATACCATTAATATATATGGTTTTCAACCCCATATTTGGCTTTTCGAGAAAGCGCTTTCTTTAAAAACACGGATACACACGGATTAAAATGCGCGGATACGCACAGATAAAAAACATAGATGAGCGCGAATAAAAATTAGATTTTCTTTTTTTTGTTAAGGGTTAGGCGAGGTTCTTGATTTTTTAATAATCTGGAGATGTTAGATTTGTGGCGGGCAATTATAAAAACGGATAAACCCAGGCTCATCAGGATAAGCGGCCAGGGTTGCCTGAGGACGATAAAAAACACGGGAAAAATAACCGCGCTGACCAGGGAAGCCAGAGAAACTATCCGACTGGATAAAAAAACCATAAGCCAAATCAAGATTTCACTGAGTAGGATAATTTTAAGGACGGAAAACTTCAGGCTGAGGCCGATCAAAACTCCTAAAGTAGCGGCCATGCCTTTGCCGCCTTTGAAATTCAGGAATACGGTAAAACTGTGGCCTAAAACCGCGATAACTCCGCACAAAACCCTGATCAACAATTCATTAATTGCCTGCTGTTTAAGAATAAAATCCGCGACCGGGACAACGCCTATCACTCCCTTAAGGGCATCCAAAACCAAAACCGCTGCCCCCATACCCGGACCCAGAACCCGGAAGGCATTAGTAGCCCCGACATTCCCCGAACCGTGCCTGCGAATATCAATTCCTTTAAATATCCTGCCAAAGATATAGGCGGTGGGAATTGAGCCGATAAGATAACTCAGCAGCAAACCTGAAATCAGGATCAAAACAGCACCTTCAATCCTTTTCTTAAATAATCTATTCCGGAAAGAACAGTAAATGCCGCGGTAAGGGCCGCGATTATTTTTAGGTCCGGGAATTTTAACAGAACCGCGATAATGGTGAGCATCTGAAAGAAGGTAGTGTATTTACCCCATTTACTGGGGGTAAGAATAAGCTCGTCTTTGATTACATAAATCACTGCCGAGCCCAATAGTATAATCAGGTCGCGGCTTAAGACGATTATCACCAGCCACAAGGGGATATTTATGCCGGGAAGGTTATCTTTAAGGTAGATAAAAATAAAGGAGCAAGAAAGCATAACCTTATCCGCCAGAGGGTCTAATATCGCCCCGGCCTTGGTCTTCTGTTGCATAATCCTGGCCAGGAATCCATCCAGGGCATCAGATATCACCCCTAAGAAAAATATCCCCAGGGCCAAAAACCTTAAATAATCCTTGGCCGGCTGATAGTATAAAATCGTGGTAACAAAAAAAGGGACCGAAACAATCCTGAAAATAGAAACCTTATTGGCAAAGCTCATTCCTTTGGTTTTTTTATCCATGGCACTTTGTAGGGGCTGTTCGCGAACAGCCCCTACCCGCGAACCTTCCTTCATTTTATTATTTTTATCCTGTTGGGCGGCCAATAAACTACCATTGCCTTGCCTAAAACATTCTTTTTAGGCACAAACCCCCAATAACGGCTGTCCCGGGAAGATGAAGAATTGTCCCCCAGAACATAAAAAGAACTCTCCGGCACCTTAATTATCTGCCCTTCTTTACCGAAGTCGCTCTCCGGGCGGTTATAATAGTAGCGGTTATGAATAAACTGGTCTTTATTCAAGATGCCGTTAATATAGATACTGCCGTTACGGATTTCCAGCGTCTCTCCCGGCAAGGCCACCAAGCGCTTGATAAAATCCTTTTTGGGGTCTTCGGGGTATCTAAAAACAACCACATCCCCTCTCTGAGGCTGTCTGAGCGCCGGGAGCCTGATTCCGACGAAAGGCACTTCAGCTCCGTAGATAAACTTATTCACCAAAATCCTGTCCCCCTCTATCAAGGTCATGCGCATTGAACCGGTAGGTATTTTAAAAGCCTGGACAATAAACTGGCGGATAACCAAAGCCAGGATTAGGGCGATAATGATTGACTCGGTCCACTCCCGGATCTCGGATTTTATTTTATTTTTCCGTGTTCCCTGTCTGTTTATCCCGCTATCGGCGGAGCCGGCAGACAAGTATTCCTTAACCCTGCGCCTGAGCCGGAAGCGGGGGGGATTTATCGCTTTCATATCTTAAGCACCTCCAAAAATGCCTCTTGAGGAATCTCCACTTTGCCGAACTGCTTCATCCTGGCTTTGCCTTTTTTCTGTTTCTCCCATAATTTGCGTTTGCGGGTGATATCCCCGCCGTAACACTTTGCGGTTACATTTTTACCGGCGGCCCGGATTTTCTCCGAAGCGATGATCTGACTGCCGATAGCCGCCTGAATGCTTACCTCAAACAACTGTTTAGGAATAACATCTTTTAACCGGCTCACCAGGTTTCTTCCTTTTTCATAAGCCATTTCTTTATGAATAATACAGGAAAAGGCGTCGCAGGCTTCCCCGTTTATAATAATTTCTAATTTTACCAATTTAGCCGGAAAATAACCGATAAACTCATAATCCAATGAACCGTAACCCCGGGTTGACGATTTTAAGCGGTCATAAAAATCAACTAAGATTTCTGCCAGGGGCATATCATACACCACCTTGACCCGGTCAGCACCCAAAAACTCCGTGGCATTATAAATCCCCCTCTTTCCCCGGGATAGCTCATGCACCGCGTCTAAGTTCTCCGTTGGCACCAGCATAGTTACCGAAACATACGGCTCTTCACACTCGTCAATATCCTGAGACGATGGAAATTTAGCCGGGTTATCCACATCCACGATCTCACCGCCGCGCTTCTTTATCCTGTAGCCGGCGCTGGGAACGGTCAATATCAAATTCAACCCGTATTCTCTTTCCAGCCGCTCCTGGATTATCTCCATATGCAAAAGCCCAAGAAACCCGCAGCGAAAGCCAAAACCAAACGAAGGAGAGCTCTCCGGCTCGTGAATAAAAGAGGCATCAGTAAGCCTAAGTTTCTCAATCGAAGCCCGCAGTTCGTCAAAATCCGACGCGTTCACCGGATACAAACCGCAAAAAACCAAAGGCTTCAGCTTCCTAAATCCGGGCAAGGGCGCGCTTACGGCATCCTTGGCGTTAACCACAGTATCCCCCACGGCCACATCCGAGGCGCTTCTAATATTAGAAATAAAATATCCTACCTCACCACAGCTTAAAGTTTCCACCTTAGTCATCTTTAAATTCTTTAAAACCCCCAACTCTTCTATCTTATAGGCCCGGCCCGGGAGCGAGAGCATCTTCAGGGCGTCATTTGCCTTAATCATCCCCTCAACTATTTTTAAAAAAACTATCACTCCCCGGTAGACATCAAATACCGAATCAAAGATCAGGGATTTTAAAGGCTGATCCGGGTTACCGGAGGGAGGCGGCAGGACCTCAATGATCCTCTCCAAAATTTCCTCCACCCCTTTGCCTTCTTTGGCCGAAGCTAATATTAGTTCATTCTCATCAAAGCCGAAAGCGTCAACCAACTGCGATTTTACCCTTTCCACATCCGCGCTCTGCAGGTCAATCTTATTGATCACCGGAATGATTTTTAATTTCAGCTCTTTAGCCAGGTTGAAATTGGCTACAGTCTGGGCCTCAACGCCCTGGGTAGCGTCTACCACTAAAATCGCGCCTTCGCAGGCGGCCAGGGCCTTAGAGACTTCATAGGTAAAATCCACGTGCCCAGGGGTATCAATCAAGTTAAGAATATAGGACTTAGAGTCTTTAGCCTTATATTCCACCCTGACTGCCGAGGCCTTAATAGTAATACCCCGCTCGCGCTCTAACTCCATATCATCGAGCATCTGCGCGTGGAAATCACGTTTGTCAATCGCGCCCACAAACTCCAGCATTCTATCCGCCAGGGTGGATTTACCATGGTCAATATGGGCGATGATGCTAAAGTTACGAATCAGGGATTTATCCATTTATATAAAATGTCAACGGTTCCTTCAATAGTCATCTTGGTGGTGTCTATGTAAATCGCGTCTTTTGCCTGTTTCAGGGGGGCGCATTTGCGGCTGGAATCAATGGTGTCCCGGTTTTGCAGGTCTTTTCGCACATCCTCCCAGGAAATATCCTGGCCGTTTTCTTTTAACTCTTTATGCCGCCGGCGCACGCGCTCTTTGAAATCAGCATCTAAAAAAAATTTCTTATCCGCGTTAGGAAATACCGCGGTTCCGATATCCCTTCCGTCTAAAACGCAAGAAGCCTTGGAACCCAGTTCCCGCTGGCGGATAAGCATCTCTTTTCTCACCCCCGGCACTTTGGCGGTATCTGAAACAAAACTGCTGATATTCGGTTTTCTAATGTCCAAGGAAACATCCTCTCCGTCTAACAAAACCCGAATCGCGCCGTCAGATTTATTTTCTAAATCAATCCTGGTCTTTTTAGCCAGCCCGGTCAATTGCCGGCCTTGAGCAAAATCTAATCCCTGCCTGATTGCCTTTAGGGTTAAGGCCCGATACATTGCCCCGGTATCAATATAAAGAAACCTCATCCGCTTGGCTAAAAGCTTAGCCACAGTTGACTTTCCCGCTCCAGCCGGTCCGTCAATAGCTATAATTATTTTCTTAGCCTTAACTTTAATCTTAGAGGCCATTTCTTTTATCCCTGGATTTTTCAAGATAGGCCTTTAAGGCGCCGTCATCGTTGTTTTTAATCAAAAGCTTCAACCCGCGGAGCGATTTTTCAAAGGTATTTATTGCCGCCAGCAGCTCCTTGCGGTTAGTCAGAAAGATATCCTTCCACAATAAGGGGTCGGATAAACCTATACGGGTGGTATCTTTCAGCCCGCCGGCGCCGAATTTAAGATACTCGCTTTTTAAACAATCAATCAGGCTAAAAACAACAGCGTGGGGAAGATGGCTGGTAAAGGCCAAAATACGGTCGTGGAGCGCGGAATTTAAAATCAGCGTCCTGGCGCCTAAAGCCTCCCAAAGCTTTCTCGCCCGGCTTAAATCCTGGGAATTATATTTCTTAGGCGGCACTAAAAGGCAAAGGGAATTCATAAAAAGGTCTGCCCGGGCATTCTCAGGGCCCTTCTTCTCCATTCCGGCTAAAGGATGACAGCCGATAAACCTGAGTTTGTGTTTCTCGGCGATTTTAATAATCGCGGACTTGGTTGAACCGGCATCAATTATTAAGCAATCTTCACCGGTGAGATTCTTTAGCTTGGGCAGGATGTTGATTATCTCTTTAACCGGAGCGGATAAAACCACCAAATCCGCTTCCTTGAGATGGTCTAACCCTAAATATCCCTGATCAATAGCACCGGCTTTTAAAGCCTGGTTAATTGATTTTTGGCGATGGCCGATGCCGATTATTTCTTTGGCCAGGGACTTTTTCTTTAAAGCCAGCCCGAAAGAACCGCCGATTAAACCCACGCCAATAATCGCGACTTTATTAAATAAACGCATCACTTATATCCGAATTTGGACAGCAACAACCAATTACTAACCTCTAACCTCTAACTACAGCCTTCTTTCCACCGCCTGGGCCACTGCCCTCAAAGAAGGAACCATCTTTCCAAAGCCTTCAGGAGTCAAAGACTGGGCCCCGTCAGAAAGGGCATCTTCGGGATGGATATGCACCTCAATTATCAAGCCGTCCGAGCCGACGGCAAGGGCGGCCTTAGCCAGAGGTTCAACCAAATCCCTGCGGCCTGAGGCATGCGAAGGGTCAATTATTATCGGTAAGTGGCTTAGGGCCTTGACCACCGGCACAGCGCTGATATCTAAGGTATTGCGGGTAGAATCCTCAAAGGTGCGGATACCCCGCTCGCACAAAATCACATTCATATTCCCTCCGGCCAGGATATATTCCGCGGACATCAGCCACTCTTTGACCGTTGCCGAAAGCCCGCGCTTTAAAATTACCGGTTTTTTGGTTAAGCCCACTTCTTTTAGGAGGTTAAAATTTTGCATATTGCGCGCGCCTATCTGCAGGACATCGGCATAGCGAACCACCAGCTCCACATCCCGGGTATCCATTACCTCAGTTACCGTAGGCAGACCGAATTTATCTCCCGCCTCTTTCAGGTATTTTAACCCTTCTTCGCCTAAGCCTTGAAAATTATAGGGTGAGGTCCGGGGCTTAAAGGCCCCGCCTCTTAAGGCCTTGGCCCCGTGGGATTTGACTATTTTCGCGGTTTCATAAAGGCTGTTGTAGTTTTCCACAGCGCAAGGCCCGGCAATAATCACCAGCTCCGTGCCTCCGATTTTGACCCCTTTGCCTAAATCAATAACCGAATTTTCTTTTTTGAATTCCCGGGAAACTAACTTATAGGGGGCCAAGACCGGAATTACTTTTTCTACTCCCGGAAAGGCCTCCAGCGGGGTTGAACGCAGGATATCCTCCGGCCCGATTACCCCGATGATAGTGCGCTCGGTCCCCTTAGACACATGCGGCTTAAGCCCCAGCTTAGTTACCCGCTCAACTATATGCTCAATCTCTTTTTCCGTGGTTTCTGGACGCAGAACTATAATCATTTTCCCCTCGCTATATTTTGATCAAATACTAAGTGGTCAAAAACATAAAAATAGAAATAAATCTACTTTCTTCAATCCTTCAACTTCGCTCAGGATTAATGGTGAGCGCGGTCGAACCATCAACGAAACTGAACCTCTAAATGGGTCCCAGTAGCTAAAGCTACCTTCTCTAATGTCCGAAGGCTATAGCCCAGGTAATTGCCTCCCTCTAACCTGGCAACGGTGGCTTGACTGGTGTGAATCTCTTTAGCCAGCTCTTTTTGAGTCAATCCTCGTTTCTGTCTAATCTTGGCAATCTTATACCCCAAAGCTAATCTTCGGCCTTCTTCCTCGTATAATTTCTTGAACTCTTTGTCTTTGAGTTCTTTTTTTAAGACATCTTGAAAATCTAAAAGCTTCTTAGCCATTTTCAACGCCTCCTACATTTCAAATTCACCTTGATGATATCGTAGAATAAAATCCTCCATATTTTTCTTTGCCTGCTCAATTTCCTTTTCAGGTAATTCTTGCGTCTTCTTCTTAAAAGCATGGAGCAATATAATATTGCCTTGCAGAAAAAAGAAATAAAAAATACGCGCGTTACCCGCTTGGAGACTTACCCTTAACTCTCTGATTTTATCTTTTACGGAATCAGCATAAGGCCGCAATAAGTTTGGGCCGTGTTCTTCTAAAAGCGCGACATAGCGCCAAACTTTTGCCCGGGATTTTTTATCCATCCGTTGAATGAAATCTTTTACCGGATAATCTCCCCTATGCGTGGGATAAAATTTAATTTTATACATTTATTACTTTCAATATAAGTATATATCAAATTTGATATATTGTCAAGGCCGAATAGTAGAAAATTTTACATAGAATACTCTTATCAACTCAAAACTTTCTTCAGCGCCACGACGAATTTTCTGTTCTCCTTTTCCGTTCCCACAGTTACCCGGATAAAGTTTTTTAAACCATACTGATACATATCCCGGACGATTATGCCCTGACGCAATAATTTTTTAAATACCTCTACGCCATCCTGCTTGAGATTAAGCAGGATGAAATTTGTTGCCGCAGGAATATATTCGATGCCGATTTTTTTCAAGCTCTGATAGAGATATTCTTTACCCTCTACCGCTGTTTTTCTGCTTTTTTTCACAAAATCCGTGTCGCTTAATGCCGCCCGGGCCGCCTCCTGGGCTAAGAGGTTTACGTTGAAGGGCTGACGGCAGCGCTCCAGAAATTGAATAAACTCCTTTTTGGCTATTCCGTAGCCGATTCTTAAGCCGGCCAGCCCATAGATTTTAGAAAAGGTGCGTAAAATTATAACATTTTTTCCCTTTTCTATATATTTTAAAACATCGGGAAAGTTCTTTTGGTCGACAAACTCAAAATAGGCTTCATCGAAAACTACTAAGATATTTTCCGGCAGGCTGAAAAGAAAATCTTCAACTTCTTTTTTATGGACATAGCTTCCGGTGGGGTTATTGGGGTTGGCGATAAAGATAACCCTGGTTTTAGGGCCTATGTTCTTCCGAAGGGCGGATAAATCATATTTAAAATCCTTTAAAGGAACAGTCCTCACCAAACGGCCGTTTTGCTGGGCGATGATTTTATATTCCAGGAAACTTACCTCTGAGGTCAGGATTTCCTCGTCTTCCTGGCAAAAGGTTTTGATGATAATATCAATTATTTCATCCGAGCCGTTTCCGAAAATCAGATTATCCGCTCCAACCTTCAGTTTTTTGCTTAAAGCCTGACGCAGATAAAAACAGCTCCCTTCAGGGTAACGGTTGATTTTGCCTAAAGCCTCCTTAATCGCTTTTACCGCCATAGGACTGGGGCCGAGAGGGTTTTCATTAGAGGCCAGCTTAATCACCTCTTTTAGGCCTAACTGCCTCTTTACTTCCTCAATCGGCCGGCCCGGCTGATAAGGGGTAATGTTTAAGATTTTGGGATTTATATTCAGCATGGAGTATATAAGGGGTCAGACCTCAACTTTAGAAGTTAGTTTCTATTGTTGAGGTCTGGCCCCTATTCACTATTCATTCTGGGGGTAGGAACCTAAGACTTTCAGGTATTTGGCCTGGCGCTCTAATTCCGCGAGGGCGCGTGAAACATTTTTATCTCGGGCGTGCCCCTCCATGTCCACGAAAAAATAATAATCCCAGGCCTTTTTCTTGGAAGGACGGGATTCTATTTTGGTAAGATTGATACGGTATTTCTTGAATGAGGAAAGCATATCATAGAGCGCGCCAACCTTGTCTTTTATGGAAAAAACTATTGAGGTCCGGTCTCGCCCGCTTGAGCCTGCCGAGGCATTTCCGATAACCAGAAACCTGGTGATGTTCAGGGCTGAGTCTTCGATGCTTTTGGCGACTACTTTAAGCTTATAGACACCCGCGGCCAAAATTGAAGCGATGCAGGCGGAATTCTTTTCTTTTTGGGCAATCTGGGCCGCGCGGGTAGTAGAGGCGGAGTCTATTAACTCTATATGGGAAAAATTCTTCTGCAGCCATAGACGGCATTGAGCGAACACCTGGGGATTGGAATAAATCCTTTTTATATTTTTCTTGGGATATCGGCTCAAGAGATTATGCGAGACATTCATTAGAATCTGAGCGCAAATTTTGAGCTCCGAATCCACCAGCATATCCATTGTATGGGTAACCGCGCCTTCAATAGAATTTTCCACCGGTACTACCCCATAATCAGCGTTAGAACGCTCGACTTCCTTGAATACATCGGAAATCGATCCACAAGCCAAATACTCTAACTGACTGCCGAAACGCTTTACCGCCGCCAAATGGGTAAAAGTAGCCTCCGGCCCCAGATAAGCAATCTTTAAGGGTTTCTCCAAAGCCAGCGAGCTAGACATTATCTCCCGGTAAATTGCCTCTAAAGCGCTATCGGTAAGTAGGGGATGTTTTATCTCTTTAAGCCGCCTGATCAACTCCACTTCCCGCTCCGGAGAGTAGATGCCCTTGCCTAACTTTTTCTTAGTATTCCTGATTTTAAGGGTAATCTCCAGCCTTTTGTTTAAGGAAGAGACTATCTCAGAATCAAGATTGTCTATCCGCTGTCTCAGTTTTTGCAGGTTCTCCATCTTTATTTTCCTCAATAATGATACTATTTTCCTCTGGCCGGTTGCTTAAACTAAGCAGTTTGGCCGCGGCCGCGGGCTCATCCATAGTCTTGGTAAACTCCTCTAATTTTGGCAGGTCATCTAATGATTTCAGGCCGAAATATTCCAGGAATTGCCGGGTGGTGCCGTAAACAAAAGGCCGGCCGATAATATCTTTTTTCCCCGCGATGCGGATTAAGTTTTTCTCAAGCAGAGTCTTAACTACACCGTCCACATTCACTCCCCGCAAAGATTCAACATCCAGACGGGTTACCGGCTGTTTATAGGCGATAATAGCTAAGGTCTCCAAAGCCTGGGTGCTTATACGCTGGGCATCGCGCTGTTTGTAAAATTTCTTTAGCACGAAAGCGGTATCGGGTGAAGTAATCATCCGGAAGCCGCCGGCCACTTCTTCAATACGCAGGCCCCTTGAGCTGTGTTCATATTCATTCTTAAGCCCTAAAATTATCTCTCTAATTTTATGGGTATCCAGACCTTCCAGCGCTACTTTTATCTGCTCCAGCAATAAAGGCTTTTCGCTGATGAACAACAGGGCCTCAATCGCGGATTTATGATTAAAATCATCAAGCGGTTCTGAACTCATCGCTTCACCTTCTGTTTATAGACCTCATTAAGCAAGCCTTCCGCGCTGGTAATATCAGGAGCTCTCTCTCTGGCCAAACGAACCATTTCCTTAGCTTCCGGCCTTTTATACTGCAATTGCACCAGAACCTCCAGGGCTTCCTCCTCAATGCCGGAGCTGGATTCCGGAACACTAACCAAGACCCCATCCTGGATAAGGCCGAATTTTCCCACCTTACCCTGGAGCTTAGCCACAATCTCTTTTGCCCTTTGCTGTCCGATACCGGGCAAAGACTTCAAGAAGCTGATATCACCCTGGTCTATGGCCATAGCAATTTCCGAAAGCGGATTAGCCAGCGCCTTTACCGCTGCCCGTGGCCCGATGCCGGAGACCGAGATAAATTGCAGAAAGAAATCTTTTTCTATTTCGTTAAGAAAACCGATTAAAATCGGCACTGACCGTGCCGGCTCAATATTATGATAATGATAGGTTACCAAGGTAATGGGAATATCCCTGTTTAATCCTTTATCTATTCCGCGCATGATTGCCGCCGGCACCAGCACCTCATAACAGATTCCCGAAACATCAATGAACAGGGAATTCTGATTCTGCTTAATCACCTTACCGCTAATACGGGCAATCATTTTCCCTCACTTCGTTCGGGCGCGGAACCACGCGGAACAAGACGCACAACCACGCACAGCTTATATCACATAGTTTAGCGTAAAGTTCCGCGTAGTTCAGCGGTTCCTACCATATACGAATGGCCCACTGCCAAAGCCAGGGCATCGGCAATGTCCGCTGGTTCAGGCATGGTGTTTAAAGATAAAATATTTTGAATCATCCTTTGGACCTGAGCCTTGGAGGCATGACCTTGTCCGACCACGGCCTTTTTTATCCGGGTGGCCGCATATTCAACCAATTCCACGTTATTCTCTTTTGCCGAAAGACATATTGTTCCCCGGGCGTGTCCCAAAACATACGCGGTGGTAGGATGCCTCCAATGGGCATAAAGTTTCTCTAAGACCAAGACCCCAGGCTTAAATTTCGCGATTATTTTATTTAAGGCTCGGTGTATTTTTTCCAGGCGAACTTCTATTTTGTCTTTCGGGTTGGTGCGGATATAACCTGCCTCAATAAGGCTGATTTTAAAACCTTCACCCTCAATAACCCCATATCCGGTAGTGTTAAGGCCTGGGTCAATTCCTAGTATGCGCATTATCAGCTATCAGCTATCAGCTATCAGCTATCAGCTGAAGGCTGACTGCTGATTGCTGACAGCTTCTTTATTCAGAACCGGCTAATTGCTCTATTACCTCATCGGGAATATCAAAATTAGCGTAAACATCCTGGACGTCATCTTGTTCTTCCAGGGTCTCAATCAGGCTTAAAAGCTGTTTGGCATCCGGGCCCGCTGCCACCTTTACGGTGGAAGTGGGAAGCATAGTTACCTCCGCGCTCTGATAATTTATCCCTTTTCCAGCAAGCGCTGATTTCACCTTTTCGAAATCCTGGGCCGAGCTAATAACCTCAAAACTACTTTCTCCTGTCTTAATATCCTCAGCTCCGGCCTCCAGGGCTACATCCATCAAAATATCTTCTTTTACCGTGTTTTTATCTACCACAATGTAGCCTTTTTTGTTAAACATCCAGGCAACCGAGCCTGCTCCGGCCATATTCCCGCCTTTTTTGGAAAGAATATTACGTAATTCCGCGGTAGTGCGGTTTTTATTATCGGTCAAGGCCTCTACCATTATCGCCACTCCCGCCGGGCCGTAAGCCTCATAGTTTATTGTCTCATAGACAATTCCGGGAAGCTCACCCGTGCCGCGTTTAATGGCGTTCTTGACGTTATCTGAAGGCATATTGGCCTCTTTGGCCTTAGCCATAGCCGTGCGCAAGGCTGAATTCGTATCAGGATTGCCTCCGCCATTACGGGCGGCCATAGTTATTTCCTTAATAACCTTGGTATAAAGCGCGCCCTTCCTGGCGTCAGCCGCCCCCTTCTTGTGTTTTATTGTCGCCCACTTTGAATGTCCAGACATAATGAATCCCCCCTTACCTGTTGGTTGATACCTGAGTTATAAGTTAAAAGTCAAAAGTCAAAAGTTATAGCTTTTCACTTACAACTACTCAATTAATTGGTAGATTGCAAAACAATATTATACAATATCCCGGCAATTAAGGCAATATTTTAGTAAATTTTGCCCCCAGGGCCTTCAAATCCCGGATGAAATCCGGATAAGACTTATTTATGCATTCAGAGTTTTTAATTATCAAACCTCCGGTCCTTAGGCCCAGGACCGCCAGGGCCATCGCGATCCGGTGGTCATTACAGGAAGAAACCACTGCTTGCGGCCTTAAAGACGACTCCTGAACAATTATTTTATCCCGGCCTATTTTAATCCTGGCCCCTAACTTTCGCAGTTCGCCCGCCGGGGCGGTAATACGGTTACTTTCTTTATAGGCCAGATGCCCGATATTATAAATCCTTGTTCTGCCCTTGGCAAAACAGGACACGGTCAATAATATCGGAACCAAATCCGGCGTATCCGAACAATCAATATCTATTCCTTTCAGTTCAAATGGGCCGCGTATTTCTATCCTATCACCGGAATGTTTTATCCGCGCTCCCATTTTATTTAAAATATCCACTATCTTGCGGTCGCCCTGCCTATCTTTAACCATATCGGTAATGATCACGTCGGATTTAATCAGACAGGAGGCGGCAATCAGAAATGCCGCTGATGAATAATCACCATGAATAATAAAATCTTTTTTTAATTTAAAGCCCTGCCCGGATTTAATAAAAAAGCGGCTATGCCCCTGCCTTTGGACTTTGACTCCGGCCATACGTAACACATCCAGGGTAATATCAATGTAAGGCCGGGAAACCACCTTATCTTTAATAATTATGGTTGTGTCCCGTAAAGCGAATGCCGATACCATTAATAAGGAAGAAATCGTCTGTGAGCTCAGATTGGCGCTGACGGCAACCTTTCCCCCGGGAATCGCGCCCTTACCATGGATAGTGATAGGCAAGTGAGAGTTCCGTCCTTTTCCTTTTATATCAACTCCCAATGATAACAAGGCTTCAACTATCGGTTTATTCGGCCTTTTTAAAAGAGTGCCGCGGCCGTTAATTTTAAATTCGCCCTTTCCTAAAGCAATAATCGGAAGTATCAAACGCAGGAGCGTTCCGGATTCCCCGACAACTACGCCCTGGTCTTTTAAAGACGGCCGGCCCTGAAAACCGCGGACCTGAAGCGAGCCTTCCCTCTTTCTTATCCGCGCCCCCAACGCCTCTAATGCTTTTATTGCCGCCTGGGTATCCTGAGAAAATAAAGGGTTTATTATCCGAATTTTCCCGTTTAGGCTGGCGGCAAGAATCGCCCTGATGGTATAAGACTTTGAAGCCGGAGCCTCCAGGGCGCCTCTAAGATGAGGCGTTTTTTCCACCTTTAAGTCAAACAGTTTCTCTGGCATATTTTAATGATTTTAAAAATCTTAGGATTGGCTTTTTCTCTTTATTGGGCGGGGTAAATTCCAGACCGACCTTGAATTTCTGGTCTGAACCGGCGATTTCCCTTATCCAGGAAACTTTTCCCTTTATACGCAGGATTTCCCCTGTTTTGGGAAATTTTAACCTAACCTCAACCGACGCGTCAGTCTTAAGCGTTCTTGGGCTGTAAAAACATATTCCTCCTGCGGATATGTCCACCGCCGAACAAGACATTTTCTCATTGCCGGAAGTAAAAGCCTGAATCTCCACCTCGTATCTGAATCTTTTGAATCTTCTTATTTGAGGGCCGATGAGTATCTTTCTGATTTTCAGATTCACCAGTATCTGCTGATAATCCGGATAGCTTTCCTTAGCCGGATAGACCGTAATTCCGGCATTTATAAAGACATCTTTCAATTTATTCTTCAAGAAATAATCGCTCAGCCTATTGACTATTTCCTTGGTAATTCTATCCGCTTTTTCTTCATTAATTGAGGGAAGGATAAAACCGCATTCACCGTAAAGGCCGTCCATTAAAGCAACTTCGGGTTTTTCCTGAGTTTCCCGGAAATTTTCTTGGAATATTTTATTGATTATCAGCTCTATTTCATCAAACAAATCTCCGGGCGGGACTTTCAGCCTATTTTTAAGTTCCCGGTAGTTGACAATTAACAGATTCACGAAATGCAGGCTAATCCCGCGGGAAAGCAAATTGTTTATTTTATCTTTAACTGGCTTATCTAATAAGTTTAGGCTAAAGAGCCGCGGCAAAGAAAAGTAAAACCTGCTGCCCAGGCCCAATTCAGATTCAACCCAGATCTCTCCGGAATGCGCCTCAACCAATTCTTTGGCTATTGATAACCCCAGCCCCACGCCTTTTCTTTGGGCGTCCGGAGTTTTTGAAACCTGGGTAAATTTATTAAACAGCCGGGAAAAGTCGCTCTTAGCTATTCCTATGCCAGTGTCAATAATCCCGATTCTGGCTTTATCCTCAAAAATCTTAAGCTCTATTCTTATTAAGCCGCCTTCTTCAGTAAACTTGATGGCGTTATTGATAAGGTTGGACAGCACTTGGTTTACCCGGTTAGAATCCAAGAACATATTCACCCGCTCTTTAGGAAGAACATACTGAAGATTTATTCCTTTTTTAGCGGCGGACTTCTTAAAGAAATCCGCGCCCTCCTTCAATACATCATTGAGACTGACCAGCGAATAATGCAATTTAAGCTTACCGGATTCAATCCGGGAAATATCCAACAAGTCATCAATTATGCCTTTTAGCCGTTTTATGTTATTTTCCGCCTTCAAGAGTAAATCTTTCTGCTTTTCGTTAACCGGGCCGGCAATCTCATCCAGAATAAGCAAAACCGCTTCCTTGATGATGGCCAGGGGGGTGCGCAGTTCATGAGAAACTACCGAAACAAATTCAGACTTTATTTTATTGAGCTCCTCGGCAGACTCTAGCTTCTTCTCTATTATTTCTTTTTCTTTTTGAATACGTTCTAAACTCATGCGCCGGGTGATATCCCGGGTAATGCCGATGAGCCCGACTATTTTACCTTCTTTATCATAACGGGGTATTTTAGTGGTAGAAACATAATTATCAATACCGTCGGGACGGGTGCTTCGCTCGATTTTATCAATTATGGCCTTTCCTGTTTTCATTACATAGCGGTCATCCTTGGCCATCAGCTGAGCCCGCTCTTTGGGGAAAAAATCAAAATCCGTCTTTCCCGCCACCTCATCCGGCTTAAGCCTCAAGCCTTTAGCGTGAGCGTCATTAACCATAATCAGCCGTCCCGCGGGGTCCTTAAAATAAATAACGTCCGGGATGTACCTCATTAAATCGGATAGAAGCCGGTATTTATAAAGAAGATCTTTTTTATCCGGGATTTTTTCCGAGCTTTTAACCTTGCTCTTTAGCTTCATCGCTTCTTTGATTTAACTTTGCCTTTAATTCGTCGTATTCTTTCTTGGAAACCCACTGGCTTTCCTGTTTTTCCTTCTTAAACTCGGCCAGGTTTCGGGTCCGATCTTTTAGTTCTTCCTTCAAATTAGCGTTCTGGGCTTCTAAGATTCTGAGCTTTTCGGAATTTTCGCGGGCCTCCGCCTCCAGACTCTGGCGCTTCTCTTTATATTCGCTCAATTCTTTTTTAAGTATCAGGCTTAAAGAAAACTCCTGGTCAAACTCCTTATCTTTCTTAAGCAGTTTCTCTTTAAGCTCATAGAGCTCTTTCTTTAAAGATTCCTCCAGGCTTCTATCTTTTTCCAGCCAGCCCTTAATCTTTATTGCTTCCTCCCTGGCCAGGACTTCATTGTTTTTTGCTGTTTTAAGCTCTTCTACCAAGGCCAGATTATCCTCTTTTAACTTCCTGAGTTTAGCTCTTAAGGTTTCAGCCTCATCGGCCACCGGGGATGTTTTAATTTCTTTTGGCCACGGCTTGGCGCTCTCTGTCTTAGGCTGGGTATTATCTTTTGAACCAAGAATCAGAAAAAGCAAGAAAATAGTAGAGATAAAGATAATCAATAATAAAGCCATTTATTCATTCTTCCTTATCGCTGCCGCTGTAGAGGCGGGCTCCAAGCCCGCCATATCATATTCCTTCATAATCAAAGTATAGCCTAAGCTGCCGGTGCCTCTTATCTTAAGCGGTATTCTTCGCTCATCGGCGCTAATCCAGATTTCAAATCTTTTAGGGTCGCTTTCAAAACGATAGGCATAAAAACTTTTACCGCTTAGGCTGATATTTTCCGTGCCGGCTAATTTTATCTGAAACTTTTGATTCGGCAGATT
>CAKKRH010000033.1 GCA_919902675.1 Omnitrophica bacterium GWA2_41_15
GATATCCTGGTTATTGATAAGCCCTCAGGGTTGGTGGTGCATCCCGGAGCCGGCAATCTCAGCGGGACCCTGGTTAACGCCTTATTGGCCCATACCAGAAATCTTTCCGATGTTAACCCCCAGCGCCCGGGCATAGTCCACCGCTTGGATAAGGAAACCTCCGGGGTAATGGTGGTGGCTAAGAATAACCTGGCGCATCTTAAGCTGATCAAGCAATTTTCAACCCACCGGATAAAAAAGAAATATATCGCCATTGTCAAGGGCAAAGTTGAGTGCGATGAGGGGATAATTGATTTGCCTATCGGCCGGCATAGCAGGGATTTTAAACGCCAGGCAGTCAGCTTTGTTAATGCCAGGCCGGCGGTAACTAATTACAAGGTCTTGAGGCGTTTTGGTGATTATGCCACTTTGTTAGAATTAAACCCTCAAACCGGAAGGACGCATCAACTGCGGGTGCATCTGGCGCATTTAGGCCATCCTATATTAGGCGATTCCAAGTATGGAACAAAAACTCAGCCGGATTTTCCCCGCTTGGCCCTGCATGCCTTAGAGTTAGGGATTTTCCATCCCCAGACCAAGAAATTTCTTAGCTTTAGTTCAGAACTGCCTGCCGAATTCACTAAATTTAGATAAAAACTATGGGCTTGGGGTATAATTTTTCAAAAAAAAGTTCTTTCCCAAGTTTGTAGTAATTGGAAAGAACTTGATTGCAGAGATTATTAAAAGATTGCAGAGATTTTCTCGTCGTTGATTTAATCTGTGTAATCTCACTTAATCGCTGTAATCAGAAGCTTTCTTTGATGAATTTAACCAGCGTGCAAGATTTTGTCTTAACCCAATGAAGAATAATAGATTACAAAAAAAGGTTGCTACAAAGTTCGGGAAAGCTTCCAAAAAAACATTGACAATTTGAGTTCATATGCTATACTTTTATTAATAATTTACAAATACTAACAATAAACAGATGCTATATTCATTATGTTGCGTAAACTCATCTCCCTAACCCTCACCTTAAGCTTTCTTCTCCAGCAAACCGTCTTTGCTAGCACTGGGCTCAGTCGAAGTGCCTACAGCGCCAGCCTGAACCTTTCCGGCTATCTCAGCTCAGGCCCTAATCTCACCGCCCTAGACAGATTCCGCCCAGTCAGCCTAAGATACTT
>CAKKRH010000034.1 GCA_919902675.1 Omnitrophica bacterium GWA2_41_15
TTACTCAATTGAAAAACATCTATTTACCCCTTACTGAGCGTATGAAAGACCTTTCTGGAAATCCAAACGACATCACTCTTGTTTTTGATAAAGGCAACACCTCCGAAGATATATTATATTCTTTGCAGGACAGTGCTATTTCTTGCATTGCCGCTGTCCCCTTGCTCCGTTATTCCGAAATGTCTGCGATTGATTTAAAAAAATTCCAAAAAACTGATGATGCAAATTTACCCGGTATTATGGCCTTCAGAGACAAAAAAGAAATCCTTGGCTATCAATGGACTGCTGTTATGCAACACTCGGCAAGTTTTGCCGCTAAACAAATCCAATCGGTTGTTACCTCTCAGGCAAAAGCCATTGTCAAATTAGAAGCTTTGTCTAAGAAGCTTAAACGGGGCGAACTGCCAAAAGCAACTTTATCATCCGTTAAGGAAAAAGTATCGGAAATTGTATCCCCACAGCACCTCAAAAAGATTATCTCTATCGATACCACCCTGAAAGACAATCGTCCGGTTCTTACTTATTTTCTCAATCGCGATGCCTTGCAAGAGTTGGTTGATTATCACTTTGGCAGAACACTCCTTTTTACCAATCGACACGACTGGAGCAATGCCGAGATTATTTTGGGATATCATGGGCAATCTGAAGTCGAGAGATACTTCCAGGACAGCAAGGATACTGATCACCTTTCTTTTCAACCTCCTTATCACTGGACAGACCAAAAGCTGCATGTTCACGCCTTTTATTGTAATTTAGGCTTGCTCTTGACCGGGGTACTACGCCGACGGCTTGCTTTAAAAGGTTTCCTTTTGTCCCCTGATGTTTTATTGGAAAAGCTCCATGATCTACAAGAGGCGACTCTTCTTTATCCGCAAGAAAAAGCTGCACCGCCACAAGTGTCTTATTGTTTGGTACGTCAAGACAAAATCCAAAAACAATTATTTGAATCTTTAAATTTGGCTCAATACACAAAAGGAAATCCTTCAAAATCAACGTAAAACACTTCCTTCTCGATTGAATATCAACACGAAAAGAGGGTAATACATTTCTTGTCGTCATAAACCTCCAATACATAACACCTTGCTTCGTTTTTTACTTTATAACTTGTAAACTGGGGCTAGATTGTTGATAAAGCGAACAATCGTCCTCCGCCAATGCAGTCGCAGCGGTAAGAAAGAAAATAATAGAGGAAATGATTGTTTTTAACATCTTAATATCTCCTTTCCTGCTTATAAACAATATGTTTTCTAAATTGCTTAAAGTTGATATAGAAAATCCTTTTTTACTGTTCAGTATTACCAGAATAGTTTTTTTGCACAGCACTACTGGATTTATATTGATCTATTTGCGCACCAGTATATTCCCCCTGATATATTATCTCTATTTTCTTTGGATTCTCGGATTTCACAAATCTCTCTAGCCCTAATAATATCTCTTCTGCCAACTTGTCTAAGGGTTTTTCTTCAATAGTTACAGAATGTGCATCAGAATGGTCTTTACATTTTTTGAGTAGTAGTTTTGCCTTGTCATACTTTTGAGCATCGATAGAATGTTTAGCCATTTTATACCACCGCAAGAGATATTCTTTGGGTTTTGAAGAAGGATTTAATTTATCACAATTCTCAAGGTAAATGGCTGCTTTTTCTGATTCGACCTTAACCTTTTCCTGCAGATTGTTTTTTACAACTGTATCTTTACTTTGTTCTATTTCTTTTTTACACCACTCAATACTTTTGTTGGATTTTTGATAAAGTTCACAATCATCATCTGCGAATACTGAAACTGTTATAAGACAGAAAAGTATGGACAAATATATTTTCATCATTTTGACGACTCCTTTAACGCTTTAATCGATTATTGTTACTTATTATCTGATTCTTTTGAAGTTGGTAAACCTAAATCGTCAACTGAGACATCAGGTATCTCTCCAAAACCTTTATCTTTCATAGATTGGTCTGCATGTTTAGTCTCACTTACCTTATATTCAATCCGGAATGTTACGCAAACAATGATAATTACCGTAGCACAGAGAATTACAAACAATCCCGGCGATAACCGCGCAAGTTTTAATTTGTAAGAACTGCCTGATTCGTTCGCCGGTTTTTCAAATTCTATATCTACGTCACCTTTTGCCTGAATAAGAAAAAGGGCAAATCCAAGAAAACCAAAAGACATTGCCACAAATATTCCTGTGGAAAGAAGCGACAATCTCCTTTCAGCAGTCAGACTTACCGATGTTATTTCGCCCGTCATTTTGTCCAGAGGACTCATCGCAAGAAAAAAGAAAAGGTAGGCAGCAGAGCCTATAATTCCTAAAAAAGAGAGTATAATTGCAGCCTTATATCCTAAATCTAAAAAAGTTTGCTTCTTCTTATTCATATCTATTATCCATTCACTCTATTGCCTAGGCAAATTAGATGAGATGATAGGAAATTGCTTTTTCCCATGAGGTGTCCAGTATAGCAATAACGAAGAAGATTGCAAGTTTTTTAGCAAAATTCCTTACCTGCATGCTCAAAGAAATATAAAATGACCCACACGAGTACACGAAGAGCCAGAACCTGAAACAATCATTGCCAAACTATTGTCTGTGATTCTGAAGATATGCCCCGTTAGTGGCAACACAATCGTAGCTCACTGCACAAGCGGTGGGAAAGAGAAATACCTATTGTTTTAGCCCCATAGGGGCGACACAATGTGGATTCAACCTCCCCATCGGGATAACGACCTCAATGCCCAGGATATTCTGTCCGGCAGCAGGGACGTTTCGTTGCCCAACTCCGTTGTCGAATTCTTTGAAGGCCGTATCGGGCAGCCGACCGGGGGATTTCCCAAAGACGTGCAGGCCAAAATACTGCGTGGGGCGACGGCCTCCACGGAAAGTCCCGGGGCGCTTACGCCGCCCGTTACGCTGGAAGCCGCACACGGAAGCCAATAATTTTGGTATTTAGCGATGAGTAACTCTTATTGATGCGGTTCTGCTACGCCCGGCGGTCTTAGTGGCAAGGTAAAGGTGAAAGCGCTTCCTTTTCCATACTCACTCTTTGCATATATTTTGCCCCCATGCAATTCGACC
>CAKKRH010000035.1 GCA_919902675.1 Omnitrophica bacterium GWA2_41_15
GCCTGACCACATGATAATCGCGCCTGCGGGCAGCGACTCATCCGGCGCGCTTCCGGGCGCGGGCACGGTGCTGCCGACAGTATCTCCCGATATGGAACTGGTCGGTAAATCCCTGGCTACAAGGTTTGTCCATTCCCGCGGCACAGTGGTTGATACCGTAAAAGCGCTGTTGTTTGAAGAAATAGCATAAACATTCTGCCAGGGGTTATTGGCAGACCAGGAAGGATTCAGGTATCCCGCGCTTTGCAGGGCTTGAATACTCGCGGGCCAGGCATTGTTAGTTATATAATACGAGAGCGCCGCCTGCTGTATTACCGATATCTCCAAAGCTGTCTTTTCCCCTGCCTTAACCTGTATCCTCTTGATAAAAATAGGGGTAATAGATGAGGTAAGGATAACCAAAATCCCAAGCGCTATACAGAGCTCAATTAAAGAAAAACCTCTGCTATTGTTTATGGATGTATTTCTTCTCATATTTTAAGTTCCAGGTTCTGGACTGCGGTGATTTAGTGATACTAACCAAATCATTATTGCCTTGATTTACAACCACAACCTCGCTGCCAAAGCTCTTGTTGGTTAATAGGCCTTTGGGCAAAAGCGTTGATACCGATACCCCTGAAGCGCCTGAGGTAATTGTATAGGTACTGCCAAAAGGGTTAAGATCCCCCGCATTGGCAGCAAGATACTTGGGGCGCAGGCCGGCCAAATTCACCGGCCACGCCCCGTTCTCCAGATAATACTGCGTGCTTACGTCAGCTATTGCATTAAGCTCATTTATTGTCCTTTGCGCTGAAGCTATCTGCCGTATTTTTGCCGCGGAATAAAAAGACGCGGCAATAAATAGGCTGACTACCATCAGCACAAGGCTCAGCTCAGCTAAACTAAAACCCCGTTTTGCTAAAACGTTATTGTCCATGTATCAGACGCGTAGCTTGTTGCCGCCGCGCTGTTGGCGAACAAAGCCGAAAGCCTTGTTGCCGCGGCACTGCTTACTCCGCTAAGCGAAATATCAACTTTATTGGCATCGGTATTCGGGGCTATGGCATAATTCCCGCCCCAGGGGTTTGAGCCTGTCGCGGAAAAAGCAGCAGGCAAATACCCCAATGTCTGTAAGCCGGATATGGTTATTCCGGTATAGGTCATATTGCCGGATGCGATGTAGCTTTCCGCGGCGGTCCTTAACGCCTTAACTGATTCGGAAGCCGAATGCACCTTGGCATTTTCCCGCACACCGCTGGTCAATCCTACCGCCATAATTAAGAGCGCGATAATACTTATGACCAACACCAGTTCAATAAGTGAAAACCCTCCTCTATTCCTCATCATTTCTTCACCTCCTCTCTCTAAAATTTAACATTGCCACCTGCAATGTTTGA
>CAKKRH010000036.1 GCA_919902675.1 Omnitrophica bacterium GWA2_41_15
CAGGATATGCTGGTTAAGAAATACCAGGCGGAGATTAAGGTTAATAAGGATAAGGCTGAGGTCAAGGTTGAGGATAGAATAATCATGATTTCTGAAGCGGAAAAAGAATTATTGAAATCACTTTTTATTAAATATCTGCCTAAGGATAAGTTGGAGACGGAGTCTAAACTGGATAAGGTTATGGCGGGCTTAGAGGGTGAGGAAAAGGCGCTTGCCCAGACCGAGATAAAGATCAAGAAGGATGTTCTTATGGGATTAGTCAAGGATATGGATAAGGTTAAGCTGGAAGAGTTAATTGAGATCAGAGAGATTATTCGGGCTTTAGGTTATGGGATGGCGATTATCAACGCCAAGAACGAGGGCCTGAAGGATAAAGTCCGGGCCTTAGAATTAGCCCAGATATACCAAATAGCCAGGCTTTACGGCAAGGAAGAGGACGCGATTAAAAAGGCGATGATCTTAGGAGAGATACGCAATAGCCTGCTTAAATATCAGTTAGAGAATAATCATCTTTTGGAATTCAGCCTTGCCGGACCCGGTGGCTTTACCGACACCTATAACGCTGATGGCGTTTTAGAGAAAAGGGTTTATAACAGTGAATACAAGGAAGTCTTAATTGAAAACTATGAGGCAGTAGATTTTATCCTGGGACAATTACTGGAATACGCTCAGATAAAGTTTGACGACAAGGTCAAGATTTATGAGCGGGTGCTTAAAGACGGGACCATAAGCGGCTACCGTATTGAAACCGAAAACAAACAGGTCGAGGTTATAACCTTTAACACAAAAGCCGGATTGGTGGAGATACACAAGGACAAGAAGATATTGGATAGGATATATTTTGAACAGCAGTATTTTTCTCCTCACCTAACCTCTCCCACAAGGGGAGAGGTTATTGGCAGTGTGTATCAGCGGACGCTTGACGGCGGGTCTTTTGCCGGGTACAGTGTTTTCGCCATTAACGGGGAATACCTGCCTGAGACAGGGACATTCCTGAGTAAGGAATACGAGGAAATTCACCGGGCAATTGCCGCGGGGATCGTCTTCTTCCTGGAAGGGATTTGGCAGGCGGAGTTAAAGGCTGGGCAATATGAGAAGGATTCACAAGATGCCAAGCTCAAAGAAGAAATAAGAAATATCAACTCTGAGCTGTCTAAGGCCAATCAAGAATTAATAGCGGTTAAGAGGGCTATGCTGGATTTTATCCGCTCAAGCGGCTTTATAAACGAGACCTGTGAAACCCGAAGGCTGGCCCAGGAAGAAATGCGCCTTAACCGCGAGATTGCCTATTTGGAAGAAAAGAGCTCCAGGTTAAGCGCGATAAAGAGGCTTGAAGAGGAGATAGAAGGGTTAGATGTCCGAAAGAGTGTTTACGGCCGCTTAGCTTTCGCGCCGGATACAGGGCTTGCCCGTTACCTCCGGGAGTTAAATGATCTGAAGATCAAGGTTGAGAATAAGGAATTAGAGAGATTAGAATTAGAAAAAGAGCCTTTTTCTAATCCAAAGATTCAGGATATACTTAAGGCTCTGGCCAATAAAGAGATTACAGCTAAAGGCATTGATGAAGAGCTTAATAAGCTTAAAGAGATAGATGAAGATTACCGGAAGAGATTCGCGGATTTATTTAACCTGTACCGGGAGCTCAAAGAATTAAGAGAAGGCCTGGAAAGATATGACTCCCGCAAGAAGCTGGAAAATACAGACCAAAATAAACCTCAAGAGGAGAGTGCCGGCGATCCGTTGGAATATGCCCAGGCGGCCAAAGAACAGCAGGAAGACGCCCAAAAGATGGTGAAGGCCTTTTTAACCAAATTAGAACTTAACATTGAAATTCCTCAGGATGTCTATGCTAACTTCCCGGTCTTAAGCCAGTGGTTAGAAAAACACATCTTTATCGGTTTATTGGCTCAGGCGGATATATATCTTCTTTTGAAGGAAAGGCTGACTATCGGCTATGGCCTTAAGCTGGGGGCCCTGGGCTTAGATGAGAAAGCCGAGTATGGACGGATCGAGAAGATTAAGGATATTTCCCAGATTAAAATGTCTATACCTAATCCCGCGGCATTGGGCATAGACCAGAGCCTGAGTATTTTAAGCATCTATTCCGGACTGCAGAATGATAATCTTACCGCCGGCTTAAGCGTGGGAGGGGTGATAGACCAATTCTGGAGTGATGTCTATAATTTATTCACCCAGGCTACTGATATAAATAAGGATGAATTGGTGAATATTGCCGCCCGGCTGGACCGGGCTATGGTCGGGGCCCTGGACCGTTATGAGGCAATACGCTTTACCTTACTGGCGGCGATAGAGAATTTCCAGGAGTCTCAGAAGGCCAAGGAAATCTATCCCCTGGTTTATCTGGAGGCACTTAATCAATTCCAGGTCGTCCAAAAGGCCTATCATAAGCTTTACGGGGCCTGGATTGACGAGAGGACCGATATTGAAACCCTGAAGAGTGATACCCTTAAGGCAGTCAGCGAAGATTTCGCGGCAATGCGGGAAATGATTGAACAGCGGCTTAAGCTTATGGACGGAGAATTTAAACTCAAGGCCAAGGAGCATTTAGGGCTGTTCTCCAACATCTTCGTGAATTTAGGCTTTAACTACGGCGGAGGAAGCCTTAATTTCACCTCAGTCCTGGGGGTAACCTTATTTGACGGCTCAAAGGGGTTAAAGAACGGCTTGAGCGATTTTAAGGAAAAGGCGCTCGCGCTTTACATAATAGAAAATAAAAATAACCTGGAGGCCTTAATTTCCGGGTTTGACCATAAGATTAGCGGCCAGGCTGATTTTGGCCAGAAGTATTTTGCCTTATACCAGAAGGCCGTGACCCAGGAGCGGCTTGAGACCATAGATTGTTTTGAACCCCTGAAACTCCTGGAATTATTAAATGACCCGGACAGAATCTCCGAAGAACAAAAGCAGAAGGAGCGCTCCGGGCAGAACTCATCCCAGGAATTTTCCGCGAAGTCAAAGGAAGAGGCCAAGGAAATGCTGGAAAACTTTGAAAAGAATGAAGATTCCGATAACAGGGCCGGCTATGAGCCGGTGAAAAAGGATATGCTTATCTCTGAGATTATAAGGATCAGCCTCAAGAATAAAGACAGGCTAACATATAAGGAGATATCCGTGGAGGAGTTTGGCAGATTCATCAATAATAATCTGCGGGTGGTGGTGGTCTTTGAAGGATTAAGCCTGGAAAAAATAAGCTGGAAAGAGGTCCAGGCCCTGGCCAGAATTATGGCTGAGCAGGCGGATATTAAATTCAGCGAGATCAAGCTTTGGCTGGACAAAACCGTCAAAGACCAGGCCACGCATACTGACTGGGGAGAACTGAAGAGTAAATGGGCCGGTTTAAATAAGAAAGAACTGAGCCAGGATGAGCTGATTGATTTCTTAAAGCGCTTAGACGGCTGGATAAGCAAGGATTTTATCCCGGCAATGGATAAGCGCTTAGAGATGGAAAAATTCCAGGAAGGACTATTATATGAACGCCTCCGCAATCTGGGAAGCGCCCAGAATGAATTAGTGGCTGAAAATATAAGGCTTATTGAACACAAAGTTAGGCTTCAAAACGCGAGAGACACTTATGAGCAGGTTATGCCTAAGCTTTTAGGACAGGATGAGCTGGGGAAGAAATTTAGCCCTACCCTGGTCAATACCAACGCTGAGATTATCAAAGAGACAGAAGAAAAATTGACTCAGCTTGGCCGTCCGCAGGCGGAATTGGACCAAGAGTTGGCCTGGGCCAAGAATGAGCTTATCCGGATAAATAATAACCGATTGGAAGATTTGAGGGCGGCAATTACCAAGGCTACGGATACGAAGGAGAAGGAACAGCTTCTTAGGCAAAAAGAGGCGATTGAGACCCAGATTGTCGAGCTGAATAAGATTGTATCATGCGATGAGAAATTAGAACAGGCCCGGGAGCGCAAGTTAGAGCTGACCCGGAAAATTATTGAAGGCGGCCTGTCTGAGCTAGCAAAATTTGAACAGATAATCAAGGATCCCGCGGTCAGCACTTTAGAAAGAAATCATTATCTGATGTTATTACAGGGTTTCTTGATGGAGCTTGAGGTCCACAGCCTGATATTGGATAAGACTTGGAATGAAAAAGGCGAATTGGTTTCCAAGGACTGGATTCAGAATAAGCTTAGTGAGATTATTAAGGCTTCCCATGAAGCCCAAAAGATTCGGCAAGACAAAAAGAATGAATACCGGTCTCAGGCTGATGAGATGATTAAGGCCCTGTTGATGAATGAGGAATACCCGCTGAGTAAAAAAGAGGCCAAGGCCAAAAATATCCCCAGGCATAAAATAACCATGCAAGATGACCTAAGCGGCCTACTTTCTAAGTACGAGGCTTATTTAGAGAAGGATGAGCTGATCCGGGAAAAAGCTGCCATCGCCAAGCTTGAGAATATGCTCACCCATAAACAGGATAACAATGAGTGGTCAGAGCTTTCCGGCAAGTCGCCTCCTGATGTATTGGCTTATTTGTCTGACTACCCCAGCAAGGCCAAACAGCTTGAGGTTTTAATGTCCTTCCTTGAGGCCTGCCAGCCAGCCTACGAAACCAGTTTTAAAGCCTCACTAATCGGTATCCTCTTCGGTATGTTCAGTTTTTCCCAATCCCCGCAGTCCCGAGGTAAATACAAAGAACCCTACCAGGAATTCTTAAGAAGCTATATTGAAGCCCTTTATATCTATGCCGGAGATATCCTCACCCTGCTTGACGACCCGTATATCAAAGAAGGCCTGGGTACCGATACGCTTAAAACCATAGCCAAGATACAAAAGGAATATTCCGCCCCCTTCAGGTTAGACACTAATATCATCCAGATTGAGGCGGCGATAGAAAAGGCCGGATATGAGAATAACCAGGAAATGCTTATCAAGCTAAAGGCCTTAAAGGCCGAGTATATTAAGGCTTTTAACGAGTCTTTCTTAGAGGCCAAGTATACCTATTTGACCTATCTGGACACAAACCCCAAACCTTTCAATATGGGAGCCACCACCAATCCGATTATGACCGGGATTATGTTCTTGACTAATAGCATCTCCAATTTCTTATCCGGCAGGGAAAACAAGGAGCGGGAGAGGGTGATTGCCTCGGAGATATTGAGCGGCCTGGAAGGATTGGCCGGTTATGAAAATAACTCTGGCTTAAAGGCTGATAAGAGCCCGAAAGAAGAGATATATCTTTCGGATAAAGGTGAGGTGTTTATCCGGACTATTGTAACCAAAAACGGGGTTTCCCGCTACGGCTATCTTAACCCGGCGCAATATTACGAGGCCATGCGTCAGAATGTTATCTATCAGGATAATAACTTTACCCTCTCCACAGTCCCGCCGGGGGTAAATCTCCTTTCCAATGAGCCCCAAGATGAACTTTTTCAGAAGAACGCCTTATACAGCGGAAGACATCTCTACCGGGTTCCTCTGGATGAGGATATGAATTTTGACCTGGCCTATGACTGGTTTATGGATCAGAAGGCCTTTAACAATTCTTTTGATGAACCCAGGGAGCAGAGGATAAGCTTTAGATTAGGCCGCCAGAGTGAATTCGGCCAGGATGTCCAGGTTACCTATATCCGCAGTGTTGACGGAGAAGACCGGGTGCTCTTAGCCTTAAGCGGCACCAAAGGCGGACTGACGGTAAGCCCATTGGTTGAGCTCAACAGTAAAGGCGAGGTTACCACTGTAGGCCTGGGAGTGAGAAAGACCTATAAAATAGGGGAGGATACCGGAAGCATCGGGATGTTTGCCACTAATAAGGCTTTCACCTTCTTCTTTAACCAGCGCCTGAAGCAGTGGGAGGTGCGGATGAGGCAGGATTACGATTATAATGAAAAGACGATGCGCTTCAACTTTGAGTCCCTGCGCTGGTCCTCCATAGGCCAGACCGCCGCTGGCTTAGGCCTTACCTATAGCGATGAGAGCCTTATTCCTTATTTTATTCTGGAAACCGGCAACCTCTTAGGCAATAAAAACATCCAGGTGCGCGTGGGTTGGGATATGAATCGCAATGAGATGGCCTACCAAATCGGCCTGCAGAGTACCGTCGGCAGAATAAATCCTTATGTTAACTTTGCCAATACCGATCTCTCCAGTGGGTTCGGTTCAAGTGAGCCCCAGAGCGGCGCTGGGGTGAGATTTAATGAAGCTAACAACAAGTATGTGGATTTAGGTATGCTGGCGGATACCTCTACCCAGCAGGCTTCTATTGGCGGGGGGTATGGTCCGGCTAATATGGCTATTTACGCTCCCTTAAACAGCGGAAGCAGTTTAGGCGGGATTATCGGATTTAACGTGTTTAACTGGTTCGGCAGAAATAGATGGAGCAATCCTTTGGGAGTAGATATGGAATTCATCCCTCAGGGGAATATCCGCTATGCCCAGGGCCAAACCGCCATGCTTAGGGATATTATCCGGAATATGTATGAAGGAAGTTATCGTGAGAAGCCTTCTTTTAGGCAGTCTTTGGCCGGGATTTTCGGAGACGGTATGGATGATGATGTTCGGGAAAATCTGACCGCCCTGGGCGCGGATAACCTTGACCTGAAGAAGAACCGGGAACAGGAGGTAGTCAAGGAAGGCCTGTTTAACAAATACGCCAAGAAGAAAGGATTAAATTTATTCCAGGATTATTATGAGGAGTTCACCGGATATATGTTAAAGGCCAAGAATTTAGAGACTGCCAAGGAAGGTTATGGCCTGCAATATTATCTGTATCAGGACAATTATAGGGCCTTAGATATCGATAATCCGTTGGATTTCTGGGAAATGGTTTATTTTGCCGGAATGATTAAGGAGAGCGGCCTGGAAAAGGCGGCTGATGCCTTAAATAGAATGATTAAGGCGCGCTCGGAGGTAGAGGATATCCTGGGGAGAGGATTTAATCCGGCGGATGAAGAAGATGTCCGTTTCTTGCGTTTATTCGCGGATATGCCGGGAGACATTAGCGGGATAGAGAAAGCATTAAGTAAGATAGATACTAAATATCTGGCGGTTATCGTCAGGCTGGTTAAGCAGGCGGAATCCCGGGAAGAGTTTGATCCTACTTCGGAGAATGATTTAGCCCAGGCGATCTTCTGGCTGAGGGCGATTGAAAATAACGGATACGGCATGGATGAGGATATCCAGATTTTACGCAACACCCTGGTTGTTTTAGAGCGCGGCGAAAGCGACAAGAATAAGGCTCTTACGCGGGCTGTTGAACTGCATAAGTTGATTATGGAGAAGGAAGGATTAAGGAGCTATTCCGCTATCAAGGCATATAATCTGCTTGAGTTTAGGGCTATGGCGATAGGGGATGAGTTGGCAGTAAAGTTATCTTCCTTGATTAAAGGAAGAGTAATTAAGGAAACCTTGTCTCAGGCCTTAGAAGAGGTCAAGGATTTTGAAGACAAGGGCTATTATCATTATCTGGTTTATTATCAATACGCGGCCTTGACCAGCGCGGATAGCCTTAAGGGATTATTGTCTTATATCCAGACAGTTGAAGAAATTACCGGGAAGGTCAAGATAGAATTTGATTTCAAGAGTGAAAAGCATTTTGAGAACCTGGTTTACTGGGCCAGGGTCCTGGATAACGGTGAAGGCATCAGCGGCCTGAAGGAAAAGCTGGAAGAAATGTTTAATCTGGACCGCTCATCTTTTGATTCCCGCTTAAAAGGCAATCAGCGCTGGCTGAGCTTCCTCTTGGGCCAGGAAAAATTGTCTGAGGTAAATGGTAAGCCGGCGGAGGTTTTAAGACAGAGCTTAAAAGAAGTAGAGGGGTTCTACGGGGACGCGCTGACCCAGTCTGGAATAAAGGATGTCCAGGGGCGCTTGAAGCAGATTTATTCTTATGAAATTCTTACCTCGGCCCTGGTTAAAGAGCCGGCGAATAACGGTAAGGATACTATTTATATGCCCTTAGGATACTTCTCGGTAAAAAATATTGATAAATTAACCCAGGCCTTAGCGCATGAAATCGGGGCTCTTTATGGCTTAGAGCATAATATTAACGAAGATATGGAGGATTTATTCTCCGCCTGGAAGCCGGATAAGGCTGTGGTTATCACTGAATCAATGAAGGGGCTTATTCTTAGCCAGGTTCTTGCCGCTAAGGTTAGCGATAGGCACCAATCCGGCGCCTACGCGGCTGAGAGTGATGTAAACGGAGAGATTACGGAATTATCCAATGCCTTAAACAGCGCTTCTATTGAGGCCCAGACGGTTTTTGAAGAGGCCTATGATACGCAGGTCCAGCCGCTTACCTGGGACCAGAATGATGAAGAATATCGGGAAACGCTGGGCGGGATTGTGGGCGGGCCGGAGTATCAGAGCGCGGCTTTATTTGTCGAGACCCTGGATGCGGTGTATGAAATTAAATATAATTTTTCTCAGAACGCCAAGGATATAATTAAGGAGGCTTATAGTATTGACTTAAGCTTGGAGCTTACCCCGGAGATAATTGAGTCAATCAGCGATAATCTCTTGTTCCAGAAGGACAAGAACGACATAGATACTACCCGCGACTACTGGTATTTTAACG
>CAKKRH010000037.1 GCA_919902675.1 Omnitrophica bacterium GWA2_41_15
ATCATTTCTTCACCTCCTCTCTCTAAAATTTAACATTGCCACCTGCAATGTTTGAAAGATTGCTGTAAACCGGCATAATGAACGCCGAAACAACGAACAATAAAAATGCCGCGCAGAAAATCAAAAGTAAAGGCTGGATAAAACTCAAAAGGACACCTATGCGCCTTGAAACCTTATCAAAGTAGTACCTGGAGAGGCTTGTCAAATATTCATCGAGACGCCCCATCTCCTCGCCTTTTCTTACTGAATAGTAAACGAAGGACGGAAAGAACGGATCTTTCTCAATCGCCTGCCAGAAGCTCAACCCGCTGGCGATAAAATCCTTAAGCTTTTGAACCTTTTTGGCTAAAAATTGATAAGAAGTAGTCTCCTCAATTAAGGAAAGCGCGTCAGCAATATTGATGCCGTTTCTTTGTAAGACCGCGAGGTTAGAAAAAAGGGTGGAAAAGGCCGCGTCTTTAGCAATAGAGCCTACGAGAGGAATTTTGTAATAAAAAGAAGCTGCCTTCTCAATTGAACTTTTCTTAAACCTTGAATAAATAAAGACCGCGGCCATCGGAAGCAATGAATAAACAAGCCAAAAGTTTTTCAAGGAATGGCTTAAAAACAAAAGCACTCGGGTTGAAAAATAAGCATTGCCTCTTATAGGCAGGAGCGCTTCCAGATGAGGTATTACCTTAAAGGAAACATAGAACATTATTCCAATGAGCATGCAGAATACTATTATTGGATAAATTACCGCGCTTTTTAGACTACGCAGGAAAGACGCTTCTCGGGAATAATACTTGGCTAAATCCTCGAAAACCTGCTCCAGAGAGCCGGATTTCTCACCGACTTTAAGCATATTGATAACCAGCCAGGGAAAGACTTTTGTTTTTTCAAAGGCTCGAGCTAAAGAAAACCCATTGGCAAGATCATACTCAATGCCGGATAAAGCTTTAGCTATGAGAGGCTCAACAG
Organism: Omnitrophica bacterium GWA2_41_15; assembly: GCA_919902675.1. Taxonomy (GTDB): domain Bacteria; phylum Omnitrophota; class Gorgyraeia; order Gygaellales; family UBA12090; genus UBA12090. The sequence goes on from CAKKRH010000037.1 coordinate 961, forward strand.
ATGACTCCTGTAAGGCGCTGACCGCCTCATTCATGGCAATGCCGGTTTTTAGCATATTCACCAGGTCCTCAAAAAATACTGCCAGCGTTTGCGGTTTGATAGTTTTCTTCTCCAAGGCAAACCTTATTGACTTAAAGAAATCCACTTCTAAAGATAAGATGTAATAGTTCTTCTCCTTTAACCTTTTTCTTATCTCTTGGTACGAACCCCGCTCAAGGCCTTTGATTTCATTGCCGGTCTCTGATAAAACGCTGTATCTGTAATGCATTTATCCTGCCACCCTCATTGCCTCGCTAAGAGAGGTTGTTCCTTCCAACACAAGCCTGGCTGCGTCCTGCCGCAAATCTATAAATCCTTCTTCCTTACTTTTGTGCCTGATCAGGTTTAATTTTCCCAGGCTGATTAAATCTCTGGTATCGTCGCTGAACCGTAGAACCTCGGCGATTACAGTGCGTCCGCGGTATCCTGCCTGGCAATGCTGGCAGCCTCTGGATTTAAACAGGCGGATTTCGTTCTCATCTTCCTTAAGGTAAACTTTAAAAAATTCAGGCAAATCATCTTTTTTGACAATTACTCTTTTTCTACAGAACACACAAAGCTTCCTGATCAGCCTTTGTGAGATAACGCAAAGAATGCTGTTTGCGATATGGGATAAATCTATGCCTAAATCATGCAGCCGGTATACCGAGTCTACTGCCGTGTTGGTGTGTAATGTGGAAAGGACCCTGTGGCCGGTAATGGATGCGCGTATCGCCTCCTGCGCCGTATCAAGGTCTCTGATTTCTCCGATTAAGATAATATTCGGGTCATGTCTTAAAAAGGCTCTGGTGGCATGGGCAAAGGTAATGCCCTGCTTCTCGTTAATTTGCACCTGGTTTATCAGCGGCATCTTGATTTCTACCGGATCCTCAATGGTAATGACTTTGGTAGAGATGGCTTTGAGCTGATTTAAGATCGCATAAAGGCTTGTGGTTTTTCCGCTGCCGGTAGGACCGGTAATGATGATAATGCCGTGGGGCTGGGAAATTACTTTGCATATCGCATCAAAGTGATTCTTATGAAAACCCAAATTCTCCAAGGTAATCAAAGTCTTGTTTACATCCAAAAGCCGTAATACTAACGCGGGCCCGCAAATTGAGGGAATACAGGAAACTCTTACATCCACAGGATGTTCAGAATAGCTGTGCTCAAATCTTGCGTCGTGGAACTTGTAAAAGTCAGATACCGTAATCTCTGCCTTACTGAACACCACGTTAATCAGGTTGTTATGCACTTCCAGAGGGATACAAAACTTAAAATAAAGGATACCGTCGATTCTAAACCTGATGGTGCTTATTTTTTCTTCGGGCTCAATGTGGATATCAGTGGCATTGTGGATAATCGCATCGTCAAGAAGTTCATCCAGCAGCTCCTTAAGCTCATTGCCAACGATGCCGGTTTCCTTAATTTGGCTGATTCTTTTTTCTATTTCTTTGATTTTTTTCTGTTTTTTTAACAGTTCCAGATGATGCCGGATTAAGCTTTCGCTTCCGATGTAAAACTCCTTGTTCTCTAGGCCTAAGCTGCTCAGGAGATCAGTTGCCTCGATGTCAAAAGGATAGGCAAAAACAAAGCTTAAGCCATTTTCTGTTTCCACGGGAAGAAACACCCTGTCCAAAAGTAAATCCAAACCTATTCTTTCTATTACCGGCAGGTTCAAAACGTATTTTTTGTTAAAATACTTCCAGCCGACTTGTTTGGCTAGGGCCCTGGCTATATCTTCGTCGCTTGCGAAGTTGTAATACTTTAGGACCCGCCCCAATCTTTGACCGGGACTGGTATTCCTCTGAATAGTCAGGGCAAAATCAAGCTGCTCTTTAGTGATTACTTTAGAGCTTAAAAGAATGTTTCCTATTCCCTGTACCGGCATTTTTAGTTTATGAAGTTAAGCTTAAGAGTGCTTCCGTCAACCTGCTTAAAAGTGACACCCGAAGGCTCAATTTGTTCAACGGTCAATTTTGAGGCAAGGGAATCTCCTTCCTTAAAAACATAAGGTGAGCCTTTTAAGCTGATTTGACCTTCCTTTAGGTTATCCGCTATCACCAAAAGCTGTATTTTTATATCCGAGGCATCTACCAAGGAAGCTTTTGCTCCCTGGGTAAGTCCACCCGATACAGGGGAAACATCAGGCTTTCCTTGGGGAAGAGCCTTGTCAATTTCAAAGATTTCTTTCTCCGCCTGCCTTTTCTTTAGCATTAGGTCGCTTTTCTCAAGGTCAAGTTTAATGACTTCGAGTTCCTTTTGCTTATTCTCCAAAATCTCCCTATAGGCCCTTATATTCTCCAAATCCTGTTCACCTGCATCATCAGCAGGCTTTGCTTCTTCTAAAGCTGCTTCAGCCTGTATAGGGTTCTGCTCTTTGGGAAGAGATTTGTCTTCTTGGGTTTGGGTTTTTGCTTTATTGTCAACCTTATCCACTGCTAAGAGGTTATCCTGGCAATAGCCGCACTCAAACCCTGCTGCAGCCATAACAAATACCAATAGCAACAATAGCCTTTTCATTTTTTATTCCCTCCTTTTTTAAGTTCCGTAGAGCCGCAAGGTTATACTAACGATACCTTTTTCTACGCTTACATCCAAAACATCAAGGGGCCTGGATTTTAGCATTTTATAAAACGCATCAAGTAAATACGTGTCGCGCTGTTTTCGTAGGTCAAATGAGCTTAAGAGATCAACATACTTTATCCCCTTATATTGGGATTCCTTGAAAAAGTTCCTGATACCTACAAGGTCTTTTGCGCCGATAATCTTAACCTCGGAAGGAGCGCGGTAATAAAAGGAGATTTCTTTTATGTCGTTGAATACCTCAAGATAAAACTTCTCTAAGGTAAGCGGTTTTTCGCTTTTAAACTTAACTAAAGTCCCCTGCTCTTTCTTAATTTGGCTTATTTCATCAGTAGCGCTTTTTATCCCGCGGTTAAGTGTGCGCGTATCCGAAATAAAATTCCACAGTAATACTATTAAAGCCAAAAGCGTTATCACAAAAATTAAGGTTATTCTTTTCATGGGCTTATTAATTTTAGAGGGTGAACCAGCGGATCCTAAAGAAATCCGGCTGGCTCACACCTTTAGTTTTAACCGTTATTGTTTTTGCTCTTCAGGAGCAACAGCGCTACCTTCGGTTTTGTTCTGCTCTGAAAGAAACTTTATTTTCTCCAGGTCCAGGAATAAACATAAATCATCCTGTCCTTTTTTCGTCCAAGCCGCCCTGACCGGCAGGTTGCAGACTTTTCCCACGAAATACTCGTTATGCTGCTTGCTTACTTTTCTGGAGAGCTTTCCGATAATAAATGACATTTCTTCCACCTCCTTTTTGTTTTTAGAAAATATCCAGGGTAATCTTTAACCCCGGGTTATCCTTTACCAAAATGTTTTCTATCTTTGCCTGTTTAAAAGCTTTGGATAAGCTCATTTTGCTAAAAGGCTTATCCTTTGAATCTAAAGACACTATCGCCTCAAATCTGTAACGACCGTTGGAGATTTCTCGTATGGATATTAACTCTGGCCTGCATTCAAAAGGCAGGGTCTCAAAAAAAGAGTTAATGTAGTAAGGAAAATTTATCTTTTTCTTGCTGCTTAGAATATCTTTGTATTTTGCTAGATAATCTTTCTCTAATGCCTTATTTGATGAGGCTGCTTCAAGCTGTAAGTTCTTTAAACGGCTGGATGCGGTTTTATTTATGCTGTAAACTCCTAAAAGCACAGCCAAAAATACCGCGAGGATACCCAGCATTACCCCGAGTTTTAAAATCCGCTTCTTGGTTTCTTTTAATTTTCTTAAGCGGATAAACTGCTCAGGCAGCATATAGTGCATGAAGAACTTACCCTGCTTTAAGCCGCTTAATGCCGGATAAGCATCCTGAACAAAAACAATATTTTCTTTTGTCTCAAGGCCGCTTGAAACAAGCTCATCGATTATTTCCTGGCTGTTAGTAACAATCAAAAAGTTTATCTCTGCCTCAAGTTTATTCTGGGACCTGTAGCTTTCCCGGCTTCGCAGCAGTTCTCTGGTTACCTGCTTTAAGACTTTTGAAAGTCTGCGGGGAGGGGTAAACACATCCTTGTTAAAGATCGTAAGCAAGACTTGATCGCCTAAATGATCTAAGAAAACTACTCTTTTCTTTTCATCCGGCAGTTTATTGTTTTTAAGGTACTCTCTTAAGGCGACTGCGTAAGGAACCAGGAGCCGGACATTTTCAAATCCAAGAGATTTATAGACCTCGTTAATCTTGGGTTTCTCAACGGCGACAACCTGGAATAGGTTTTTGGATATCCTCTCTGATTGAGTCAGATATTCGCCTGTAAAAGCAGCGGAAACAACTTCATCTTTTCTCGAAAGAGATTTTTCCGGGGCAGCTACCTGCTTCTGCAGAGAGTCTATTACCGCAACCGCGGTTTCCATGGTTGAGCCTTTAAAAACAGCCTGAATATCACTCTTAGGCGCTCTTCCGGTTTTACCTTCTAAATCGTAATAAACATCGTTATCAAAAATTAGATAGTTCATCTTGGTAATATTTTAGGGGTTATGAAGATTACCAGCTCTGTCCTGGTATTAGACTTGCTTTTATATTCAAAAAACTTTCCCACTAACGGTAAACTGCGTAAAAGCGGTATACCTTTTTCGCTCACATTGTTATTAGAGGTAATCAGGCCTCCAACGGCAATAGTCTCGCCGTCCTTAATCTTAACTAAGGTGTGCATAGATTTGGTTGAGGTCTTGGGCGCTTCAATGGTTGTGCCTTGTCCCATGTTAATGCTACGGATTTGGTCAAGTGTGGTTACCACAGGAGTAAGCTGCACCAGAATCTGGCCATCTAAAATACTGGCCATAAGCCGTAAAGATACTCCTTCCTGAACCTGGTCAGTGGTAGCGCTTGTGGAAGCAAGGCCTGCAGAACTAGTCGTGGTTGTAGTGTTAGCCACGTAGCTAGTCACAGTTCCCACCTGAACCATAGCTGCCTGGTTATTTAGAAGCATTATCTTTGGCTGAGAAACCACTTCCACTTTTCCCTGCGACTGAAGGGCTTTGATCAGCGCGCTTAATCCGCTTGAGCCCGTACCAGAGCCATCCTTAGGGCCTGTAGCGGCCAAAGTAAAGAGGCTGGGAGAAACAAGGTTCTGCGCGGCAAAATTAGAAGATAGGCTCAACTGCTTTATGTCGCCTAAGTTCTTATAAATAGCGTTCCAGTCTATGCCGTAGGTGTTTTCGCGGGATAAGGTGACTTCCAGGATTTTTACTTCAACCAGGATTTGTTTGTTGGTCTCAACATTGACGAGATCAATGTAGCTGGCTATTTTATCTAAGACTTGCGGACTGTCGGTCACCATGACCAAGCCCGCAAGTTTGTTAAAAGAGTATTTGCCGGCAGGCAAAATCATCTTGGCCAGATTCAGCTCTACATCCTTCCAGAAGGAAAGAGAGTCTTCCTTACTTTCCACAAAAACCCTTGCCCCTACCTTTATGTTCATATTGGAATTGTTATTGGAAGCTATGCTCCCTTGATCCGGCTTGGTCCAGGATTCATTGCTGATGGTGTCGCTAAAGGCCTGGGTATTTGGCGGCAAGTTAAGCTTAAAGGCGCGCGTCTCCTGGGACAGGATGACCAAATCATTATCCTTTA
>CAKKRH010000038.1 GCA_919902675.1 Omnitrophica bacterium GWA2_41_15
GACCGGGCCGGAAAAATCCGCGGCGCTCCCCGGGATGCCATTATCGCCGATATCTCTACCGCCGAAAACCGGGGAAGTAATTTCGGCTTGTTAAGGGCCATGGATAATCTGGGGGCGGTCTGCGGCATAGTTATCAGTATTTTATTTCTTAATCTGCTGGGTTACCGGGCCTTATTTCTGCTGGCGGCAATTCCTTCCTTAGTCAGTTCATTTTTGATCTTTTCCCGGATAAAAGAAAGAAAGGCTGAAAACATTCAGGTTTACAAAGGGATTTCCTTTAAGCATTTAGACAATAATTTTAAATTATTCCTTTTTTTAAGTTCAGTCTTTGCCTTGGGCGCTTTTAGTTATTCATTTTTGCTACTGTATGCCAGGGAATGCGGATTTAAGGTTGGTTTTGTTCCGGTGTTATATTTGCTATTTACCTTGGTCGCGGCGGCTTTTTCTTTGCCTTTTGGCAAGCTTTCGGATAAAATAGGCAGAAAGCCGGTTTTGTTTTTGGCCTACGCTTTTTGGGCTTTGGCGGCATTGGGTTTTATTTTATTCGGCGGCTACACCGGCGTTATTATAGGCTTTGTTCTATATGGATTGCATAAGGCCGCCCTGGAGCCGGTCCAGAAGACCTTGGTGTCAGAACTCGCTCCCCCTGAACACAAAGCTAGTATCTTGGGCGGATTTCAGATGGCCATCGGCCTCTGCGCCCTGCCGGCATCTCTTATTGCCGGCCTGCTCTGGGATAAGATTGGCCTGGAGGCGCCATTTTATCTTTCTTTTGTTTTAACCGTAGTATCAATGTGTATTTTAATATTCATTAAGGAGGATAAATGAAAATTGCCGTATTAGGTTTAGAGGAATTTCCTTTAGGTAAGAAACCGATTATTGACCAAAGGCTTACAAATCTGGAGCCGTTGATTAAGCCGTCAAAAACCACTTATCTGTCAATAGATTTCTTGGATGCCGGAAGTTTTAAAGATGCCGACGCGATAATCTGCGAGAAAGGTTCCAAGTTAGACTTGGTTATCAATGATTTGGAGATTGTGGAAGGCCGCCTGGAGCGCCTTCGGGAAGGCGAGGATAGCAATCTTTTACTGCGGGCAAAAGAGATTCTGGAAAAAAACAACTGCCTTTATGGAGAAAGTTTCAGCGATGAAGAAAGAAAAAATCTGCTCAATTCTAACCTTGCCAGCCTTAAGCCGATATATTTCGCGGATAAAAGCCAGGGAAAGAGCTACCCGGATATAATGTTTGAAAGTTATTACGCCTTTGGGATGATTTGTTTTATTACCGGAGCCAAAGACAAGGAACTTAAGGCCTGGCCGATTAAAAAAGGCTCAAGCGCCTATGACGCGGCCGGGGCCATACATTCGGCTATCCAGCAGAAATTTATTAAGGCCGAGATTATCAGTTATGACGATGTGGTTAAGGCCGGGGGCTTAACCCAGGCCAAGCAGTATATGCATTTGGAAGGCCGGGAATATGTGATGAAGGATGGGGACCTGTTGAATGTAAGAACATAATCTGTAGGGGGCGGTTTACTAACCGCCCCCTATAATGGAATTAGGAGAATGATATGATAAAAATCAACCGCGCGTTGATTAGTGTTTCGGATAAGACCGGGGTGGTGGATTTCGCGGCAGAGCTTCATAATTTGGGAGTTGAGATTTTGTCTACCGGCGGCACTGCCAGGGCATTGCGGGAGGCAAAAATACCGGTAATTGAGGTTTCCGATTATACCGGTTTTCCAGAGATGCTCGACGGAAGGGTAAAAACCTTACATCCTAAGATACATGGCGGACTCCTGGCTTTGCGCGATAACCCCAAGCATATGGAAAGTTTAAAAGCGCATAATATCGGCCTGATTGATATGGTGGTGGTTAATTTATACCCTTTTGAAAAAACAACCCAAAAGCCGGGGGTTTCCATAGAGGAAGTAATTGAAAATATTGATATCGGCGGCCCGAGTATGCTGCGTTCAGCAGCCAAGAATCACCGCTTTGTTGCCGTGGTCTGTAATACGAGCCGTTATTCTTCAATCGCGGCAGAATTAAGAGAAAATAAGGGAGGCCTTTCGGAAAAGACGCTTTCTGAATTAGGCATAGAGGTATTTAAAGAGACCAGCCATTATGACGCGGCGATACACCGTTATCTAAAGGCTCATATTTTAGAAAAAGAAAGCGCGGGGAATGGTTTTCCTCATTGTATGAGTCTTAATTTTGTCAAGGTGCAGGATTTGCGTTATGGTGAGAATCCGCACCAGAAAGCCGCGTTTTACCGCGATGGGAATGAAACAAAGGGCCTGGCGGCAATGAAACA
>CAKKRH010000039.1 GCA_919902675.1 Omnitrophica bacterium GWA2_41_15
TCAGAGGCTTTCTTTGCCAGTTTATCGGCCTGCTGATTTTCGGTTCGCGGGATATGTTTTATTTCAAAAGAGCTTAAGCTGTCGGCCAGATGTTTGACCTGCTCAAATAAAGGTTTCAGGTTTATATGCCGGACCTTATAAATTCCAGCCATCTGCCGGCAAAGAAGCTCGCTGTCGCTATAGACTTTAACTTTGTCGGCCTTGAGGATAATTGCTTCCTGCAGGGCATAAATCAGGGCGGTATATTCAGCCACATTATTTGTGGTGTTGCCGATGAATTTATGCAGGCTTTTAACCGGATTGCCGTCTTGTAGAATCACCACCCCGACTCCTGCCGGCCCGGGGTTGCCCTTGGCCGCTCCGTCTATGTAGATTTCCATCTCAAGTTAGAGATCCTCTTCCAGATACAGTATGCGCGCGCAGGACTCGCAGGTAACTAACTTTTCCAGCATCTTTATTTCGTTAACCACCTGGGGAGTTACCGAGATAAAACATCCCTGGCAGGTGTATTTATCGTCCACCCTGACCAGGGCCAATCCGTTTAGGGCCTTGAGTATTCTTTCGTAGACAGCGTAAGTCCGTTTATCTATGGAGGGAATGATTTGCCTGCCTTTATCGGTCAGGCCGTTGATGGCGCCTTCCAGTTCTTTTACCCGCTCCTCTATCTTCTTTTTTTGCTCTAAGAACTTTTTTTCTTCTTCGCTTAAGCGCGCCTTTTCTTTAGTTATCTCCGTTTTTATGACATCCTGCTCATCCATAATTTTCAGGATTTCCTCTTCGCGCACCGAATTGTCGGCTTTTCCACCGGCAATCTGCTCCAGCATAGTTTGATATTCTTTATTGGTTTTAAGCGAGAAAAGCTGGCTGTTGAGTTTTTTTACATTTTCCTCCTGAGAGGATAATTCCAGTTCTTTTTCTTTGCGTCGGACAGCCAGGGCCTTAGACCTGTCCTCCAGGCTGTTTAAATGGGCCTTTTTTTCCTCAAAGCTTTTTTGCAAGGAGGCAATTTCCTGAGGCAGTTCATCCTTGGCGGTTTTTAAGGCGTAAATCTTGCCGTCTATATCCTGTAATAAAACCAGTTGTTTTAATTGTTCTTTTATGTTCAGGGTTTCAGCCAAATTTTAACCTCGCTCTCTGGGGGTAATAAAATGGGCGCAATAGGATTCGAACCTATGACCTCCACAATGTGAATGTGACGCTCTAACCAGCTGAGCCATGCGCCCGAATGTTGCTTTACTGGGCCCAGGAGGATTCGAACCTTCGACCAAGTGATTATGAGTCACCTGCTCTGACCGACTGAGCTATGGGCCC
>CAKKRH010000040.1 GCA_919902675.1 Omnitrophica bacterium GWA2_41_15
CCAGACTATAATAATTCTTTTCATAAACACACAGTAACCTAAAACCAAAGAAAATGCTATCGCCACCAGCACCACCCCGGCGGCAACATCCTTGATTATTTTAACCTGGGGATGGAATTCCCGGGTAATCAGGTTAACCATATCTTCAATGATGGTATTGATAACCTCGGCGATAAAAACCACTATCATCGCCACCCCCAAAACAAATAGCTCTAAGTTGGATATTTGAAGGTAGAAACCCAGCAGAATCGCGAAGATAAAGAATAAAAATATCAGCCGGGCATTATAATGATGGTTTAAGATATGCCGGATACCGTTAAAAGCGTGCCTTAGACTGGATAACAAATTCGGATTTTTCCAGCTATCCTTTAACTCTTTTTTATCCATAACCATTATTTCATCAGCGCCAGGGCCTCGGAGCGGGTCTTGAAATTTTCCTTAAAAACACCTCTCACCGCCGAGGTCACGGTAAGGGTTCCCGGTTTCTGCACCCCGCGCATTGACATGCACATATGTTCAGCCTCAATGACTACCATTACCCCCAAGGGATTAAGTTTGGACATTATGATTTCGGCGGTCTGGGTAGTCAGGCGCTCCTGGACCTGGGGCCGACGGGATAAAATATCCACTACCCGGGCAATCTTGCTTAATCCGGTAACCCGGCCGTGTTTAGGAATATACGCGATATTGGCCCGGCCTAAAAAAGGAAGCAGATGATGCTCGCAGATACTGTATAAAGGAATATTTTTCAACAAGACTATTTCTTCATGTTTTTGCTCTAAAATTACCTCCAGCTCTTTGGACGGGTCTTTGTGCACACCGGAAAAAATCTCTTCATACATCTCGGCTACCCGCGAAGGAGTATCTAAAAGGTCTTTTCTCTTAGGATTCTCTCCTATTGCCTCTAAAATATCCCGGACTGCCTTCTCTATCTTTTTCTTGTCCATTTATCTGTTTCGGGCAGACACGGAGGTCTGCCCCTACTCATGTTATTTTCCTACGCAGAATTGGCTAAAAATCTTATCCAATACCTCTTCGCCCGCGCTCTCGCCGATAATCAAACTTAAACTTTCCCGGCAAAGCCTCAAGTCCTCGGCAATAAATTCTATTGAGAGCTTGCTTCTCAAAGACTCCTGGGCCCGGACAAGGGTTTCTTTGGCTTTCTTTAAAGCCTGGACATGCCGGGCATTGCTGACAATCAGCTCATCGGAAGCCTCTAACTTACCCTCCCAGACACTCTGGACTATCTTTTCTTCTAATTCTTTTAAGCCTTTTCTCTTTAAACTGGAAATCTTAACTAAATAATCAAAATGTCTTTTAATCTCAGCTTCTTCTATCTTTTGCCTAAGGTCGGATTTGTTCAGCACCACAATTGTAGTTTTGGCTTTGGCCTTTTTAATCAAGAGCCGGTCTTCCGCGGTAAGCCTGGCGCTAGAATCAAAGACCAATAAAACCAAATCCGCCTTATCAAAATATCTGCGGGTGCGTTTTAGGGCCTCTTTCTCAATCAGGTCTTTGGGCTCTATTATACCTGCTGTATCGGCAATCTTCAAGGGAATTCCTTGAAGGTCTAAAATCTCCTCAATCGCGTCCCGGGTAGTGCCGGCAACCGGGCTGACGATAACCCGCTCTTCTTTTAGCAGGGCGTTGAGCAAAGATGACTTTCCGGTATTGGCCCGGCCCAGGATCACCGCGCTTAAACCCTCGCGCAGGATTTTTCCGTGGACAGCCGAATCCAATAACTTATCTATCTTATTCTTTATAAGAAGGATATCCGAATTAAGCTTTTCGGCGTCCGCCGGAACGATCTCTTCCTCGGAGAAATCAATATTGGCCTCCAGCAAAGCAATGGCCTCAATAAGTTTATCTTTTAACTGCCGGACTTCTTTAGATAAATCTCCTCTCAATTGGCTTATGCTATTTTCTAAAGCGTATCCGGTTTTAGCATTAATGATATCCAGGACTGCCTCAGCCTTGGCCAAATCAATCCTTCCGTTTAAAAATGCCCTCTTGGTAAACTCTCCTCTTTGGGCCGGGCGCGCGCCTTTAGCCAGCACCAAATCTAAAATCTCCCTTAAAACCACAATCCCGCCATGACAGCTGATTTCCGCGATATCCTCTTTAGTATAACTTCCGGGAGCGCGCATCACGGTTAATAGGACTTCGTCAACAATTTCTAATTTTTGACTTTTGACTTTTGACTTTTGACTTTTGACGATCCAGCCGTAATGCACGCTATAGCTTTTATATTTTGAAGGTTTACCTCCGTCTTTAGGCGCGAATATTTCATCGGCAATCGCCAAGGCTTTTTTCCCGCTCAGGCGCACTATCCCTATGCCCCCCTGGCCCAGGGGGGTAGAAATAGCCGCGATGGTATCGAATAAGTTTAGATCTCGCATCTTGAATTCCCGCTAAAAAAATCTCTAGCTTCGCCAACCACAAATAAGGAACCGGTAACTAAAATCAGGTCTTTTGCCTCGGCCATCTTCAAGGCAAGCCGTAACCCTTCCCGCACCCCGGCGGCGATTGAGCAGTTATTGGCCTTAAAATATCCGACTAAAGCTTCAGGACTTTCCGCCCGGGAGCTATTTGCCCTGGTGAGAATCACTTGATCCGCCCAGCCGTTTAACTGCCGGCAGATGCCGGGGATATCTTTATCCGAGGAAATCCCTAATATCAGAATCAGTTTTTTATATTTAAAATTATTGGTGATTGCCTCTTTCAGGGCCTTAACCGAGGCTGAATTCTGGGCCCCGTCTAAAATTACTAAAGGTTTCCTTAATATTACCTCACATCTTCCCGGCCAGACTGCCTCCTTAAGCCCTTTCTTTATTGAGCCTGAATCTACCTTAACCCCAAAAAACCTCAAGGCCTCAATTAAACCTACCGCGGTAAGCGCGTTAATTAATTGATGTTCACCCAAGAGCCGTATTTTTAAATTATCATATCTGCCAAAGATACCTTTTATAGAAAAACCGCGCTTGGTCTTTCGGCAGGTAATATCTTTTCCAATCTCAAATAATCCCGCCTTTGTCTGCCTGCATCTTTTTCTAATTACCGCGAGCGCCTCTTTCTCCTGCGGCGCCGTGATTACAATCGGTCGATAGTCCATAGTCGATTGTCCATAGTCTTTTATTTTCTTCTGTTGACTGTGGACTGCTTGCCCTGAGCGGAAGCGAAGGGTGGACTGTGGACTCTTAATAATTCCGGCCTTCTCTTTCGCTATCTTTTTTAAGGTATTACCCAGATACTGGGTGTGGTCATAGCTTATCGGGGTTATGGCGCAGGCAAGCGAATTAACGCTGTTGGTGGCGTCTAACCTTCCGCCCAAGCCGGTCTCTAAAACCGCGAAATCCACTTTCTTTTCTTTAAAATACATAAAGGCCAGCGCGGTAAAGACCTCAAAAAAGGTCAAATCTCCGAATTTAGAAACCCGGTTATACCTTTTAATCACCGGTTTTACTCTCTCAACCAGCCAGGCCAATTCTCGCCGGCTGATCATCCCCTCAAAATAATTTTGACTTTTGACTTTTGACTTTTGACTTTTCCAGAGTACCCGTATCCTCTCCCTGAAATCAATCAGGTGCGGAGAGGTGTATAAACCAACCCGGAAACCGGCCTGCCTTAAAATATAGGCGGCAAATACGCAGGTAGAACCTTTGCCTTTACTTCCGGCAATATGCAGGCATTTCAGGCCTCTTTGCGGCTGGCCTAAAAGCCGCAAAAAAACCTTCATCCTTTCGGGCTCAAAAGAATCCGAATAAGGATAATTGCTTTTCTGTTCGTAGTTAGTAAAGGAGTTAAGATAACGGAGGGCTTTGAGATAAGACATCTTAAGTTCATTGAGTTTATTGAGTTCGTTGAGTTACTTGAGTTAGAACTCAATAAACTCAATAGACTCAATAAACTCTATAAACTATTAATGTTTGAAGTGCCTGATTCCGGTAAAGACCATGGCGATATGGTATTTATCCGCGGTTTTTATAATCTGCTCGTCGGCAATTGAGCCGCCGGGCTGGATTATGGCCTTAATCCGGTATTTCGCGGCTAACTGCACCGCGTCTTCTTTGGGGAAGAAGGCATCCGAGGCCAGCACTGAACCGGGGGTGAGCTTATCCGCTTTCTTGGTGGCGATAAACACCGAGTCCACCCGGGACATTTGTCCGGCACCTATGCCCACAGTCTTGGCCCCTTTGGCTAAGATTATGGCATTGGATTTGGTATGCTTGGCTATCTTCCAGGCAAAGATGAGAGATTCCATTTCCTTCTTGGCGGGTTTTTGCTTAGTAACTACTTTTAGATTCTTTTCATCCAAAGTCAAGATATCCTCATCCTGAACCAGGGCCCCACCCCAAACCCTTTTAACATCCAATTGCTTAGATCCTTCATTTAGCTGAGGAAGCTCCAGAAGCCTTAAGTTCTTTTTGTCCTTTAACATACCCAGGGCCTCCAGGCTGAATTTAGGGGAGATTACACACTCCAGGAATCCGCTTTTGGCAATCAGCTTAGCCAGGGTTAAATTTACATCCCGGTTTATAGCCACAATCCCGCCGAAGGCCGAGAGCCGGTCGCAGGACCAGGCCTGTTTATAGGCCTTAAGGATATCCGGGTTTTGGGCGGCCCCGCAGGGATTATTATGCTTGATAAACACCGCCGCCGGATTGCTAAATTCCTTAACGATGTTAACCGCGGAATTTAAATCCAGGATATTATTAAAAGAAAGCTCCTTGCCCCCGAGCTGTTTCATTGCCGCCAGGCCCTTTGTTTCATTCCCATCGCGGTAAAACGCGGCTT
>CAKKRH010000041.1 GCA_919902675.1 Omnitrophica bacterium GWA2_41_15
AGGCAGTTGAGTTTGAAATCACTCAGGGTCCTAAGGGCGAACAGGCAATTAATGTGGCAAAGCTTTAGTTCGGCTTTAAGATCCTATTGGTAATCTACTGGAGGGATAGATGGCCCTCTACTTATTTGCCTGAGCCGTTGTTTTCGGCTCAGGCAAATAAGTAAAAGAAGGTTAAATTTGGTAATATAATCCCGGATTTTGCAATAGGTTTCGAGAAAAATGGCCTAAATCTTTGACAAGACAAGGCATGCGAGCAAAAGTACCGCAGGCGTATCCAGTGCGATACGCCGAGGACACTTTTGCGAGCATAACGCAGTATTGGCAAGGATTTAGAGACATTTTGCCGAAATCCTATTACAAATTCCGGGATAAGGGTGGTTCTTGTGAATAATAAGAGTCGTCCTTGTTTATAAAGGTTTAGAAAAGAAAGGAGGTGAATAATAAATGAAGAAGGCGTTTATGATATTAGCGGCATTATGTTTTGTTTCTTCTTTAGCCTTTGCTCAAGGGTCTAGCGGCACTGAGACCGTGATGATCAAGGGGGATGTTATTGACAATATGTGTTTAGACGCTCACAAGACTGAGGATATCGCGCAGTTTATTAAGACTCACACTAAGCAGTGCGCTATCGCTCCCGTCTGCGAGGCTGCCGGATATTCTATATATTCGGATGGCGTTGTGAATAAGTTTGATCAAGACAGTAGCGCCAAGATCGCCGAATTTCTGAAGAAAGAAGACAGTAATCTTCAGGTAGCGGTAACCGCTCAAAAGAGCGGTGAGGTGTTAAGTTTAGTCTCGATTGAGAATCAAAAATAGTTATTGTTAAGATAATATGGAGGGCGGCTTTCGCGAGCCGCCCTCTTAATTCTGACCCGGACGGATTTCGGTAAATTTCATGATTAAATATTTTCGCAAAAAATTTTATTAAAATACTTGACAAATAATTTATCTATTGTATAATAAAAAATTACCAAAAGGAGACAGGAAAACCTGGAGCCAAAAAATTTGGTAAAAATAGTGGAAGAAAAAACCACAACAGTTGACAATACCGGATAGATATTGAAGGACGAATAAGCGTCTTTTTAAGGATAAAAAAAAGCGCTCATAGATTTGTCTGAGCGCTTTTTTTGTTTCTTTAGAGAGCTAAAAAGATAAATTTCAATCGTTCTTTGAGAATTAAATAGCCAAGCCCACTCGTCCC
>CAKKRH010000042.1 GCA_919902675.1 Omnitrophica bacterium GWA2_41_15
TTTTGCCGATTGAACAGATTTATCTGGCGAACATATCTATGTTGAATATGGGCAGGAGAATTGAAAAAACCATCACTACCAAAATGCCGCCGATGAGAAGAATAAGCACCGGTTCGGTAAGAGAAACCATTGTCTTTACGCTCCGGTTCACTTCGCTTTCATACGTCGCGGCAATCCGGTTAAGCATCTCGGACAACTCACCGCTCTCCTCACCCACTGATACCATATTTACTAAAAGAGCCGGAAAAAGCTTTTCTTCAGACAGACATTTACTCAGGCTTTGGCCTTTACGAATGTTATCCTTAAAAGAAAGAAATTTTTTCCTAAAGACGCGGTTATTCACGCTAAAGCTCACTGCCTCAAGCGCCTCCACCATCGGGACCCCGCTTTTAAGCAAAATCCCCAAGGCATAAGAAAACCGGGCGATTTCCATTTTTTGAATTATATTTCTGAGTAAAGGTAAGCGCAAAATAAACCCATCCACCACTAATCTGTTCTGCTCGGCCTTGTAATACGATTTGGCAAAAACTATTCCCGGAACACTTACTGCTATCAATAGCCATCCGAATCTGCTCAACAGCGCGCTGACCAAGATAATAATTCGCGTGGGAAGCGGCAAGGCCTGGTCAAAGTCGGAAAACATTGATACAAAGCGGGGAATAAAAAATGCCGTCAGGATAAATATGGATAGCGCCCCGGACGTAAAAAGAAATGCCGGATAGGTTAAGGCGGATTTTACCTGGGCGATGAGCTCGTCTTCCTTCTCTTTAAATTCAGCCAGCCTCCCTAGGGTCTCATCCATCTTTCCGCTGAGCTCGCCTATCCTTATCATATTGAGGTAAAAAAAAGAAAACGCCTCCGGATGCCGGGCTAAGGCCTGGGAAAAATAAGCCCCTTTTTCAATCTGTTCATATAAGTCGCTGACTAATTTTTTTAAACTGGGATGCTGCGATTGGCCCTTAAGGGTTGATAAGGCTGCGGCTAAGGAAAAACCGGAATGAATAAGATTTGCTAATTGGCGGGTGAAGGCCGCGATATCCCGGGAATGTATCTTTTTATAGCCTTTTTTTAACGACAGGGAACTTATTTCCTCCACAAAAATAGGATATAATCCTTCCTGCCTTAATTTTTTTATAACAACTGTTTTATTCTCCGCCTGAATGATTCCGCTCTTGAGCTCGCCGGGGCCAAGTTTTGCCTTGTAGGAAAACTGTCGCATTTTCTCTCTCTCCCCGCGGCTATAACGCCTGATCTTCCTGGGTAACCCGCAAAACTTCCTCTATGGTAGTCAGCCCCTCTCGCACTTTCGCCCAGCCCGCCTCTTTTAAAACCCTCATCCCTGAAGACACCGCTTTTTCCTTTATCTGGTGCGCCGGTAATTTTCCAAGAATCATCTCTCTGGTTTGGTCGGATACCTCCAGCATCTCAAAGATTCCCGTGCGGCCTTTATAGCCGCTAAAACGGCAGGCTTCGCATCCCCGGCCATGGAAAAAAGACTGCCGAGTAAGGATGTTGGGAGAGAATTGCGCAAGCAGGGCGGAATCAGGGTCATATTTTTCTTTACAATGCGGACAAATAATCCGGACTAATCTTTGGGCAATAATAAGAATAACCGATGAGGAAACCAAAAATGAATCAATCCCCATATCCAACAAACGGGTAATCGCTCCGGGAGCGTCATTGGTATGCAGGGTGCTAAAAACAAGGTGGCCGGTTAAAGAGATGCGCACTGCCAATTCCGCGGTCTCCGCGTCCCTTATTTCTCCCAACATCATTACATTAGGGTCATGCCTCAACATTGAGCGTAAGGCATTGGCAAAAGTAAAGCCGATCTTCGGCTCTATCTGCATCTGGGTAATACCTTTTAATTGATATTCAATCGGGTCCTCAATAGTAAGAATTTTTCGCTGGGCTGAATTTATCTTATTTAAACAGGCATAGAGCGTGGTGGTTTTGCCACTGCCGGTAGGCCCGGTAACCAGGATAATCCCGTGAGGCCTCTTAATCATTTTATCCAGGATCTTAAGTTCGTGATGGCCAAGCCCTAACCCCTCTTCTAAGCCGCCGATAGCCAGGCTGGAGCGTGACAATATTCTAATCCCGATACTTTCTCCAAAAGGAGTAGGCATAATGGATATCCTTAGGTCGTATAATTCATTACCCATCTTAATATTTATTCTGCCGTCCTGCGGCCGGCGCTTTTCGGCGATATCTAAATTCGCCATAACCTTAACCCGGGTGGCAATTGAGGCTTGAAAATGTTTTATCGCGGCAGGACAGGGCACCTCATACAAAATCCCGTCTATGCGGTAACGGATGCGCAGGTCATTCTCAAACGGCTCAAAATGGATATCGGTTGCCCGCTGTTTTATGCTGTCTAAAAGCACCTCATTTAAAAATTTAATCACCGAAGGGTCAATGGTTACATCTTTGATATCCTTATCATGTTCCGGCGTAAGCACCTCTAAATCCAGTGCCGCTCCCGCCGACATCGCCTCCATAGTCTCCGCTCCCACTCCATAGAAATTCTTGATTGCCTCCTGTATATCCTTAAACCGCGCCAGCACCGGCTTAACCTCCTGGTTTAAAAATAAGCTTATCTCATCAATAACGGACACCTCCAGCGGGTCGTTAACAGCAATCTGAATTGCCTCCTCCTTAAGTTTTAAGGGCATAAAATTATAGTGGGTAACTAAC
>CAKKRH010000043.1 GCA_919902675.1 Omnitrophica bacterium GWA2_41_15
TTTCCAATTTGGCGATATTGTGGGCCACATCGTAGATTAAATCCATCCCCATCTTCTGCCAGGACATATTGAACACCTTTTCAAAGGCCTGACGGGCCAGATGCATCAAGCATTGACGGTTATTCCAGGCGTAGTTGGCTGCCGCGCGCATCGCCCCCAGGTAGCGCTTGGCCTCGGGTGAATTTACCGGAGCACAGGCCAGCTGTCTATCCGGGATGTTAATTCCATATTTTCCCGGACAGGAGAGCATGCTCTTAACATAATCATCGCAGATTTGATAGCCGAAACCCCGCGAGCCGGAGTGAATCATCAAGGTAACCTGGCCTTCTTCCAAGCCAAAGGCATCCGCGGTATCCGCGTCGTAAACCCGGTCAATAACCTGCACCTCTAAAAAATGATTCCCGCTTCCCAGGGTTCCGGATTGGGCCTTGCCCCTTTCATACGCTTTTTCCGAAACCGCGTCCGGGTCAGCCCCGGCAATCGCCCCCTTTTCCTCAGTCGCCTCCAGGTCCTCAGCCGTGCCGTAACCTTTAGACACCGCCCAGCCCGAACCTTTAAGCATTATCTGCTTCTCTTCTTTTTCGCTGGCCCGGATTTCTCCTTTTGAACCCAGGCCGGAAGGAACAAAATTAAAAAGTTTTATTGCCAGCTCTTCAATTTTATCTTTTACTTCTTCATATCGCAGGTTTGTCCTTACTAACCTGACTCCGCAGTTGATGTCGTAGCCTACTCCTCCGGGTGAAATTACTCCGTCATTTTCAATATCAGTAGCGGCGACTCCTCCAATCGGAAAACCAAAACCCCAATGGATATCCGGCATAGCCAAAGAGGCATTGACGATTCCCGGTAAAAAGGCTACATTGGCCACCTGCTCCAGGGCCTTGTCTTTACGGATATCGGTTAAAAGCTTTTCATCAGCGTAGATAATGCCGTCTACCCGCATTCCGGTTCGCGCGCTCTTAGGAAGCCTAAAGCGGTAATCGTCTATTTTTTCCAATTGTTCCCAAATTTCAGACATATTCTTATTTTCTTATATCGCGTAGTTCCGCGATTTCAGACATCAAAAATCACCCTTGCCGTGTAACCGCTCTTGGTTTTCTTAAATCCCAACTCGTGATAAGTAACCGCCTTGATCTCGGTTTTTATCTTATTATAGGACAGCTTTTGCCCAAAGGCAATGGCTTTGATTATTTTGTCATTCAATTCTCTTATGACAAATTCACCAAAGACTATCTGTTTTACGCTGTAAAGATAATTTAATTCAGAAAGCCACTCCTGAAGCAATTCATCATAGCCCGGAGCGTGTTTAATAATCTTAACTTTTTTAAGGGATTTAATGCCGGAGGTGTCCGCGATAATCTCAAACATCGCCTTCGCGGAATTGATAAAAATATCTTCTGGGGTTTTCCCCCGGACATCTATACCGATATCCGCGGTATGCCCGAAAATCCGGTAAGGTTTCATTTGAAGAAAACACTTTTAGGGGAAGAAAAAATGGGCCATGTAGGAGTCGAACCTACGACCTTGACATTAAGAGTGTCCTGCTCTGCCAATTGAGCTAATGGCCCTTATATCATATACCTAACTTATTTTCAAATAGTTGCGAAGTTGCTGTTTCACATTACCAACTGCGAAACAAATGTTTGCCTAAAGCCGTAGAATTGAAAGTTAATTATATCTGCTTTTAAGACTGCTGACAAGAAAGATTTTTAAAGTTTTCTTATAAACGCCCTGACGGCATTATGGTCACCGACAAAAGCTATATTTATGACCCCGCTTTCCAACTTAAAGATTATCCGGTTGCAAATATCTATTCGGATCTCCCAATAGTTTTTACAAATCTTTTTCAGGCCCAGGCCTTCGGGCTTCCGGCGGCTTTCCAAGAAAGAGAGAAAATCATCTATCGCCGATACGGCCTTCCTTTGAGCCGGAATATCCAGTTTCTTAAAAGAGCGGTCGTATGAACTAAGATAATTTATAACCACGGCTATTCACCGTTCATCAGCCTACGGGAGTGCGATTTAGCCTGTTTTATATCCCGGTAACTCTTATACGCGCCTTCTTTTAACTGCTTATTTACCAGCTTATCAAATTCTCTCCATTCGCTATCGCTCAAAGAGCCCTCTTTCCCGGCGCCTTTAACTACCATATGCCTCAAGATAACACTATCGCCTTGCGGCTTAAACTCAATCAAATCCCCCGGCCGTATGCGCGCGGCCTTTCTTACCGCGTTCGGTATGGTAACCGTGCCTCTTTCAGAAACCACCGCCATACTCTTCATTCCAATCATAACACCATCCTCCTTACATAATGACAATTATCTGCATTACCGTATTTCTGTAAGTAAGTATAACATATAAAACAATTTTGTCAATATTGCAAAAAGGGCTTGTCATTTTTTATATTTGATATTCTTTCATATTTTTGGGCTATAGCTAATTACTTGCATTAATGAATTTCCCTGCCTGTATTTTGGCGTTAAAGGCCAGTCTATTGGCCGCAAACCAACAAAACCATAGTGTCTTACCGGGTTTAAAATTATAGGCCTCAAAAGCCTTAAAATGGCATTCTTTTTCGGGACGGAGCAAACGTGAGGTGGGGTAAAAAATGGTTAAATTGCTATTGCAGTAACTGTGAAGAAGCTAACGCTTCCAATCAAAAGTATAAAATCAGGCAACTACCCAATAATTATTGGAAAGAAAGCACTCTAGCTCTTTAGATGCACGTTCAAACTGTCGTTGCATTTCAGCATCATCTAATCCCTTCAACCTTAAATTTTCCAATCTAAGTTTGATTATATCCCTTTGAGTAATTAGCCCATACCCCTTTATCGTTGTCTGCCAATTCGGGACGCCCCATATCGCTTCCTCTCCACCCACTAATTCACCAGATAGACATTTATCTAAATCCTGGTTTATTCTATCAAGTGCTCTTATGAAATTTTCGTAAGTAAAATCATGTTCTTTCAAAATATATGGAGACATATTAGTATTCATCATCCCCTCGCCTTCCATGTGGTTTTTAGTTAAAAACTTCTTTATATGCTTTGCTAATATTTCTTTCCCTTCTTAAAGATTCTTTCTCATCTGAGCTTGAGCTAAAATCTTGAAGATTAGATTTTTCAAACCGGAGAAGATTTGAAGCCACCTCTTTAACATCTTCACTTATTCCGATATATCTAAAGATTACAGTTTCGTCAAGAACTCCTGCCTCAGACAAACCATGATAAGCTAAACTGTATTCTTTCTTCCTACATTGTTTAATATATATCAGCAAAGCTTCAGCAATAATACTTTTTTCTTCTACTGTTGGCTTCTGAATTTTTAGCATTTTGTATATTTTGAAAAAACGCTTTAGCCTTTCCTTTTCACTCTTCAAAAAAGAGCCATAAAAACTCAGCGCTAAGAAGCAGGGAACAATAAGAAGAACAATAGTATGATTGACTTTCCATAAAAGTATAAGCCCAGCGACAAGAAAACTGAATGAAAAAATATTTATTAGTAAAACTGAGATTGGCTTATTAAGAATGACAGGTCTATTTAAGGATGGCCCGTTTGCATGTGTTGCATACCACTGCAAAATAAGAATTCCAACACCTGTAAAGATTATCCCCAAGATTAACATGTTCTTGCCCCCCCCTAATTATACTTGCTCCCTAAAGTAAAAGGGGGGCAAGCGTTTTTAAGTCTAACGCCCAACTATTAGGTAAAAGCGAAAGACCGCCTGCCCCGAAAGCACCGAAGTGCTCCGAAACATAGTCCTTTCCTCCTAATAGTTGGTTTTTGGAATAGGAAAGCTGTGTTCCTATTATTTTATTTGAACCTTATTTTAAAATGCCTCCCTTGTTGTTAACCACCAATCGTTTATATTTTATTATAAAGAGCCATTCTTGAATTTATTTTTTTCTTTAATAGCCCTGCTCCCATTAGACCAAGAATAAATAAAAGAAACGATGGGGGCTCAGGAACGGCATTCAACGTAATATCCCCATCACGGACAGCCCATGCAAATGCTTCAGGAACACGTCTATCAGCAGTTGCCTGATATCCGCTTACAGTCCAATCATCAGGACCACCTTTGAACCGAAAAGCCCAATCAAAAGTAGGGTCAACAAATTCAGTGCTTGACCGATACCAATATGGTTGCACATTAACAAACAGTCCCATATTAGGAGATAAATCCTTAGCCACATTATTAAGCCCTATGTAATACAGGATTCCCATTTCGCTTCCAGCATGCCAACCACCTTCTTCTAAAAAGGTTTTAGGCAGACGCCAATCGTTATAAACTATGCTTGTCCGGAGATCGGTGTATTCCAGTGCATCAGCCCATGTTAAAGCATCTTCATGAGTTAAGCCTCCATTGGTATTGTATCCGTAAAGGGCATCGTCATATCCAGCTGTATTAGCATAGTTAGCATCTTGAAGCCAAGTAAGATTCTGCACGTCGTCATAAATCAAACCATACCCTCTGTCAATAAGTGCGGCATAGCAAGTAGTGCGCAACAAGAATATAGCCAAAGATGCAAAAATTATTTTTAATGGCCTGTTCATTTCTTCTCCTCCTTTTTGTCTACAAGCAAACCCCAAAGACTTAATTTATCTTTCATATTGAATCAAACGGTTTTTGATATCTCTGTTTATAGAATTCTTTTATCTCGAGGGAAACATTTGGCTCATCTTTAACACTACTCCAAGTCACATCTATTTTCGTTCCGTTTTCATCATATACATAACATTCATAAATCCCTTTTCTACCCTTTGGAACCATAAATCTCCCCAAAGGCTGTAAAAGCTTTCTTCTTAATTTTTCAGGAAAATTTGTATGCCTAGCCTTATCTAAATTCTTACCCAAAACCTCTTCTGATATTATAAACCCCTCAACACATCTTCCCTTATACTTAAGCAAAGCATTCTTAGCTTTCAGGAGTAAATCCTCTAAGCCATCGTAAATTATGCACGAATGTCCTAATTTTATGTCCATAATTTGAGATAGTGTATTATTTAGCTCTGTATCCCTTTCCGCATCAGGGCGACTTCTGATAAAGACAATTATTTCTTTCTTAACGATTTTATCATTAACTGCCGTTTTGTATTCCTTAAGAGTTGGCTCAGAATGCTTTCTATCAAATATGCCCAAATAGACATCACTCTTTAATACCCAATCTTCAGTAATCTGTGTAACGCTTTCTTTTCTACCTGATAAATCATGCTCAAAGATTTTAGCAATAAATAATTTGGGCAATAGTTTGTCTTCTTGATTGATGAAATTCCTTAGAGCGATTCTTTCAGCCTGCAGCTCATCTTGCTTTGAACTTATAAATACAATCTTCTTTTGAGAATTCATCTCCTACCCCTTTATATTGAGTTTATTATACCACTGCGCTTTTTATCTACAAGCGAAGTTCAAAGGCTTAGTTTTACTCTCTGAGGGTGCTTCGGGGGATACCTAGTGGGTGTGTTTTGCGAAAGTGCCAAAAATCTGACCCAACTCCACATCAAATAGCGTAACAGCATACTAAATGATACCAACAACAAAAATCCCCAAACCTTGTGAGTTTAGGGACCAATTTCAAATGCGCCTGGCAGGAGTTGAACCTGCAACATCTTGCTCCGAAGGCAAGCGCTCTATCCAATTGAGCTACAGGCGCAGGATTTAAAAACCATCTCAAAACTTATCAAATTTGTTCCGAAGACTGGTGCCCTATCCGTTGGGCTACGGGCGCAGGTTAGTTAACAGTTGACAGTTGACAGTTGACAGTTGACAGAAAAAATAGATTTAGCGCGCTAGGCGACGATTTCGCACTTAGGGCCTAAGATTTCTTTTATCCGGAGCAATCTTTCTTTATCCGGCGGCCTGACCCAGCTTTCCGCGGTGGAGCGCGCCGGAATGTTTAGCTGGATTTTATCCGGGTTTATCTTTTCCACTGCCTGCTTAAACTTGTAGGCATAATCCAGGCTGTCGTTAACATCCCTTACCAGCATTATCTCTAAAAATATCTTGCCCTTAAATTCTTTCCTTAAGGCAATCAAACCCTGGATTATGTCTTCAATCTTTATATCCGCAAGCGGGCGGTCAATCTGCTCAAAAATATCCTGGGTAACCGCGTCTAAAGAAGGAATTATCACATCCGCCTCCAGGACGTCTAAACGGGCCTCTATTTTAGAAAAAAGTGAAGAGTTGGTTATTAAAACCAGCGGGATGCGGGTAAGGAGCTTTTTGATTTGGGCGATTAGTTTTGAGATGTCTATATTAAGAGTCGGCTCGCCAAATCCGCAAAGGCTGATATATTCAGGAGGATTAAGTTTATACTCCGCGCTCTCCAGGTATCCCTTAAACTCAGTCAGAATATCCTGAATATCCAGATAGGCCTTACGCTCTTTAATCTTATCCGCGGTCTTGCCTAACTGGCAGTAGACACAGTCAAAAGAACAGACCTTAAGCGGGGTAAGGCTTATTCCTAAAGATAACCCCAAACGCCTGGATTTTACCGGACCATAGATATAACGCATAATATTAGAAAAATAGTCTTAAAACTGAAAGCTTTTTATTCTTCTTATCTGTCAACCGTGAACTGCTTGCCCTGAGCGAAAGCGAAGGGTGAACTAAAAAAAACCCGCACATATTCCCAAGAAGACACTCCGGAATAGATGCGGGGAATCCCTTAACCCGGAATTTGCAATATGATTTCGGCAAAATGTCTCTAAATCCTTGCCAATACTGCGTTATGCTCGCAAAAGTGTCCTCGGCGTATCGCACCGGATACGCCTGCGGTACTTTTGCTCGCATGCCTTGTCTTGTCAAGGATTTAGGCCATTTTTCTCGAAACCTATCGCAAAATCCGGGTTTAAAGATACATCAAAAAATAAGGTTTTATTTAACTACCAGGACGCTGTTAGCGCTTCCTAAATTATTCGCGGCTGTTTCTTTGCAGTTCGGGTCGTTAATCCAGGAACCGTCCACCACAAATTTGTACTCGTATCTGCCGGGATCAAGGTTTATCTTAACCGCCCAGTTACCTTTAGCGTCCTTCTTAGCCGAAAGAAAACCGGCATCCCAATTATTAAAGCTTCCCGCTAAGCACACCCTTTTGGCCGAAGGAGCGGCATACTTAAAAGCCACCGCCTTCTTTGCTGCTGGTTTTTTTATAGCTTTCTTTATCATTTCAAGCCTCCTTTAATTAACCCCACTATCAACAGGCAAAAGTGGAGTAAAATCAGATGCCTTAATCTTACATAACCTATTATAACAATTAAAGATACGGCTGTCAAGTAAAATCTGCCTCTGGCGCTTAGATTTTACTTGATTCTGAAGCTCTGCGAAGAATCTTAAGTAAAAACTAAAACCTTAGCCGTATTTTATCCGGACCCAATCACCGACATAATGGGTAATCACTATAACTATCAAGGCGATGCATAAATGTTCTATGACTACTTTATACGGATTTGTTTTTTGCTCTTTGGCCATAAGAAAGCTGAACAGGGCCAATACTGCCAATCCCCAGGCCACACTGACCACGATCGCCTTCTCCAGAGAAAAAAGCAGAACCGGAATAATAAACATCAGGGTAAAAATTAATTTGGCTAGAAAAGTAAATATGGTTGATTCCCATATTTCTTTCTCAGTGTGTTTATTTTCCGATTCTTCGGAGATATGTATCCCCAGCGCGTCCGAGAAGGCATCGGCTACCGCCAGGGTCAGTATCCCGCCGATGACTACCGGCTTGGAATGGGTTCCGGAATCTAAACCCACGATTAACCCCAAAGTAGTAATTATCCCGGAGTTAAGGCCAAAGCTGAGCCCTATTTTTAGCGAATGTTTTATCATAAGGTCCGGATTTTTACTCTAAAGCTACCGTCTCAAATTTCTTAGGTATATATGGCCTGAGGCCCTTTGCCTTCAGCTCTAAACTCAAGGCCTCGGATTGATCCATATCGCCGTGGACTATAAAAATTTTCTTCAGGCGGCCTTGAGTTTTTAAGGCGTAATCAACCAGCTCATTCTTGTCAGCGTGGGCGCTGAAGGCGTTAATTACTTCTACCTCGCACCTTAGCTCAAAACTCTCCCCGAATATCTTTACCCGCTTATGCCTTTCCACTATCCTCTTTCCCAGGGTATTCCTGGCCATATAGCCGACTACAACTATGGTATTACGTTCATCCTTAATATTGTTTCTTAAATGATGCAGAATCCTCCCGGATTCGCACATCCCGGAGGTAGAGATAATAATCATCGGCTCTTTGTTAAAATTAAGCTGTTTTGATTCCTCGCTGGTGCGGACATAATGGATAGATTTTATCCCGAAGATATCGGCGTTTTTCGCTAAGAGCGCCTGGGCTTGAGCATCAAAAACCTCGCTGTTATTTAAAAACACATCCGTGATATTACAGGCCAGCGGGCTGTCCACATATATAGGAATAGGCCTGATCTTTTTTTCTTTGAGCAGGCGCCCCAGATAATAAACCACCTCCTGGACGCGCTCCAGGGCAAAAGAAGGAATAATCACCTTTCCTCCCCGGGAGGCGGTCCGGTTGATGACCTCGGCAAATTTATTTTTGGCATCTTCTATCGGGCTGTGCAGGCGGCCTCCGTAGGTGCTCTCGATAATCAAATAGTCCACATCCTTTAAGATATCCGGGTCCCGCAACAAAGGGATATTACAACGGCCCAAATCCACCGCGTAGGCAATTTTTAAGGCCTCTGCGGAATCTTTCTTTATTTCAAAAAACGGCACGGCTGAACCTAAAATATGCCCGGCATCATAAAAAGCGCAGGAAATCTTAGGGGTAAGTTTAAATTGTTTATAATAATCCAACCCCCGGATGCTTTTCAAAGACTTACGGGCATCTTCCACGGTATAAAGCGGCTTACGTAAAGGCAGGCCCCGGCGAAGATTTATCTTATTCACAAATTTAATATCTTCTTCCTGAATCTTGGCGCTGTCCAAAAGCATCAGCTGGCAGAGCTCTTTAGTGGGCCTGGTAACAAAGATTTTTCCGCTAAATCCGCTTTTTACCAGATTAGGCAGATTGCCGCAATGGTCAATATGGCTGTGAGAAAGAACCAGGGCGTCCACCTGAAAAGGGTTAAAACAAAAATTGGAATTAACCTGGTAGAATTCTTCCCGGTGACCCTGAAACAGGCCGCAGTCAATAACTACCCTCTCCCTATCGGATTCAATTAAGTGCATTGAGCCGGTAACCGTGCGCGTCCCGCCGCAGAAAGTAATGTTTACGCTCATAGTGACCTCGCTTTATCTATAAAATCCCGGAGTAATTTTTTATCTTTAATTCCCGGTTTCGCCTCTACCCCACCGGAAACATCCACCCAATCTGCTCGCGCGGCCTTAATAGCGCGAATGATATTTTTCGGATTCAATCCCCCGGAGAGAAAAAACGGCTTAGATGTTTTTAGGCCTTTCAAGATATCCCAGTTAAAGTTACTGCCGGTGCCGCCGAAAGAATCTTTTTTAAAGGTATCAAACAAATAATAATCCACCGGATATTTCTCAATATCTTTCAGGCTATCCTCATTTTTTATCCTGAAGGCCTTGATAATCTTATACTTATTAAATTTCCGGCAGAAATCCGGGGTTTCATCGCCGTGGAATTGAAGCATATCCAAACCGCAAAGCCGGGCAGTGTTTTTAACCAAATCCGGATCAGCGTTTACAAAAACCCCGATTTTTTTTATTTTTTTGTTCAGTTGAGATATTATTTTTTGGGCGGCCTGCGGAAGGATATAACGAGAGCTTTTAGGATAGAAGACAAAACCCAGGGCATCTGCCCCTAAGCTTTGCGCGGCCAAGGCATCGGTAAGATTAGTTATCCCGCAGATTTTTACCTTCACCCTGCTAGAGACAACCCCGCCAAAGGCGGGGTGTCCAGATGTCCTTGGTGTTTTGTTTCTAACGGGGTTTACCACCACTTTTTTTGCCTGATTTGGCAGGAGTTTTTTTGACTACTTTTTTTACGGCAGAACCGTTAACTATATCGCTGAATTTCTTCTTTATATCTTCGGCTTTCATCAAGGCGGAGCCAATCAAAAGGGCGTTCACCTTTAGCTTCTGGTATTTTAAATAATCACGGTGAGTCTTAATCGCGGATTCGGCGACTACGATTCTATCTTCAGGAATATATTTTATCAGGGAGTCTGCTGTTTTTTTGTCTATTTCCAAGGTGTGCAGGTTCCGGCTGTTCAAGCCGATAATTTCCGCGCCCTGATCCAGGGCGTATTTCAGGTCATCTAAGCTATTCACCTCGACCAGGCAATCCAACTCCAGCCTTTTAGCCAAAGCCAGAAACTCCGACAACCTTCCCTCTCTAAGCAGTTCGGCAATCAAAAGCACGGCATCGGCTCCGAAAAATTTGGATTCGTAGAGCTGATAGGGCTCAAAGATAAAATCCTTTCTCAGAATAGGAAGCTCTGAGATTTTACGCGCCTGCTTTAAGTAGGCGATTTTACCGGAAAAATATTTCTCTTCGGTAAGAATGGAAATGGCGCCGGCTCCGGCGTTTTGATAGAGACGGGCAATCTGCAGCAGGTCAAAATCCTCTCTTAGGAACTCCTGAGAGGGAGAAGTCCTCTTAATCTCGGCGATTATATTTAGCTTCCCGGCCTGGCTGATATTGGCTTTAAAAGGCCGCCAGATCCGCGGCTCCTCTAATTTCAGGCGCAATTCTTCTTCGGGATAATGCCGTTTTGTTTCTTTAATGGCTTTGTGTTTTTCCGAAACCACTTCTTTTAAAAAATCCGCGTATTCTGTCATTTTTACCTGTTGTTGGTAACGCGTCTTAATTCTTCCAATTTTCTTAGGGCCGAGCCGGAATCAATGGACTGGCGGGCTAATTCTATACCCTCTTTGATTGAGCCGGCCTTATCCGCGGTATAAATAGCACAGCCGGAATTAAGCAGGACGATATCTCTTTTGGGCCCTTTTTTCCCCTGGAGAAGTTCTAAGGTAATCCGGGCGTTGTCCCGGGCATTGCCGCCCTCTAAATCCTTAAGCCGGGATTTTTTAATTCCGAAATCAGAGGGGCTGATTTTATAAGAGCGCAGTTTCTTATTCTTTAGCTCGCATATTTTAGTAAAAGTGGTGGTGGTGATTTCATCTAAGCCGTCTAAACCGTGAACAACCAAACCGTGCTTAACCCCCAGATTAGCCAGGACCTTAGCTAAAACAGTCAATAACTTCTGGTCATAGACGCCCAACAGCTGATGGGTGGCCAAGGCCGGATTGGTTAAAGGACCCAGGAGGTTAAAGATGGTGCGCAGGCCTAATTCCTTACGCACCCCGGCGGCGTATTTCATTGCCGGATGCAGGCTCTGGGCGAAAAGAAATCCAATACCTACGGTCCTTAAACATTCCTCAACCTTTTTTTCGGCGATATTGATATTTACCCCTAAGGCCTCCAGCAGGTCAGCGCTTCCGCATAAACTGGAGACCGCGCGGTTTCCGTGTTTAGCCACCACCAGGCCGCATCCGGCGGCCACCAAGGCTGAAATAGTGGAAATATTAAAGGTATGTTTGATATCCCCTCCGGTGCCGCAGGTATCCAAAACAACATCTTCTTTAATATTTATTTTTTTGACAAGCTCGCGCATGGCCAAGGCTGCTCCGGTAATCTCTTGCGCGGTTTCACCTTTCATCCGCAGGGCAATTAAAAAAGCGGATATCAGCGCCGGGCTCAACCTGCCTCGCATTATCTCTTCAAACGCGGATTGCATCTGAATCCGGGTAAGATCGTTTTTGCCAATTAAGGTGCTGAGAGCTTCTTTTATCATTTCCCCTCGCTTCGCTCGGGCGCGGAACAATGCTGAACTCTACGCAGAACCACGCGCAATACAAGTTGTGCGTAGTTCCGCGTAGTTCTGCGATTACTGGTTTATTTTATTAACTTTTCAGGAAATTCCTCAAGATGTCTTTACCGGACTTGGTAAGAATAGACTCAGGATGAAACTGCACCCCGAACAAAGGATACTCCTTATGCTCTAGGCCCATAATCTCACCCTCCCTGGTCCGGGCAGTTATCTCTAAGCAATCCGGCAGGGATTTTTTTTCTACCAGCAGGGAATGATAGCGGGTAGCCACAAAAGGGTTGGGTATGTTTTTGAAAATACCTTTAGAGTTGTGATAGATAAGCGAGGTCTTTCCATGCATCAGCCTTTTAGCCGGGATAACTTTTCCCCCGTAAACCTCGCCGATACACTGATGGCCAAGACATACACCTAATAGCGGAACCTTGCCGGCAAACTCACCGATTAACTCCTTGGATATGCCGGCCTCAGCTGGCGTGCCCGGTCCGGGCGAAATCACAATTCTTTCCGGCCTAAGAGCCTTTATCTTTTTAAGGGTGATCTTATCGTTGCGGAAAACTTTGAGATTCTCGCCCAATTCACCCAGATATTGCACCAAGTTGTAGGTAAAGGAGTCGTAGTTATCAATCATTAAAATCACTGCAAACCTCGTTTTGCCTTCAGCTTTTAACCGTCAACCGTCAGCTGAGAACTGTCAACTGCTTTATTCCCTATCCCTCCAGACCCTGGCTCCTAACTTTTGCAATTTTAATTCCATATTTTCGTAGCCGCGGTCAAGGTGGTAAATGCGGGAAATCTCGGTCCTGCCTTTAGCCACCAGCCCGGCTAAAACTAAGGCCGCCGAAGCCCTGAGGTCCGAGGCCATCACCGGAGCTCCGGACAATAACTTTTTGCCTTCGATAATCGCGTGCGGGCCTTCGCGCATAATATTTGCCCCCATCCGGTTAAGCTCAGCCACATGCATAAACCTGTCCGGGTAGATTTTCTCGGTAAACACGCTTACTCCCGGGGTTACGCTCATCAACGACATCATCTGGGCCTGCATATCCGTGGGAAAACAGGGATAAGGCAGGGTGGTGACATTCACCGGTTTTAGGCTTTTGCGCGGCCTAACTCTTAATCCTCCGTCGACGTCTTCAATCCTAACCCCGCAATCGCTAAGCTTATCCAAGACTGCCGCTAAGTGCTCTTTAAACGCTCCCTTAATGACACAGTCGCCTTTGGTGATAGCTGCCGCCAAAACAAGCGTGCCGGCCTCAATGCGGTCCGGAATTACCTGATAGTCGGTTCCGTGCAAGTGGCGCACCCCTTCTATTTCAATACAAGGTGTGCCCTGGCCCCGGATTTTAGCTCCCATCTTGTTTAAAAAGTTGGCTAAATCCACTACCTCAGGCTCGCAGGCCGCTGATTCAATCACGGTTTTACCCTTAGCCAACACCGCCGCCATCATCACATTGTCCGTAGCCAGGACCGATGAACCAAAGGCTCCCCCCAGATACATATTCCCCCCGGAAAGGTGTTTGGCCTCAACCACCACATAGCCGCCCTGGATATCTACCTTGGCCCCCAAAGCCTGGATTCCCTTAATATGCAAATCCACCGGCCTCACCCCGATGATACAGCCTCCGGGAAGAGAAACCTTGGCTTTCCTAAACCTTCCCAAAAGCGGCCCCAGCACGCAAAATGACGCCCGCATAGTAGAAACTAATTTATAATCAGCGGTGTGGCTTTTCAGATTCTTGGCCTCGACGGTTACCTCGCCGTTAGAAAATTCGGCGGAGGCTCCCAGGGAGCGCAATATCTTGATCATAGTAGACACATCCCTGAGATTAGGCACATTCTTAATCCGGCAGCGCTCGTTAGTCAGGAGACAGGCCGCTAAAAGAGGCAGTACCGAGTTCTTGGCCCCGCTTACCGTAACTGTCCCTTTCAGGGGAATCCCACCTTCAATTACCAACTTTTCCATATTTCCTCATTATCATCACTCTTTCTATCCCCGAATAATCCTTGATTATCTCATCAAGGATAAAATCGTTACTTAAGGAAGCTATTTTTTCGATATTCTCGCGCTGGCCGAAACCTATTTCCAGGAAAAGCAGGCCTTCTTTGTTCAAGAAATTGCCGGCCTCGGCTATTATACGCCGGTAAAAATCCAAACCATCCTCTCCCCCATCCAAAGCCATTCTCGGCTCATAGGCAAGCTCTTTCTGTAAACCGTTGATGTCACCGGAACGGATGTAAGGAGGATTAGAGATAATTATATCATAATTCCTTAAGCGATTATTAAGATTATTTTTCTTGAAAACTGAAAACAGATCGCTCTGAATAAAATTTATATTTTTATCAGCGGAATTCATGAGTGCATTTTCTTTTGCTAAGCTCAAAGCCTCAAGTGACAGATCCAGCGCGTCAATCTGAGCCTCCGGCAAGAACTTAGCCAAACTCACCACTATACAGCCTGAACCTGTGCCTATATCAAGTATCTTCATCTGACCGGCGGCTGATTTTAAGACCATCTCCACCAAAATTTCCGTCTCCGGACGGGGAATAAGCACCCTCTCATCCACCTGAAACGTCAACCCAAAAAACTCCGTCTCGCCCAGTATATACTGCAAAGGCACCCCTTGAGAGCGTAAAGATAAAGCCTCGGATAACTTTTTAGCTTGCGCGGCATTTAAAGACCACTCTTGGCTATACAAGACGCTTCGGGAACAGCTAAGTATCGAACTAAGCAAAATCTCTTTCTCGGTCATATTTTTAAGTCGCGGCGCCGCGTTTGGCTTCTTCCGCTGCCGAGAGCGCGCTCACAAACTCGTCAAGTTCACCCTCTAAAACACTCTCTAATTGATACACGGTCAGCCCGACGCGGTGGTCGGTTACCCGGCGGTCCGGATAATTATAGGTGCGGATTTTCTCACTGCGGTCTCCGGTGCCAATCTGCGAGCGGCGCTCCTGGGTAACCTTAGCCAATTCATCCTGGCGCATTTTATCCAGGATCCTGGTCTTTAACACCCTTAAGGCCTTATTCCTGTTCTTTAACTGCGAACGTTCATCCTGACAAGTTACCACCGTTGCCGTAGGCAGATGGGTAATCCTTACCGCCGAATCCGTGGTGTTTACCGATTGTCCCCCTGGGCCCGAAGACCTGAAGACATCAATTTTTAAATCCTTGGGGTCAATGACTATATCCACATCCTTGGCCTCCATCATCACCGCTACAGTAGCGGTTGAGGTATGGATTCGCCCCGAGGCCTCGGTTGCCGGCACCCGCTGGACCCGGTGCACCCCGGACTCATACTTAAATCCTTTATAGGCGCCTTTTCCTTTAACTGAAAAGATTGCCTCTTTAAAGCCTCCTACTTCCGTAAGATTCCCGGACATCATTTCTACATCCCACTTATGATTCAGGGCGTATTTGTTGTACATCCTAAAGAGATTTCCCACAAAGATACCGGCTTCATCCCCTCCGGTTCCGGCCCGGATTTCAACTATGACATCCCGGTTTTCTTCCGTATCCTCCCCCTGAAGGAGTTTTTTTAATTCTCCTTCAAGATTAGTTATCTTTTCCCTTAATTCCGGGATTTCTTTTTTAACCAACAGCCCAAATTCCGCGTCCGCGGATTCATTCCCGGCCATTTCTTCAAGCTCTTTTAATTCTCCCGACAAGGTTTTAAACCGGCGGTATTTATTAACCGCCTCCCCAATATCAGAGAACTCCTTGGCCAATTTCTGATATTGGTTTTTATCCTGGATAAGAACCGGGTCAGCCAGCTTATGCTCCAGCTCGGCATAACGCTTTTCTATATTTTCTAATTTCTCAAACATATTGTCTTAACGGATAACACAGGTATAGAGTAATTAGGAAAACTATACGCTATACGCTAATTATTTCTTGTATTTCTTTATAAATTTATCCACCCTTCCGGCTGAATCAATAAGTTTTTGCTTTCCGGTATAAAAGGGATGGCACTTGGAACAAATTTCCACCCGGATATTCGGCTTGGTGGAACGGGTATGGATAACCTCGCCGCAGGCGCAGATAATGGTTGAATCCTGATACTTGGGATGAATTCCTTCTTTCATTTTTCTTTCCTCCTTAATGAGCCCCACCTGACGAGCGAGGCGAATTAATCCCGAAGCGCGCGAAGTAAATTTCGCGGAAATTTACGAGCGTTTACGCAAGGGATAACCTTTAAAATTAGATTAACACGAAAATATACACTTACCTGTTCATACTGCCTAAGAACTCAGTATTGGACTTGGTCTTACCGAGCTTTTCAATCAAAAGCTCCATTGCCTCCACATTATTTAATTCATTCAGCACCTTGCGCAGAATCCAGACCTTATTCAACTCATCCGGCTTAAGCAGAAGCTCTTCATGCCGGGTATTTGAACGTTTAATCTCTATCGCCGGATATATTCTTCTTTGAAAGAGATTGCGGTCAAGCTGAATCTCCATATTGCCGGTTCCTTTGAACTCCTCAAAAATAACCTCGTCCATACGGCTGCCGGTATCAACAAGGGCGGTAGCGATTATGGTCAAGCTTCCTCCCTCATCAACAGCCCTGGCCGCCCCGAAAAAACGTTTGGGCTTCTGCAAGGCGTTGGCATCAACTCCTCCGGAGAGAATCTTTCCGCTGTGGGGAATAACCGAGTTATATGCCCGGGCAAGCCTGGTGATACTGTCTAAAAGGATCACCACATCCTTCTTGTGCTCAATTAAACGCTTGGCCTTCTCAAGCACCACTTCAGCTACCTGGACATGGCGCTCCGGCGGTTCGTCGAAAGTTGAGGAAATCACCTCACCCTTAACCAAGCGCTGCATCTCGGTTACCTCTTCCGGACGTTCATCAATCAAAAGAACAATCAAAATCACATCCGGATTATTCTGCATAACGGAATTGGCTATCTTCTGCAGAAGCACGGTCTTGCCGCTGTAAGGAGGAGCCACAATCAAACCGCGCTGGCCCTTACCGATAGGGGCAAGCAAATCCATAATCCGCATCGAAACCTCATTGGGGCTGATCTCTAAGACAAACCTGTCGTGAGGATAGACGGGGGTAAGATTATCAAAAAGCACCTTTTCCTTAAGGCCTTCGGGATTTTCAAAATTCACCGCCTCAACCTTAAGCAGGGCGAAATATTTCTCGCCTTCCTTGGGCGGACGAATCTGGCCGCTTACCGTATCGCCGGTGCGCATATCAAACTTGCGAATCTGAGAAGGAGAAACATAGATGTCATCGGGACAAGGCAGATAATTATAATTTGGCGAACGCAGGAAACCAAAGCCCTCCGAAAGAATCTCCAGGACCCCCTCTCCGAACATTAACCCGTCTTTTTCCGCCTGGGCC
This sequence comes from Omnitrophica bacterium GWA2_41_15, assembly GCA_919902675.1. Classification (GTDB taxonomy): domain Bacteria; phylum Omnitrophota; class Gorgyraeia; order Gygaellales; family UBA12090; genus UBA12090. The sequence goes on from CAKKRH010000043.1 coordinate 17,169, forward strand.
TGGAGGATCTTAAAAATAAGGTCTTGCTTCCTTATTCCGCTTAAGCCGTTGACGTTCAATTCTTTGGCCAGCTTATTCAACTCCGTGATTTTCATTTCTTTTAAATTTACGATGTTTACTTTTTCCATATACTTATTCTCCTTGGAAGCTTACTTATCCCGCTCGTCAGGCCGGGGACGTGAGGCAAAATGCCTTTACCGCCAGCCGCGATGTCTTTAAAAACTTCCTCTACCTGCTTTCTTGTCTGTTGTAACGAACCGTTATTATCTATTATAAAATCCGCCAGGCGAGTCTTCTCCTTCAAAGGCATCTGCAGTTTTATCCTTTTTAAAGACTCAGCCCTGGATAGGCCTAAACCATTCTCCGATCGCTTTAACTGTTTCTTAAGGCCGGATTTTACCACTATCAGGTAATCGCATTTTTTGTGAAATCCACTTTCAATCAAAAGCGGAGCGTCAACCACAATCAATCTTTTGGTTTTATTCTCCTTGATCTTTCGCGAAATCTCTTTCTTGACTATAGGATGGATCAGCCCGCAGAGCTTATCCAGGGATTTTTTGTCGTCGAAAACAAAACCGCCTATTTTAGCCCTGGCCTTGCGTCCGATTAAGCCATGGACTATCTTATCTGCGTTAATGACATAAGCCCCCAGCTCTTTAAGCATCCTGCTTACGGTGGTCTTGCCGGTAGACAGGCTTCCGGTTACGCCGATAATTAAAGGCCTTTTGTTAAGAGGCATACGCGAACACAATATATCAATCCGATAACCCCTGATAGAGCTTAAGATACTCTTTGGCTGAGCGTTCCCAGGAGAAATCATAAGTAAACGCCCTCTTGACTAACTTGAGCCATCGCTTCTTATCTTCATACGCGAAGACCGACCTCTTGACCGCGTAGGTGAATGACCTCAAGCTGTAATCCTTGAAGACAAAACCATTATCTTCGGAAATCGTATCGCTAAGCCCACCGGTTTTAAAAACCAGGGGAATCGTTCCGTATTTTAAGGCAATCATCTGGCCTAAACCGCAGGGCTCATAATAAGAAGGCATCAGGAAAATATCCGCGGCCGCGTAAATCTTATGCGCCAGGGGATCGTTGAAATCAAAACACAGGCTCAGATTACGCGGATACTTTTTAACCATATCTTTTAAAAGATTATGATACTTGGCGTCTCCGTCTCCTAAGACTATCATCTGAACGCGCGAACGCTCGATCAGCTCCTCCAGACCTTGAGTAACCAGGTCTAAACCTTTCTGCGTAACCAGCCGGCTGACCATCCCTAATAAAGGCACATCTGCTCTGACCGATAAACCGCGTTCTTCCTGAAGCAGTTTCTTATTGGCGTATTTATCCTCTAAATTAAGCGGAGAATATTTCTTATAAATATACCGGTCCTGGGCGGGATCCCAAACCTTATAATCCAGGCCGTTGATTATGCCGAAAAGGTATTTTTTTCTTTGGTGAAGAAGCCCTTCCAGCCCGCAGCCGAATTCCTTGGTCTGAATTTCTTTTGAGTAGGCAAGGCTTACCGTGCTTAAGCTATCGCTGAAAATAAGCCCGCCTTTTAAGAAGTTAACCTTACCATAAAATTCTAATCCCTCGATTTTAAACAAAGACCAGTCTAATCCTAATTTGGGGTATTTCTCTTTATTAAAAACTCCCTGATACGCTAAGTTATGGATAGTGAATACGGTTTTAATATGTTTATAAAATTTATTTTTGGAATAGACTGTCTTTAGATATACCGGAATGAGCCCGGCCTGCCAATCGTGGCAGTGGATGACATCCGGCCTAAAATTTATCTCAGGTAATATCTCTAAAGCCCGACGGCAGAAAAAAGAAAATCTCTCTAAGTTATCCGGGTAATCTCCGTTTTTATCTCCATAAAGCCCCTCGCGGTTAAAATAGGCGTCATTTTTTATAAAATACACTTGCGCGTTCTTTCCAATTTTCGTTACTTCTATATCCGAACCAATAGCACGTGATACGGTTTGCGAGAGACGAGCTGGTTTGTACTTTGGAATAACTACCCTTACCTCCAGCCCCAATTCTTCAAGCGCCAGAGGAAGCGCGCCCACCACATCAGCCAGCCCCCCGGTCTTGGCAAAAGGCACCATCTCGCTGGCACATATAAGAATTTTCATCTGTCTCTCATACTAAAAGTCATAATGACTAATGACGAAATCAGAATAACGGATGAATGTCTAATGTTTCAATGACCAAATGTCGAATTTTTTATTAAATTATTTGGCATTTAAGTCATTAGGCATTTGTCATTTATTCGGGATTCGTAATTAGTAATTCGTCATTTATGTTTTACTTTACAAGTTCCATTTCCTGCCAATTCTTTCCCTTTTTTATATTCACCTTTACCGGCACATCCAATTTATGGACATTCTCCATTTTGTCCCTGACTAAGCCGGATACCGCGTCAAACTCCGCCTCCGGAACCTCAAAAACCAATTCATCATGAATCTGCATAATCAACTTGGCCTTTAATTTCATCTGGGATAAAACCTGATGGATATTGACCATTGCTAATTTTATCAGGTCAGCGGCTGAACCCTGAATAGGCGAATTTACCGCCTGGCGTTCGGCGAAGCTGCGCAGAGAGCTGTTTTTATTGTTTATCTCGGGAAGATGCCTTCTTCGGCCTAAAATTGTCGTGACAAATCCGGTATCTTTAGCCAGGGCTATCTGGCTGGCGATAAATTTATTCACCTTAGGGTAGCGCAGGAAGTAATTATCAATAAAATCTTGCGCCACGTTTACGGGTATCTCCAGGTCCTTGGCCAAACCAAAACTGCCCATCCCATAGACAATGCCGAAGTTTATCCTCTTGGCAGTCTCACGCATCTCATCGCTTACCAGGCTCTCTTCAACTCCAAATATAAGTCCGGCGGTCCACTTATGAATGTCCCGGTCCTCGCCAAAGGCGCGAATCAAGGCCTCATCTCCGGAAAAATGCGCCAGGACCCTCAGTTCAATCTGAGAATAGTCCGCCGAGATAAGCAGGTTGTTTTCTTCAGCGATAAAAGCCTTACGGATATCGCGGGCGATTTCACCCCGGACAGGAATATTCTGAAGGTTAGGATTATTTGAAGAAAGCCGCCCTGTTTCTGTGCCGGTCTGGTCAAAGACCGCGTGTATCCTCCTGGTCTTGGGGTCAATCAATAAGGGCAGGCTGTCTATATAGGTGCTTTTTAACTTGGTCAGCTGGCGGTATTCCAAAAGGAGAAGGGGTAAGCCGTGCTTTTTGGAAAGCTTACGCAAGACCTCTTCATCGGTGGAAAGCCCGGTCTTGGTCTTTTTAATCACCGGAAGTTTTAACCTCTCAAAGAGTACATTGGCTAACTGCTTGGGTGAATTTATATTAAACTCCTGCCCTGAATTTAAAGCATAAATTTCCTGAACCAGTTGAGTAAGCCTCACCCGCAGCTCAACTGATAAAAGTTCAAGCGCCCGGACATCTATCTTTACGCCGCTGGCCTGCATATCCATAAGCACGCCTATGAGGGGTATCTCCAGCTCATAAAGAAGATTATTCAGAGAATATGCTCCTATTTTTTCTCTTAAGACAGGGCTGATCCTGATGATAACATCTAATGCCTGCTCCGGGCTTATCCGGCCCGGCTGATACCTGCGCTCTAAATACTTATAAGCCAGCTCAACCAAATCAAAGTTGGCGAGTGAAGGCTCTAAAAGATACGCCGCCAGCATGGTATCAAAATATAATCCGTTAAGCTCAATACCGTTCTGAGAGAGAAAAATCCCGGCCTCTTTCAGGTTATGGCTTATCTTTTTTATTTTTGAATCAGAAAATATTCTCCTTAGCTCCTGATCATCTATGGCTAAAGAATAAAACTCCGCGCCCCAGGCGAAATATACCCTGGACTCCTCCCTGGCGGCCACAAAGATAAGCCCTTCAGGGCATTTTTTAACCTGTTCCAGAACTTCTTTCTTCCTTAAAGAATTTTCCAGCGGCGCTGCTTGAGCCGGGGCATTTATTTCTTTCTCCGGAGATAGAGGTAAGGTTTTAAGCAGACTGTTAAATTCCAGCTTTTTAAACAGGGAAAAAAGTTTTTCGTAATCCGGTTCTTTGCGCTTAAGTTTTTCCGGGTCGGGATCCAGCGGAATATCCGCCTCCAGCCGGAACAATTCATAACTTAAACGAATATTCTCAATATTCTTAAGCAAAGACTCCCTTAAAGAAGCGGATTTTAGTTTCGCTAAATTATTAATCAGGTTATCCACGCCGCCGAATTCTTTAATTAAGGCTGTCGCTGTCTTTTCCCCCACGCCTTTAACCCCCGGGATATTATCTGATGTATCACCCATCAATGAGAAAATATCAATTAACCTTTTAGGCTCCAGTCCGTATTTAAGGACGACCGCCTCATTATCGTACCACACTTCCTTCTTAGGCTCAAAAACCTTCACCCGTTCATCCACTAACTGCAGAAGGTCCTTATCGGAACTCACAATCACCGTATCCCAGGAATTCTCTCTGGCAATTCGAGCGAAACTGGCAATCAGGTCATCCGCCTCATATCCGGCCAACTCCGATACGGTAATGTTATAGGCTGAAACCGTTTCTTTAATAAGATCCATCTGGGCGGATAATCCCTGGGGCGCGGGGGGACGCTGGATTTTATATTCTTTATATTTTTTCTGGCGGAAGGTCTCCCGCGAGACATCAAAACAACAGACTATATACTCGGGCGCGTCTTTTAGAATTTTATTTAAGATACTCACAAAACCAAACACCGCTCCCGTGGGCTGGCCATAGGATGTGGAAAAGTTCGAAAGGGCGTAATAAGCCCGGTAGCATAGGCCTGAACCGTCAATAAGATATAGCCTGGGATTTGACATACAGAAGAGAAAAACTGAACTTTCCCGCTTTTCGAATCTTTATTAGATATTAGGCTTTATGAGGAAATTTTGGTTTAACCCGGATTTTGCAATAGGTTTCGAGAAAAATGGCCTAAATCATATCGCAAATTACGGGTTTATAGAAGCAGCTTGCTCAGAGTAGCATCCAGCAGGTTGTTTACTTGACTGTCTTGGGGGTCCAACTCTTTGGCTTCCATATACATCTTCAAGGCGTTAAGATAATCTTTATCCTGATAGAAGGCATTTCCTTCGCTTAGATGCCTCTGGAGGCGTGATTCTTTATCACTTATCGTCGCGCGCTTAAATGAGGAAATTTCTTTCTTAAGGCTGGAGGCCTCAACTTCGATATAGCTGTCCATCACCTCAGGAATAACCATGCCAATTTCATAGACCCGGCTTTTTGCCTCCTGGACCGCCGGATTATTTTTATTGCCCAGCTCTATGAATTTCAGCCAATACTTAGCCGCCAGTAGGAAATTGCCGTCTTTCTCAGACAAAAGAGCCAGGCGCGAATAGGCCTCTATGCTTTCAGGCTCAATACTCACGGCTTTCAATAGGCATTCTGAGGCAATCTCAAACTCTCCCATCATCTCATACACCGAGCCCAAATCATTATAAAGATGGGCTGAGGCCGGGTCTATAGCGGATGCCTTCTGGTAAAATCCCAAGGCATCATTAAGCATGCCAGATTCCTGGGCAGAGTGGCCTTGTCTATGAAATTCAACCGCTTCCTCTTTGAGTAAATGAGCGCAAAAGGCAGGGGCACTGATGAGCGAAAATAATAGAATTAATATTACGCGTTTAATGTTACCGGAAGAACACCTTTCTGGATGGGTCATTTGACGTATATCAATAGAATAATACACAAAATATTATTGTCAAGTAAAATCTGCCTCTGGCGCTTAGATTTTACTTGATTCTGAGCTATGCGAAGAATCTTATCAAGAGAATCTGCCTCTGGCTGCCGGCAGGCAGGGCTTCGCGGTTTAAAATAGAGGCGGCAGAGTCAACGCGGGATGCTTAACCTTTTCTAAGAACAGCATCAGCTCCTCGGAAGTGGTAGCGATTGTCTCATCGGCAATCTTTTCAAGCAGGTCCGGCTCGCCGATTTCCTGGACCCTCTTTATCAGCTTCTCGCCCAAGAGTTCTTTAAGTTCCTTGGGCATCCAGATTAATCTTCTTAAGCCTCCGTCAGCTGAGATAAATTTCTTGCTGGTAAGATAGATTTTACCCACCCCCAAGAAACCCGGAGTCTGTATGCCGCCCCCGACCGAACCGGCCAGAGTGGTAAAGGTCATTCCGCAGGGGGTCATTCCGGAGAAATCCCGGTGTACAATCATTATCCCGTTAGCCTCCGGGATAACCGCCATAATGCACTCAAAACATCCGCAGGAAGTGGAAGGATTATTGACGATAGAATACATCGAGAACCTTTCCAACGTGCGGTTGGAACGCAGGCTCACGTAGGCGTTGACCGAGGCCCACTCGCCGTTTACCGGGTCAAGGCATTCTCCTTTGGGAATAGGTTTATTACCACCTGAAGGGGCAATCTCATAGGCGGCCTTGGTATCCAGCCAGGAGTAGGCTCCGCATAAGCCCACCTTCTCCGGGGTAATCACGCAGATATGGTTAGGAGCGAAGGACTGGCAGAGTTCGCAGGAATAAAAGGTGTCCACGCTCTCATCGGTCATCCCGCCTAGGCGCTCGTCGCGCTCGGCATAGACCTGCCTGGCCTTGATTAATTCCCTCTGCACGTCCTCTTCTTTGGTAAAAATGGTTATTTGAACCTTATCGGCAATCGCCCCGAATTCTTCATGGATCATCGCGTGCAAAACTATGCCTAAATGCTTGACCCTGAGGCCCTTGGCAAAGGCGTCCTTACTGATACGGATCCAGTTCATATCTCTTTGCCCGATATGCATTACCCCCATGCAATAATTAAAAAAGCGGTGCAGTTGACGTTCAAGTATTGGCTCAAAATCCTTTTGCAGTTTGCGTCCGGCCACCTCAATCAAAATCCCCAAGGGCAGGGATTTTACTTTCTCCGGCAGTTGATCGATGTCCGGGCCGACCAGCTCTATCTTACCGTCCTCTATCTGAGAAGAATCCCGCATCGAAATAAGCTCAAAGGCCTGAGAGGACTTCCCGCCGAACTCGCAGTAAAGCTGTTCCCGCCGGACCCTCTCTCCTTCAAAGGCCGCGCCATAGAGAACCGGTATGGGAATTTTGGAAACCTTAACCCTGACCCCCCTAACCTCTATACAACGGGGAACAATCTTTTTGTAGTCAAACTCTTTGACTAAGGCCTCGTAAGTGGTAATGCCTGAGGGCTTAATCTCTGGGATATCGGTATCGGCAATAATCGGAAAACCCATATTAATTGCCCCGGCGCCGGTAGCGTATTTCAAATCATCCACCAAACCCAGGGTTAAGCCAAAGGCGAAAACCCGCTCCTTGGTATAAAGCAGGCACTTCTTACCTTGTCCGGCCTTAAGGCCGCCGAAAGTCATGGCCGAACGAATAGCCCAGTTTAGAGGATAAATCGCGCTAATGGTATCCCTTCCGTAAGGGACAATGTAATTGTCCCAACCCATTTCAACCCCGGATTCCTTAAGTTGGTCAATTATGGAACGGCCCCCTGATGAGCTTCCCACAAAAATCAGGATATTTCTCTCCTGCAGCTGTCTGACTACACTCACCGCGATTTCGTTAGTAGGGGCAGCTCCCAGAATAGCGGCAAAGCCGGGCATTCTTCCGTCAACCAGCTGGATGCCCAGGGATCTCAGGATAGTATCGGTAAAAAAACCATTACAGTCGGTCTGGGGCTCCTGCTTATAAAGATAACGCAAGACGGTAATTATTTCTTCGCATAGAAGGGTAGCAATTCCGGCATCCAAAGCGTCTCCCAGATAAGGCAGCCAAAGCTTCTCCTTAGGCTCAAGAGGGAGAAGGCCTTTGGCATAATTAAAAACATTACCCGCCTCTTTTAAGGTCTTTACCTCAAGCCCCAATAAGGCATTAGCCATAGGTAAGAAAAAAGCGGTCTCGGGAAAACCGATTCTTGCGTCCGGCCCATGCTCTTTTAAAGCCTTATTCAGAAATTCCTCAGCCTCTCTGGCAATAACCCTCGCGCCCCTTATCGCGGCAGCCGCAACTATTTTTGACATCTCTAGAATCCCTCCTAAATTATAGAAACTCTAAATCCCAAACTCTAAACCCTAAACAAATCATAAATCCAAAACAATAAATTCAAAACAATATATGACTATCATCTTGGTTTTGAGTTTTGGGTTTGAAGCATTTGGGTTTATTTAGAATTTAGGGTTTATTGTTTAGGCTTTATATGTATACTTCTTCTTTATCGTATTGAAGATCCTTGGTGAAAGCGAAATTAAAATCCGGACGCGGCAATTTATCCTTGATGCCGGAAACATCCACCTTCAGCCTGGCCAGCTTAAGCAGTATGCCAATATTCTCTATTCTCTTAACGAACACCGCCCCCTTGACGACGTTGTTTTTTAAAACAATCTTTCGGTAAATGTCCTGCTGGGCATCTTTAAAGACTATTTCCTCGAAGCCGTCCTGGGGCCTGGTTATCCCGAAGGAAATCACCGGCAGGCCGAAGAACTCAACCGAATTCATCCCCACCGAACCCGGATATTTTTTATTTGGTTCACCGAGAATACTGCCGGCGGCAATCAAGCCCTGCTCAATCGCGTTCGGCCAAAGGGCATTGACCGCTGTCTTCTCTAATATAGGGTCATAGCTCTGGGCGATATCTCCGGCGGCGTAAATATTGGGAATATTGGTCCGCATATACTCATCAACCAGGATCCCTTCTTCAAACTTTATCCCGGAATCTTCTGCCAGTTCAATATTCGGCTTGACCCCTTTTCCCACCACCACAATGGATGAGGCAATCACCTTTCCGGAATCTAATTTCACTGCCTTGCAGTCGCCTTCTCCGATAATCTCCTGAGCCTCTGAGCCGCTGACTATCTCAATTCCGTTTTCAACCAAACGCCGTTTACACATCCCGGCGGACTCTTTATCCAAAATCTGGGAGAGGATTTGGGGAGACTTAACTATTACCTTGACCTCTATTTTTCTCTTTTTCAGGCCGTAGGCGGCCTTAAGGCCGATCAGCCCTCCGCCTAAAACGCAGGCGGCCTGGGTAATTGGAAGCAGTTCCAGCATCCCCTTGGCATCAGAAATAGTGCGAAAGCCAAAAACCCCTTTTTTATGGATGCCTTTTATCTCAGGTAATTTAGGAGAGGCTCCGCAGGCTAAAACCAAATAATCATAATCAAGCCTGGTCTTATCCTCCAGTACTACCTGATTTTTTTTAGGCTCAATCCTGCCTGCCTTTTTGTTTAAAAGCAGTTCAATATCATTTTCGGAGTAGAATTTTTTGGGCTTATAGACTAATTTGTCTTCTTTGATATCTCCAGCCAGATAATAAGAAATCAAACAGCGGTTATAACCGGTGTAGTCCTCCTTAGAAAGGATAGTTATCTTTATCTCTTTATCTTTCTTACGTAAGGCCTCGGCGCAGGATATCCCTGCCGCGGAATTACCTATAATAATAACTCGTTTCATAATCGAACCTATTGAGATTAATGCCGAATTTTTAATGACGAATCCCGAATAAATGTCTAATTAGGCATTAAGTCATTTGAAAATTCATTCGCCATTCGAGCTTCGTCATTAGACATTTATCGCTTTTTCCTCTACATAAATGATTGCCTTGGTCGGACAATTCTTGGCGCAGCGGGGATCTTTAATATCCGCGCAGAGGTCGCACCTGACCGACTTGGAATCCCGGAAATCAGGCCGGACCGCCCCATAAGGACAGACCATAATACACATCCAACAGCCCACGCATTTTTCCTTGTCAAAAAGCAGGCCTTCCTTGGGATCATATCTCAGGGCCGAAGCAATACAGGCACTCACGCAAGGATGGTCCTTACAATGCCGGCAGGCCATCGGATAATTCTCATCCTGACCCGCGTAGACCCTGACCGAAGGAAGCGCCGCGTTATCTTCTAAGATAGCAGTATACAAATCCTTGGACGGCGAATGGCCTATGGCGCAGACAATCTCGCAAGTCTTGCAGGCAGTGCATTTCTTGGCGTCGTAATAAAGCTTCTTCATGGCGGATAGCGGATAGCGGATAGCGGATAGAAAAGTTATACGCTAAACGCTATACGCTGTTATTGGTACATCATCGGTTTAAGGTTCAGGGTCTTTCGCTTAGAGTCCAGATGCTCAATTATAATCTTGGCCATTTTAAGCGGGTCTATTTCAAAGGCCCACTTTCCGCCGGTTAACTCCTCAACCTCTTTAGTGACATAATTGGTCATATTTTTAGAGCCGTATACCGGATAAGGCTGGCCAAATACCACCAATGCCCCGGAGGCCACGAAATACCATCCGATAGCAATGGCCTTCTCAGACATCCACTCCGGAGCCACTCCGGCAACCGGCAACTCATCCAGACCCACGCCTAAGCCTCCGGCGCCGACTATCTCACAGCAGGCAGTCAGAATCCGGGAATTATCCACGCAGGGCCCCATATGTAAAATCGGAGGGCATCCTACCGCCTCGCATATTTCCTGAAGGCCCTTACCGCAGTATTTAAAAGCGGTCTCAGGGGTAAGCAGGCCTTCCTTGCCGCAGGCAGTGGCGGCACAGCCGGTCTGGACCACCAGGACATCGTTCTTAAGCAGTTCCTTGATTAACTTGATATGGGTTTCACCGCTTTGCATCTTGGGATTGTCGCAACCGACTACCCCCACCACACCCCTGATCCTGCCCATTGCCACCCCGTCGTTAAGCGGCTTATAGGTAGATAAGGTTTTACCTCCCAGCATCTCAAAGATATATTCGGTGGTGAATCCGGAAACCAGGGTTTCCACGGCCTTAGGAATATGGATTTTTTCCTGGTTACGATTGGGATAATTTTCAATTGCCGCGCGAATCAGTTTTTTAGCGATTTCATAGCCCTGCTCTTCCTTAAACTCGACATATTCACTGCCCGGAAAATGGGCCCGGGGGCTGGTGGAAATTACCTTGGTGTGGAAATTTCCGGCGATATTCGGCAGGGAGGGCATAACGCACTGCAGGTCAACTATGAGCATCTCAACCACCCCGGTAATCAAGGCCAGCTCCTGCTGTAAGAAATTACCGGCGACCGGGACCCCCCGCCGAATCAGGACCTCTAAAGCCGTACAGCAAACCCCGGCCACGGTTATCCCGGAAGCGCCCTTGGCCTTAGCCAGCTTTATCAATTCCGGGTCGCTGGCGGCCTGGGCAATCATATCGGATAAGACCGGCACATGGCCGTGGACCAGAATATTCACCTGGTCGTATTTTAAAACCCCTAAGTTAGCCCGGGAATCAAGCGGACGGGGAGAGCGAAATAAAATATCAGTTAATTCTGTGGCAATCATTGAACCGCCCCAGCCGTCGCTTAAGGCCACCCGCATACCGTGGCGCATCAGGGAACGGTAGTCATTATCCACCCCCATATTAGTCCGGGCCAGGGCCTCAACCACCTCCCGGTCAATACCCCGGGGCATAATCCCCAGTTTTCTCCACATCTCTTTGGTCTTTTTGGGGGCGCGCTGAATAAGGACCAACTCTCCCTCCTGCTGTCCGTATTCGGCAAAAATCCGGTCGGCTAAATCCACGGCAATATCCTGAAGACTCCTGCCCTCAACCTTGACCCCGTATTCCTGGGCCAGGACTTTAAGCTTAGACTCATCGGTAATCTGATACCCCGGGGCCTTGCCCTGGGCGGCAAGCTTAAAGGCCTTGGTGAGTTCCCTTCCGTGGTCGTTGTGACAGGCGCTTCCGGCGGTAATATGGCGCAGGAGATTACGCGCGGCAATCACATCCGCGTCAGCTCCGCAGACGCCAAGCTTAGGGCCATTAGGATTAAAGGGGTCGATCCTACAAGGGCCCATGTTACAATTCTTACAGCAAATTCCCAATAATCCGAATCCGCAGTGGGGCTGTTGTAACAGTTCTCTATCCCAGACAGTCTGAATACCTAAATCTTCAGCCACCTGACGCATTTCACGGGTGGCGCTATCTCCATAAAATTTATTTTCAGCCATTACTCACCTCCATTGCGGCCGTTAATTACGCGCTTTTTCCGGCGCGCTGTTTAAGCGGCTGGCAAGCTTATCATAAATATTTTCAAATTCCTTACGGGAACTTATGTCAAAAACGAACCTTCCTCTTGAGCCTTCCAGGGTCCGGTTAAAACTTATACTGCCGATAAGTTCATCCTTTAAAGAAGCCTGAATAAAATCAAAGTCGGAGGGGTTTTTTATTTTATTTCCGATAAAAAATATTTTCGTTAATCCTAAGCCTTCAGCCAATTCCTTAATATGTCTGGCTGTCTGGAGGCTGGTTTCCGAGGGCTCAACCGAAATCAAAAAAACATCCACCCCGCGGGCGGTAGCCCTTCCCAAGTGCTCGGAGCCGGCGGCCATATCCAAAATTACCACCTCATCCTGCCTTAAGACCAGGTGCCCGACTAATGAACGCACAAAGGTATTCTCCGGGCAAAGGCAGCCCCCTTGAGGCTTATCCACCCTGCCCATCACAATCAGGCGGATACCTTTATCCTGAGGACAGAACTTTTCCGGGATGTCGTCTACCTTGGGATTAATCTGAAAGAACCCTTGGGGATTAGCGGGATCTACGCCGGTGCGCTCAAAAATGAGATCCTTCATTTTACTGATAGGCTTAATCTCATTATACGCGGGAAAATCTAAAGCCAGGCCTAAGCTTATATCCGGATCACAATCCAGCGCTATTACCGACTTATTTTTTTCAACTAATATCTTTATTAAACCCGCGGCAATGGTGGTCTTACCTGACCCACCTTTACCGCTTATGGCAATCTTCATAGTAAACGCGCAAGCAATCTTTTAACTCTACAAACTCTATAAACTCTATAAACTCTATAAACTCTATAAACTCAATGAACTCTATAAACCCGCGGCATCCAAAACCTTGGGCACTAATTTATCCCAGCCGATAGGCATAATATGTATGCCCTGGCACATCGGCTTAAGCTCTTTAATCAAACGGGAGGCAATCTCAATTGACTGGGCCTGTTTATCTTTGGTATCCCGCATTTCATTAATCAGATTATCCGGCACGGAAATTCCGGCTACATTCTCATTCATATATTTAGCCATCCCCGCTGACTTCAGCAAGACTATCCCGGCAATAACCGCGGTCTTAAGATGCTTGGTTTTGGAGAGAAAGTTTTCGAAACTCTTGAGATCATACACTGCCTGGGTCTGAAAAAACTCCGCTCCCGCCTCTATCTTTTTCTCCATCTTCATAATCTGCGGCTCCAAAGGATCCGAGCCGGGATTAACCACCGCCCCAACGCAGAATTTCGGCAAAACGCCTTCTAATTTTTTCCCGGCCATATCCAGCCCCTGTTCCAGGCGGCGGATCACCTGGATAAGCTGGACCGAGTCAATATCAAAAACTGCCTTGGCGTGAGGATGGTCCCCTAATTTAGGATGATCTCCGGTCAAGGCCAGGATATTCTCAATTCCAAAATTGGCCGCGGAGAGGATATCCGATTGCAGGGCCAGGCGGTTGCGGTCCCGGCAGGTAACCTGATACACCGGCTCAAAACCTTTTTCCTTAAGCCGGATGCTTACCGCCAGAGAACCCAGGCGCATCACTGAACTCTGTAAATCAGTAACATTGATCGCGTCCACCCTGCCCCGCACTAATTCCGCGTCTTCTAAGATGTGTCCGGACTCTATTCCTTTGGGAGGGCCGACTTCGCTGGTAAGGATAAACTTTCCCGTCTGAATTTTTTCTTTAAAGGTCATCTTGTCTCCGTGTTGTAAATTATGAGTGCTAAGTTATAACTTATAATTTATCACTTGTAACTTGTAACCTATAGCTTATACTGCAGTTTAGCCGCCTCCACCACATTGCGCATCAGCATAGTTACGGTCAAAGGGCCTACTCCTCCGGGCACCGGAGTAATCCAGGAAGCCCGCTTAGAGGCCTCTTCAAACTCTATATCGCCGACTATTCTTTCATTTACTCTGTTTATCCCCACATCCACCACAATGGCTCCCTCTTTAATCCATTCGCCTTTGATTAAGTTTGCCCGGCCTACCGCGACCACCAGGACCTCAGCCTTTTGGACATGCTCCCGGGTTAGGCCCCGCTCACCGGTAGCGATATGACAAACAGTAGTTGTGGCGAACTGCTCCAATAAAAGCAGGCTCAAGGGCTTTCCCACTATCTCGCTGTGTCCGACTATCACTGCTTCTTTTGCGCGCAGATTGACTCCGGTTGAACGCAATAACTCCATCACGCTGTTGGCGGTACAGGGAATAAATTTGGCCCGGCCGAAGAAAAGTTTACCTAAGTTTTCCGGATGCATGCCTTCGGCGTCCTTAAAGGGTAAGATGTGCCGGGGAACTAAACGCGAATCAATATGGCCTGGTAAAGGCATCTGGATGAAAACAGCCGAAGTATCTTTATCGCTATTGAGTGAATCCAGAAAAGAAAAAAACTTATCCTGAGGTATATCCTGGGGGAGCTTATGATGGCGGTATTCTATATCCAGCTCGGCGGCGCATTTTATCTGGGATTTAAAGTAAACCTCAGCCGCCGGGTTATCCCCAATCTGCACCCCGGCCAAAACCGGGCTTTTGCCGGATGCGGACTTTAGCAAAGCGACTTCTTTTTTTATCTCTTCTTTTATCTTTAAGGCAAGAGGCTTGCCTTCCAAAAGCTTAGCGCTCATTTAAATCTATATTTTAGATCGGTGATTGTTTTTTTGGTCTGGGAGATAAAGCCTTTATCCTTGATAAGCGGAAGATTAATTATAACATTAAATATCGCGGATTTAAAGCAAGATTTTAATAATTCTTCACCCACGCGCACATCGCTGATTAAATACTTATTGGCGATCTTCTTTAAGAGCGGGCAAAGCCCGTATCCCTTCGACGCTAAAACACCTATTTCAAGCGGGACCCGGGTTGAGGCAATCAGGTTTTTCTGATAAACATCTTCTTTGGCCAGGCGGCTGTTAAAAACCTTTTGATAGGCCCGAACATCCAAATCCACCAAAGACAAAAATCTCCCGCGCAAATACTCAGTCTCCTTTAAGGCGGATTTTATCTTTGGCTCCACATCTTTATACTTTTCTTTGCCGACGGTAAAATTACAGGCCATACTTAACAGCGCGCACCCCAGAGCCCCGGTCAAGGCCGCCGCCGACCCCCCTCCGGGAGCGGGCTTTTTAGCCGCCAAATCATCCAAGTAGGTTTTAAGGGAGTTGTCTTTATACATATAAATCAATCACCAAATTCAGCCGCCTTATGGAGCGGCGAAGCCGCGAAACAAGATCAACTACTAATATCCAATAACCACAAAATTAAGGCGTGGCCATAGGCCATCGCCTTCAACGTATTGTTAAAAATTTATTTATATGTTAATGGATAATTTTCAGGATTTTCTAAAATTTCTGTGGTTAAATCTACATCTAATTTTGGCCAGTATAAATGATGACCGCGTATTAACTCCACATCAGTGATTGATGATATTTTCGCGTCTTTAAACCATGGATATTCGTTAAAGGAAAGGAAATATTCCTTACCTTTCAAGTATATCCAAAATCCGTGCTCAGAAATGTTAGTTATTTCTGGCTTTAAGATGTTCTTTCCATTTTTTAATAATTTCATTTTTGCGCCTTTCAACAATTTTTTGCAAAGAATTTAATTGTTTCGAGGAAAACCCCGAATAATTTACTAATGCGGTAGTGGGTTCCAACCAAAATTTTGCTTCTCCTTCGGGAGAAATAATATGCACATGTATTCTGTTTTCTTCTTTTGAGAAAAAATGAAATCTGTAGTTTCCTATTTTAAATACTGTTGGGCTCAAAGCTTATTGCCTCCTTTTAAAATTATAACATAATTATTTATGAATTTTACTTATTTTTTATTCATTTCTTTTACTCTGAAGATTCCTTTTAAATTTACTTGCAACTACATTATATTCAATGCCTTACGCGGAAACGACACTATTTAGTTCAGGTTGGAATTCTTACTTTTTTCTGAAAACAACGATACGATTGGAATTAGTGCCACGCTCGTTATTTTTTATACCCCAACAATTTGATGTTTTGGTGAATTGCTGAGTATTAATCAATACATACTCAGGCACTAAACCAACCTCGCGGCCCGCCTTCAACACTTCTAATTCTAGACGAATAGTTCCTTTCCTGACTTCGCCTACTTCGAAAGCAATTAATCCGTCAGGTTTTAAGATGCGGTGTAATTCTAAAAGCACGGATTTCATTCGCTCCGTCCAATCTGCTACAGAACGAATCTTCCACATTAAAGAAGCATCAACTGAACTTATAGAAAACCACATTCTGAGCCAATTGTCTTGAAGATAATCAACGGCGTCTAAAAAAGGCGGAGACGTGACAACTAAATCAACAGAATCTGAATCTATCTGTGGAATATAATCTGCTGATGCCACAAATAAAATAGGCGCATGTTCGGAATAATCCCTTGGCAATGCATCTTTCAGTAAAGCTTTTGTCTTTTTCCAGATTAGCTCACGCGTATTCCGATATTCCGGTCTCTGATTTAATTTTAAATTGATCTTTCGCTGACGCTCAACTGAGACGGCTTGATTAGGCGGGAGTGTATAGACGGAAAAGAAGCCAGGCGAATGGCCGGAAAGCCTACTGATCACCACCATATCAATCCACTCATCAATCGAATCCAAAAGATTCAATTCTCGTCGGTGCGCGAAATATCGCTTCCATGACTCAATCTCTCGAAGCGTGTCAGGATGATAGAATTCAAGTAATCCTGTATTCTTAGGCTCTTCGTCTCCTAAAACAACAGAATCTAATCTTTTCTTAATACACGCAATAGGGGGAGGACATAGCCTCGCCTTAGCAAGTTTTAGGCAAACAGGATTGATGTCGCTTCCTATAACAGAACAGCTATGCATCCTAGCCTGTACCAATGTAGTGCCGCGCCCTAGAAAGGGATCATAAACAACACTTCCTTTCTTTGTATAACGTGAAAGAAAATAATCAGGAAGCTGCGGCTTATAGCAAGCTCGGTAGGAGACTTCGTGGATAGAGTGACAATCCCGCTGTTTAGAAGTCCAATACTCTCCAGCGTGGACAGGAACTACACCACCCTCAAATTCATATTCCTCCACTCTATCGAGTGCCGTGGTTTCTGCGGAATCAAATAGTAAAGCTTGTATGTGTGCCATATGACAAAATTTTATGGTTAACGGATGCCTCTAGTCGAACGCTCACAGATGTAGTGGGCTCTAGGAAATCGAGTCGAATATGTTCTACAATAACTACATCGCCTTTTTTGTGATATAAAACAGTAAGGAGTAAATGGTGTATTGGGCTTTTAAATTCTTTTCGTATTTTTTCCGACGAAGAAGTCAATACTCGACGATTTGAATCATTCGGATTCCAGTCACTTGTCGCTTTCACCTCAAGAGGAATGCGCAGTCTAGTTTTCTTCTGCGTAAGAACTCGGTCAGGGTAGCCTGCACCAGAGCACTTTCCAAGGTCAAATTTCAACATTTTATCAGAGAGAATCGGCAAAGTCTTATCCTCGACCTGATTTCCTATACTTTGATTTGAACTGTGAGGCCGAAGCGAACATCGTAATCCGATAATGCTTCCACTATTTACCGCTTGGCGAATATCAGACTTAATTTTCGTAATAAGTTTCGGTGGCCATGCATTTACGAGTTCAATATGGGGAATTTCTTCCCAAACGAGCAGGTCTTTATAGTAGTTTTTTAGCGTAGCCATTTTACATATTTTTTCGTTTTATTTCCACGGGGCGGGAAAGTGGTTTGTTTTATTTTACCCAACGCCTGAAATAAGCCGCGCCGCTATGCGGCGGCGGCTTCATTGTGTTGTTATAGTCTCATTTATTTATACTTTTATGAATATCTCTGATTCTTCCCTTTGGATTGAAATTTTATAGCTGAATCTATTTTTCTATTTTTTCAGCCGTTATATTTGTAAATTTTCCCAGTTTGATTATTCCGAATTGTACAGGCTTTCTTTTTATACGAATATGTAAAAAATATTTCAGAATTAATAATAGCTTCTCTTAAAGCTTTCGTATTTCTTTTATAAAATCCCCTAACACTCCAGAAGGTTATTACAAAAGAACTTAAAAGCCAAAAAATTATTTGATTATTTATAAGAACAAAAGGCAATAAGACCACGGTGCCTATATATCCTACAATACTTATATAATTATTACGAGGATTGAGCGGATTAGAAAATACGAAGGTTAATCCAACTATAGGAATAGCAAAAAACAGATAATAATTTTTTAAAATTAAAGCAAAAATAATAGCAATAGATAATATAATCCAAGGAATTATTGCAAGTATTAAAAGCAATATCTTAACAAACCTAGTGTTAATAAACGTTGCAGCTTCTGTTGCTGCTGAATATTCTATACCAATTGTATATTCATTTTTATGAACCGCATCTTTCAACTTTTGAAAAGAATCAAATGGAAAACCTGATATTTCTGAGACGTATTCTAATTTATTTAGTTTACTTAGCTTTACTTCTATTTTACTTATTGAATCAGAATAATAATTATTTCTAAATGCTTCATTATTTGAATTTTGTTTAATAGGAAAAATCAAGATTAATATAAAATACCAAAATGACTCAATTATTATTAATAATGGAGAAAATATACCGAGAAGCCAGAGCAACAATAGTAAGTAACCAATAACTGTAATAGCACCAAAAACCCACCAAGTCAATCCATGTACAGGTGTGTTTGGATTGTAGAGAGTACTAACAAATAAGATTAGCAACAATCCTAAAAATAATAACGAAATATCAACCGATAAATATTCTAATGGTTTTGATTCTCTCCATGATTTTTTGAATTGTTTAACTGTTTTATCAAAAGAATATTTGAATCTATTCATATTAATTTATCATTTTATAACATATAATATACGAGTTCGCTTTTTGTGGCAGTTTGCAGTACCCTGAAGCTAAGTATAGCATACCAACCAAAGATTTCAACACGCTTTTATTTGACATATTTTACATTTTACCTATAATAGCGTAAAATACGAATTCGCTTTTTATGAGTTTTTGTACTTTTTAAGGTTATAATGCTTAAGGGTATCTTAGCTGACTTTCAGGAATTCCTTACTTCACGCGGGGGGCTTGCCGATGAAAAGCATGCCCCGTTCTACGCGCGCCGGGTAAGTAAGTTTTGAGGGATTCTCTGGTAACTGGTTACCGGTTTCCCCGGCCTGTTTCGCTTTACCGGGGCAGGCTGGTTTCTCACGATAATCCTACAATGTTTCCCTTTTTGTCAATATCCATCCGTAAAAGCGCGGGTTTTGAGGGCAGGCCGGGCATGGTCTGCATCTTGCCGCATAAGGGATAAAGAAAACCGGCGCCGACCGAGGCCCGGATGTCCCGCACCGGCAGGATAAATCCCTCCGGCCTTCCTTTTAGATTCGGGTCGTGGGACAAAGAGAGATGGCTCTTGGCCATACATATAGGAAGCTTATCGTAGCCTAACTGGCTAAACTTGGCTATTTTTTCTTCAGCTATAGGCTCATACTCCACATCCTTGGCCCCGTAAACCTTGGTGGCAATAGTCCTTATCTTATCTTTAATCGGCATATCCAGAGGATATAAAAACTTGAAATTATTTTTTTCTTTTGCCGCGCTGACTACCGCCTTGGCCAAGGCTATCGCCCCCTTAGAACCCTTGGCCCATACCTCGCTGACAAAACAGCCGCTGGCTCCGGCAGAAATTGCCTTTTTCTTCACTAATTCAATCTCTCTATCAGTATCAGTGGCAAATCTATTCAGCGCCACAATGCAGGGAAGTCCGAATAAGCGCACATTTTCAATCTGCTTCTCTAAATTACATATCCCGGCGCTCACCGCCTCTAAATCTTCGGCAACTAAACCTTGTTCCAGAGGCTTACCGGCAACCACATTAAATCTTCCGGAGTGCATCTTTAAGGCCCGGACGGTTGAAACCATCACCACCGCGTCCGGCTTAAGACCGGAATAACGGCATTTTATGTCAAAGAATTTTTCCGCGCCTAAATCCGTGCCGAATCCCGCCTCAGTAACCACAAAATCGGCCAGACGCAGGGCAATCTGATCCGCGATAATTGAGCTGTTACCATGGGCAATATTTCCAAACGGGCCGGCATGGACCATCACCGGACTATGCTCTAAAGTCTGAATCAGATTGGGTTTAATCGCGTCTTTCAATAAGATGCACATACTCCCGGCCAGGCCCAACTGATCCGCGGTTACCGGTTTTCCCGAGAAGTCTTCCGCAACCACCATCCGGCCTAAGCGTTTACGCAAATCAGCTAAACCGGTAGTTAAAGCGAGTATAGCCATTACCTCAGAGGCAACCGCGATATCAAAACCGGTATCCCGGCTTATGCCGTCATCTTTACCTCCCAGGCCAATCTTGATATTGCGCAAGAACCTGTCCGACACATCCAATACCCTTCTTAAATAAATCTTTTCCGGATTTATGTTTAGAGGATTACCTTTAAGAATATAATTATCCAAGAAGGCGCAGGCCAAATTATTAGCCATCCCCACGGCATGGA
>CAKKRH010000044.1 GCA_919902675.1 Omnitrophica bacterium GWA2_41_15
TAGATTTTACTTGATTCTGAGCTCTGCGAAGAATCTTATCAAATCTGCCTCTGGCCAAAAAAATGCAGGGGTTACCCCCTGCAAAAAAATCCCCGCTCATTGCCGTCGGACTGATAACTTGAACCCTGATTCACAGGTGGGTGCCTCCCCTTAACAGCGAACTGTCAAGGGAGTTTCAGCTCCCATTACAATAATGTTGGTTCAACTATTTTCCAAGTCCTGACGCGCACGGCAGGGAAAACTAAAATAACTTTTCTTTTTCTATAACCAAGTATACCACCTTTTTGCCAAAAATCAAGCTATTTCTTAAGTGGTGGAAATGTAAATTAACGCGCCCCGGCCCCTAATTCCCGGGAAACTGTCTGGATGATGCTTTCGACGCGGGAGTTTACCTGAGGGTCAGTGAGGGTTTCTTCAGAGGAACGGAATTCCAGAGAGATAGTGATGGATTTTTTGCCCTTGCCCAAAGCTTCTGAACGGTAAATATCCTTAAACTTTATATCCTTTAAATACTCTACGGCGGCGGATTTAATCGCGTCTATCAGCCTCTGATAGCTTATAGCCTCATCTAATATCAGGCTGATATCCCTGAAAACCGAAGGATATTTAGGAAGCGGCTGGTAGGCCCGGGAAAAACAGGCCAGATTTTTCAGTTTATCCAGATTTAATCCGGCAATTACTACCTCACTGTTATCTATCCTGAATTCAGCGAGAATCTCTTTTTTGACCTGGCCCAAAAATCCAAATTCTTCTTTACTTGTTACTAAGGCAGAGGAGTATCCCGCGGTGAAAAGCGGATCGGCGCAAGGGATAAACTTATAATCTTTTATGCCTGCCTTCTGAAGCAAAAATTCTAAAATACTCTTTAGTTCTAATAAACCGCACTTATTCATTACTAAGCCTACGAACCGGCATTCGCTGTTTTGGCTAAAGCAATTCCCGATTTCAAAGAAGGCGCACTTGGTATTTCCCAATTCTGAGTTGCGGGCTAAGACATTTAAAAGCCCGCAAGTCAGACTCGGCCTTAAAACCTCCTGCTCCTGACTTAAAGGGTTTTCTAAAGACACTGTATTTTGTCCGTCAAATCTTATTTTCTGGACCGCTTCCTGACTTAAAAGGCTATAGGTAATCAGCTCATTAAAACCTAAGGATGAAAGCGCCTGCCTCGCTCTTTCCTGAATAAGCAGGATATTCTCTTCTCTCAGCTGTGAAGGTTTTATCGCGGGAAGGCTTAAAGGGATATTTTCATAGCCAAAGACGCGGCAGACCTCCTCCAGGACATCGGCCGGGCTGGATACATCCTGACGAAAAGGCGGCGGGGTTATTTTTAGGGCGTCTTTTCTTAAGGAAGTTGTTTTGAATCCCAGGGCTGAAAGATTCGCTTTTATCTTAACCGCGGATAGATCTATTCCTAATAGCTTATTGGCCCGGGGGATATTAAACATAATGCTTTTGGCAGGCGGTTGAGCATCAGAGCCGGATTTAAAAAGCCGTCCGGGATTGCCTGCGGCGTATTTTAAGATTAAAGAACAGGCCAAGTCAGAACTGTCTAAGATACTACCCCTATTCACCGAGCGTTCAAAACGATAAGCAGAATCGCTAGAAAGCCCCAAAAGGCGGGCGGCTTTACGGATAACCAAAGGATGAAAATAAGCGCTTTCTAAGAGGATATTCCGGGTAGAGCCGTTTACCTCAGTATCTTTGCCGCCCATAATCCCGGCTATGGCTACAGGTCTATTTTCATCGGCAATCACCAGAATCTCCGGAAATAGTTTTCTACTTATACCGTCTATAGAAATTATTTCTTCGCCGCTTTTCGCAAAACGAACAGAAATTTTCCTGCGCGTAGGGGCAGGCCTCCGTGTCTGCCCGCCATCATTCGGGCGAACACAGAGGTTCGCCCCTGCAATTTTATCCAAATCAAAGGCGTGCAGAGGCTGTCCGATGGTCCATAGAACATAATTGGTAATATCCACAATATTATTTATCGGCCTCAGGCCTATTGCCCGTAATCTCTTAGCCATCCACTCCGGAGAAGGCCCTATTTGGACATCGGAAATAACCCTGGCCGAGTATAAAGGACAGGCCTTTTTATCCGTGATATTGATTTTGAACGGGACAATTTCTTTTTTAAAATTTTGAATTCTAAATTGTACTTTTGCCTTTTGCCTTTTTACTTTTGCCTTTGTAATTGCCGCTATCTCCCGGGCAATCCCGATTACCGAAAGCCAATCCGGGCGGTTAGAGGTAACCTCTATCTCAAAAACATAATCATCCTCAAATTCCTCTAAAGAAACAACCTCGAGTCCCGCCATAGTCAACCTATCCGCCAACTCCTTAGGCTTGAGCTTGATATCCACAAAATCTTTTAACCAATTATAAGTAACTTTCATATTAAAATCGCTGAACTACGCTTGACATTATTCCGCGTGGTTGGCGCGTATTATTCCGCGTAAGTTCCGCGGTTTTTTAAAATTGCCTCAAGAAGCGCAAGTCATTCTCATAAAACAGACGGATGTCGTTGATTCCATACTTAAGCATAGCTATTCTTTCTATGCCCATTCCAAAGGCGAAGCCGCTGTATTTATCTTTCGGGTAACCTACATTGGCAAAGACATTGGGATGAATCATCCCACAGCCTAAAATCTCCAGCCACCCCTTACCGCCGCAGACTGAACATCTTTTCGGCTCTCGGCTATCGGCTCTCGGCTTTCGGCTGCATAGTATGCAGGAGATGTCCACCTCGGCTGATGGCTCGGTAAAAGGGAAGAAGTGGGGACGAAAACGCATCTGGATCTTTTCCCCAAAGAGCCTTTGGGCGAAAGCGGTCAATGTCCCTTTAAGGTCGGCAAAACTTACCTCTTGATCAACTAAGAAGCCTTCAATCTGATGGAAGACAAAAGAGTGTGAAGCATCCACGGCATCCGGACGATAAACCTTACCCGGCACAATTACCGCCAAGGGCGGCTTATGCTCTTTCATCACCCGGATCTGGACGGGCGAGGTGTGGCTGCGCAACAATAGTCGATAGTCCATAGTCGATAGTCCATAGCGTTTATCAACGCTCTGTGGACTGTGGACTGTGGACTGTGGACTTTTTAAATAAAACGTATCGAAGGCATCCCGCGAAGGGTGATCTAAGGGAATATTTAGACCACTGAAGTTGTTATATTCGTTTTCCACCTCCGGGCCTTCTTTTGTTACAAAACCCAGCTTGGAGAAAATAGCGGTTATCTCCTGGATAGTCTGGGTAATCGGATGCAGGGAGCCGGTTTGGGGAATTGGTTCACCGGGCAAGGTAATGTCAAAAGTCTCAAGGCCATGAGCTTCTTTTTCTTTTAATTGAGAAACCCTCTCCTCAAAAAGCCGGGTGAGTTTATTCTTAAGATAATTAGCCTTCTTGCCGAATTCCGGACGCTCCTGGGCTGAAAGAGAAGATATGGAGCCGGTAATCCCAGCCAGCAAGCCCTGCCGGCCCAGATACTTTATCCGCAGGGCCTCTATAGCCTCAGCGGATGAGGCTTGGTTTATTTCTTTTTGAGCTTCCTGCTCAATAGTCGTCCAATCAAAAGACATAAAAATACTCCCGATAAAATTATAGCCTGCCTTGGCTTAAGAGGAACTAACTTATGCCTGACTGCCCTTCCTCTCCTGATCAGGTTGATACTTTGGGCATGGATATCCAAATCCGACCCGTGGACTTGACAGGCCCGGCTAAATACACCCTTCACCTGAAGCCAGTCTCCCTTGTGGTTATAATCTCCGGCAAAAGAAATCAAATTCAAAAAATTATTCCCGGCCCAGATTCCAATGGCATTTTGTCCGTCATTAAGGTTAAGCCAGGAATACTCTCCCCTGGTCATTACCTCGCCAATCAACTCGCCCTCATAGAGGACTTCCTGCCCATTTAATTCCTTGGCCCGTTCAATCAACTCAGTCGAGGAAACCGCCGTCTGGGCATAACAAAAAGGAAAAAGGAAAAAGGAAAAAGGAAAAACTATAAAACAAAAACAAATAATTTTTAATTTTAAATTATACTTTTGACTTTTGACTTTTGACTTTTGACTTTTTTTCATTTTCCACGCACAAAGGCGGCAAAAAAACCGATCAGGACGAAAACCGACATAAACTCTAACCGGCCTATCCACATCTGTAAAATATAGACTACTTTTAAAAGCGCAGGCATCGCAACCTGGGTTATACCGCAGGTCAAGCCCACATTGGCCGCGGCTGAGGTAGACTCAAACAAAGAATCCAGGGCCGGATAGCCAAAAAACATCCCGATAACCCCACCTAAGGCATAGAGCCCCAGATAACATAAAAATATCAAGACTGCCGAGCGCACCTGATTCCCCTCCATCACCACGTCTTTTATATGGTGGTATTTTTCAATAAAAACACCGGCCTCAGGAAGCATCACCCGCTTGATATCGTTATACAGGGCCTTAAAGACCACCCCAATCCTAAGCATCTTTATCCCGCCGGTGGTTGAACACACGCACCCGCCTAAGGCCATAGCTATAGTCAAAGAGAAGAGAGCCAGGGCCCCCCATTCATTAATAAACTGCCGGGCGTAAATAGTTTGATAACCGGTTCCGGTATGTCCGGAAATCAAATGATAGAATCCTTTTCTAAACATGCCTAAGGCATCCGGATAGACCCCTAACTTGGCCAGGCCCACCGCGGTCAGAAAAAAGGTTAGCATTATGGTCATAAAAAAGGTGCGGGTTTCAATATTGGTTACTATTTCTTTCTTGCGCCGCAGCCAAAGGGTATAATGCAATTTGAAATTAAGCGAACCCAAAATCATAATCACAATAGTAATAACTTCATAAGCCAAGCTGTGATAATAGAGGATATTCTGAGATTGGGGGGCAAAGCCTCCGGTGTCGAAGGCGGCCATAAATACGCAGGCTCCGTGAAAAAATGCATTTGCCCAAGACATCCCTTCGTATCTGCCGACTACAGCCAAGGCAAACGTGCCTAATATCAGATAAACTATGCTGACTAACCAGATAAAGCGGGCGGTCTCCACCACATTGGGAAGCACCTTTTCGTCGCGGGCCTCACCCACATACATCCTGAAGGCCCCGGCTGAACCGCGCACCAGAAACGATAAGGCCACCACCACCACCCCCTGGCCGCCGATAAACATAATCAGATGGCGCCAAAGATTAACGCTCCTGGCGATATGGTCAAGGTCCTGAACCAAAACCAGCCCGGTAGTGGCAAAACCGCTCATCGAATCAAAGACACAATCCAAAAAGGAAACCCAGTGCCCGCTCAGGTAAAAAGGAATCGCCCCCAAGACTGCCGCCGCAAGCCAGGACGAAGACACTACCACCATCCCCCCGACCCAATTTAAATCCTTGTCGGTCTTACAGGTTAGAATCAGGGCGTTGCCAAGAATCAGGCAAATCAGAAAACCGATTAAGAAATCATAAAGCGGATTAAACTCGGCGAAAATAAAAGCCCAGACCAAAGGGATAAGCATGGTCAGGCCCAGGCCGATGATGATTTTACCTAAATAATATCCTATTGCCTTGAGGTCTTCTAAATTCGGCTTGAGGACCATTTTAATATCAACACTAAATAAATAATCCCTATGCTGGATAAAATTATCGCCAGGCTGTAGGCAATCTCAATCAAGATTCCCAGGCTGGATTGAACCAATGGAGAGAGTAAACCTTCCGGCTTCACCGCGCACCTTCTTTTTTATACGTGGATTCCAAGTAAAACACTTGCCGCGTAGATAAAGCGTACAGAGAAACGGATAAATTTAGATATGAGGATAAGGCGGGGTTCATAGCTTACCGATAAGATAATTTAGAAGTTGCTGCTCATTCTGTAAAAGGGTCAGGGCGATAAGGTCATCCCCGATTAAAAGAGTGGTATTTCCTTTAGGAACGATCACCTGGTCACCCCGGATAATTGAGACCAGCACCGAATCCGGCGGCAATTGCAATTCCTGAAGCTGTTTGTTGATTACCGGGGAATCCGGCGGCAGATCCACCCGGACAATGGCCAGCTTGCCGCGCTTAAAACTCATCAGATTCACAAAGTCGGCAAAAGAAACCTCTTCTTCAATAATCTTAGCCAGGATAGCCGTAGCGTCAATGGGCACATCAGCTCCCAGACAGGAGAACACCGGCTCATTCTTAGGGTCGTTGACCCGGGCTACGGTGCGGGAAACCTTGAATTTCTCCTTAGCCAGCTGGCAGACCACTAAGTTGTCTTCATCCTCGCCGGTAACGCTGGCCAAAACATCCGCCCGGGACACTCCCGCCTCTTCCAGATACTTAGGATCGCATCCGTCGCCGTTAATCACCAGGGTATTAAGATCCCTGGCTATTTCCTCGCAGACGCCCTTTTCCTTTTCAATGATAGATACGGTATGCTTATCACTGAGCAGTTTCTGGGCTAGAAACTTTCCCACTTTTCCGGCTCCAACGATAATTATGTACATTTAAAACCGCGTAATTTACGCGGAACATCACGCTAAACTACGCAATATATGTTGCGCGTGGTTCAGCGTATCGTTGCGCGAAAGTTCAGCGTCTCTTATATTCCAAATCTCTTTCTGACTTTATCTAACTTATCTATTTTGACTACAGCCATAATCACATCATTTTTATGGAGTTTGGTCTTGGCTTCGGGCAAAATAACCCCTTTAATCCCTTTAATCATTACCACCAGAAGTTCTCCCGGCATATTTATTTCCTCAACTGTTTTACCGGTGAGATGCTCATCTGTCTCAATCTCTAATACTCCGACATCCTTACTTTCTATAAGATAGCTGGAGAATCTGCTCTCAATAATCTTGTCGCGGATCATCGCGGCAAAAAGGATTGTTCCGCTAAGGACATCCAGGCCCAAAGACTTATAGATATCCGCCCGGGTGGGGTCATAGACCCGGGCAATCACCTTGGGCACCTTAAAGAGCTTTTTGGCGACCTGAGCGGCCACGATATTACTGTTGTCGCCGTTAGTTACACTGCAAAAGGCGTCCGCCTGGGCTATTCCGGCTTGTTTAAGAAGCTCAACATCAAAACCGTTTCCCACCAAGGTCATTCCGTTGAAGGTCCGGCCCAGGCGCTCAAAGCTTTTGGCCGCGCGGTCAATAACCACCACATTATGGCCTTCGCTGGAAAGAAGCTTGGCTAACTCTGAACCTACCCGGCCGCAGCCGACGATTATGACATACATAAGAGTTTATTGAGTTTATTGAGTTTATTGAGTTTATTGAGTTCTTAACTCTATGAACTCTATAACTCTACGAACTCTATAAACTATTGTTTCGCTATTTCAATCAACTTCTCAAAAGTCTTGGAGTCGTTAACCGCCAATTCAGCCAGCATCTTACGGTTAAGGCCAACCTTGGCCTTTTTTAGACCGCTGATAAAACGGCTGTAGGTCATGCCGGCAGAGCGGACCGCGGCATTAAGCCGGGCGATCCAAAGCTGGCGGAAAACAATCTTACGCTTCTTACGGTCGCGATAGGCATACACATCACTATGCAGGAGTGAACGCTTTGCCTGCAGGTATTGCTTGGAGCGGTCACCCCACTGGCCCTTGGCTCGCTTTAAAACCTTCTTGACTCTTTTTCTTCTTGCGACATTAGTCTTCACTCTTGACATTTTATCCTCACTCCGTTGGAGACGCCAAAATACGCTAAACGTTACGTTGAACAACGCACAACTTGTATTGTGTAGTTCCGCGTAGAGCCGCGCGTAGTTTTAGCGACTTTATTTACCCGCCATACGGCAGCATAGTCCTAAGCATGTAGTTCCTGGATTTATCCACGACGTTCAACATCTTAAGCTTGCGCTTGCGTTTCTGGCTTTTTGAAGAAAGCAGATGTCCCTTGCCGGCTTTGCCGTGTTTGAATTTTCCGGTCTTGGTCATTCTGAATCTTTTCTTTATCCCTTTTTTTGTTTTTAACTTAGGCATATCCTCGCTCCGCTCGGACGCTGAACAGCGCTGAACGTCACGCTGAACAACGCACAACTTGTATTGCGTGGTTCCGCGTACTGTTCCGCGTAGTTCAGCGATTACTGTTCTCTTTTTTAGCTTACTTCGGACCGATAATCATCGTAATTGACCTTCCTTCTAAAATCGGCGGCTTTTCTACTATGCCGTATTGGGAAGTTTCGGTAACAAACCTGTCCATAATCCGCCGGCCTAATTCCTGATGAGCCATCTCACGGCCGCGGAAAAATAAACCGACTTTTACCTTATCCTTTTCCCGCAGGAAAACAATCAACTGTTTCAACTTCACCTGATAATCGTGCTCTTCAATATTAGGCTTAACCCTGATTTCCTTAAGGTGCGTTTGATGATGGCGCTTTTTATTCTGGCGCTCTTTCTTCTCCTCATCGTACTTAAATTTAGTAAAATCCAAAATCTTACAGACCGGCGGAACAATGGTGGGGGCCACTTCCACCAAATCCAGCTCGTATTGACTGGCCATACTCAAGGCCTTTTGAATGGAAACAATCCCTAATTGCTCGCCTTCAGGCCCGATAAGCCTTACCTGCTGAACGCGAATTCTTTCGTTTGTCCGGACATTTCTCTGAATATCAATCACCTCCGTTTTCTTAAGTAGAGACGCGAAATTTTACCTCTCTACCACTGTTATTGTTTATTTGTTATTTCTATCTTTACCTTATTGATAAACTCCTCAAGGCCAATCTGCCCCTGGTCCCCCAGAGTTCTTTTTCTTAGGGCAATCTTGTTCTCCTTAGCCTCTTTCGCGCCCACCACGATTATATAAGGATGCTTCTCCATCTCGGCATTGCGGATCCTTTTAGTCAAGGTTTCATTGCTTATATCTAATTCTACTCTCAACCCGGAGGAAATCAACCTTTCTTTAACCTGCCCGGCATACGGCTCATCTTCTTTTCTTACCGGAATAATCATTGCCTGAACCGGAGCCAGCCATAAAGGAAAGGCGGCGGCGTAATGTTCTAATAACGCGCCCAAGAAGCGCTCTAAAGACCCCAAAATCACCCGATGCAGCATCACCGGCTGTTTCTCCTGGCCGGCATTATCAATATATTTTAAATCAAATCTCGATGGTAAGGCAAAATCGCACTGGATGGTAGCGCATTGCCACTTTCTTTTTAAGGCGTCTTTGAGTTTAATATCTATTTTAGGGCCGTAAAAGGCTCCGTCTCCGCTGTTTATCTCATACTCCAGGCCTTTCTCTTTTAAGGAATCCTCTAATGCCGAAGTGGCCTTATCCCAATCTTCATCACTGCCGATGGAATCCTTGGGCCGGGTGCTTAATTCAATAGCCGCGTCCGTGAAGCCAAAATCCTTCATTGCCGCGAAAACAAAATCCATCACTTTCTTAATCTCGTCTTTTAACTGCTCCCTGGAACAAAAAATATGGGCATCATCCTGGGTAAAGCCGCGCACCCGAAGCAGACCATGCAAAACCCCGGATTTCTCATGGCGGTAAACCGTGCCTAACTCAAATAATCTTATCGGGAGCTCCCGGTAGCTTCTCAATTTAGACTTATAAATCAAAATATGTCCCGGGCAGTTCATCGGCTTGAGCACAAACTCCTTATTCTCAATCTGGAAGGTATACATATTCTGGCGGTAGAAATCATAATGTCCGGAGGTCTTCCATAACTCCTGCTGCATAATATGGGGGGTGATCACCATTTGATAACCCCGTTTAAGGTGTTCATCTTTTTCGTAATCTTCGATTATCCGGCGCAAAACAGCACCCTTGGGATGATAAAAGACCAGGCCGGAGCCGGCCTCATCGTGATAGATGTCAAAATAACCTAACTGCGGGCCTAATTTGCGGTGGTCGCGCTTTTTGGCTTCTTCTAAATTCTTTAGATATTCGTCCAGCTCGTCTTTGGTCTCAAAACAGGTGCCATAGATACGCTGGAGCATCGGGTTAGACTCAATACCGTGCCAATAGGCCCCGGCCAGCGACAAAAGCTTAAAGGCCTTGATTTTTCCGCTGGATTCAATATGCGGCCCCCGGCAGAGGTCCACAAAACCGCCTCCGGTCCTATACACCGAAACCTTGTCTTCGGCTAAATTATTGATCAGCTCCAGCTTATAGTCTTCTTTGAGCTTATGGAATAACTCCTCAGCTTCTTTATTAGGCAATTCTTCCCGGATAAAAGGCTCATCCTTAGCGATGATTTCCCGCATCTTATTTTCAATCTTGCTCAAATCCTCTTCACTAAAAGACTCCGCGCGCTCAAAATCATAATAAAATCCGTCTTCTATGGAGGGACCTATGCCCAGCTTAACCTGCGGCCAAAGCTCTTTCACCGCCTTAGCCAGAATATGCGAACAAGAATGTCTTAAAGTATCCAAATCCATAAGCTTTTCTCTTTACTCTTTACTCTTAATTCTGTATTAATGGGCGCTACAGGATTCGAACCTGTGACCTTTTCCATGTCAAGGAAACGCTCTAACCAGCTGAGCTAAGCACCCGATAGATTTATTATTATACAAAATGGGCAAGGAGGGAGTCGAACCCTCACGACCTTGCAGCCAACAGATTTTAAGTCTGTCGTGTATGCCATTCCACCACTTGCCCAAAATGGTCGACAGTTTTACTTAAAGGCGACGAGCGGATTCGAACCGCTGAATAGAGGTTTTGCAGACCACTGCCTTACCACTTGGCTACGTCGCCAAAATCTATTTCAAAATCTTCTTTACCTCTTCTACTATCTCCTCGACATCAGCTAAATGCCCGATGCCGATTCTTCCGTCTGCAAGCTTACCTTTTTGTGGTCCGATAAATTTATAACCGATTTTTTTCAGCTTAGCGATGTTTTCCTGAGTGAGCTTATGCCGGAACATATTGAAATTCATTGCCGGGGCAATCAGGACCGGGGCTCCAGCCGCCAAAACGCAAGAGCATAACAAATCATCGCCTAAGCCGCAGGCTAATTTAGCAATAATATTGGCGGTGGCCGGGGCAATTAGAATCAAATCCGCCTTGTCCGCCAAAGAGATATGCTCAATCTCCCAATCCTCAGGATCAGAGAACATCCGGGAATAGACTTTGTTGCGTGAAAGGCTGGCTAAAGTCAGGGGGGTAATAAATTCCCCGGCCTCCTCGGTCATTATCACCGTAACCCCAAAACCTTCTTCCTTTAAAGACCGGATAATCTCGCAGGCCTTATAAGCGGCAATGCTCGCGGTGACTCCCAGAACTATCTCTTTTTTACTCAATGTATCCGCCTTAACGAGGCTTGAGCTTACCTAAAAATTTTAAGTGTCCAAGCTCTGGCTATTTTTCTTTGGTTTTTTTATATTTGACTTTGCCTTCGGCTATTTCATTCATAGCCACACTGATAGGCTTGTCATCCAGGCCCGTGTCTATCAATTTAGGCGAGCCTTCGGCTATTTCCAGCGCCCTTTTGGTAACCAGCATAACTAACTTATAGATGCTGAAATCCGCCTTATCCAATAATTCTTCCCGGAATATCTCACGCATATCTTTTCTACCTCCATGAAATATCAAAAATCAAAGTTACAGTCCAAAATTCAAAAATTTAATTCTGGACTTTGATTTGTCGTTTTGATATTTGATTTTATTTGACTTTGAGCCTTTCGGCGGTAATTATCGAAGAAAGTTTTTCCACCGCCTCGGGCAAAACATCATTGTCTACGATATAATCGTAATTTTTGGCGCAGGATAATTCTTTCCGGGCAATCTTAAGCCGCTTTTTCAAGGCCTCTTTAGTTTCCGTGGAACGTTGACACAGCCTCTGCCTTAATTTCTCTATATCCGCCACCGAAATAAATATTAAAATCGCTTCTTGAGGAAATGCCCGCTTTATGCTTCGCGCTCCTTTGACATCCACGCACAAGAGCGCGTCCCGGCCCTGATTTATTGTCTTAAGCAAGGCCTCTTTAGGGGTGGCGTAATATTTTCCGAAAACCTCCTCTGACTCGGCAAATTCTTTATTCTTAAGCCGCCTTAAAAATTCATCTTTATCCAGGAATATATAATCCCGGCAGTTTTTCTCTCCATTCCTGGGCTGGCGGGTTGTCACAGTAACAATTTTAACCAGATTTCGTGAGAATTCTCTTTTTGATTGCACCTTATTCAGCAGGGTGCTTTTGCCTGAACCCGATGGCCCGGAGACCACAAAGATTTTTCCCCGGGACTCACTCGACATTCTGCACCTGCTCCCGGATCTGGTCAATGGCGCTTTTTATCTTCACTACCGATGAGGAAACCTGGGCGCTCTGGGCCTTGGCGGAGATGGTGTTGGCCTCGCGCTGAATCTCCTGGCCGATAAAATCTAATTCCTTGCCGGCGGCTGATTCCTTTTTTATCACGGCGAGGAAATTTTTGGTATGGTAACTTAAACGGCTAAGCTCCTCGTTAATATCGGTACTTTTTAAAAATACGCCATATTCATCCTCGGATAACACCGCCTTTTTCTTCTGGCTTAGTTCCCGGATGGAAACGCTGATTTTCTCCACTTCACTTTTTATGATGTTGATACAGCGCAAAAGATCCCGGGTAACCGCGTCGCCTTCCTGCCTGCGGATGGCAATGAGTTTGTTCACTGCCTTATTTGCCAATGACTTTAGCGTCCGGATAAATTCCGCGGTCAACTTCGGCTTTTCGGTCCTTAAAACCCCTTCCAGGCTGATAACCTGGCTTAAAGAAATATTATTTTCTAACTTCAAGCGCTGATTTAACTGCTTTAAGGTTTTGACATAATTAGCCGCCAACTCATAATCAACCGCTACCTTAGGATGCAAATTGCTTACCGATAACGTGGCACTGAGGCGGCCCCGCTTTATCCGGTCCTTAAGCAGGCCTTTGATGAGATCTTCGGCCAGGCCAAAGCCGTCGGGACAGTAAACCAGGCACTCAATATAGCGGTGATTGAGACTGCGGATTTCTAAGTTAAGCTGGGCGTCTTTAAAACGGCAGGAAGCCTGGGCAAAGCCGGTCATACCTCTAAGCATATTAATTTACCCCGCCCTTTCTTTCGTCACAATTACGCCTTGCGGGAGAAAGAGCTGGGCAGGCCCAAACCTTTCTGCGGACCTCTTTCTCCACCACCTCTTGGGCGGGATATAAATCAACGATTATCTCCCGCGGTTGAAACCAAAGTTGGATTTCCCGTTCGGCCTCGGTTTCATTGCTTGAGGCGTGGATTACATTTTCGTACACACCCTTGGTGGTAATGCGGCCGTAGGCCCCCCGGATAGAAACCGGATCCGCCTCCTCCGGGTTGGTAGCGCCGGCCAACTTACGCACCTTATTAATGGCATCCTCTCCCCAATAAACCACGGCCATAACCTTTTTGCGGTCATGCAGTTCTCCCATTAGATAAGTGATCAGCTCATCGAAAAAGGGCTGGCTCTTGAGATGAGCGTAATGCTCAACCGCCAATTCCTTAGACACCCGCACAATTTTGGCGGCCACAATCTCTAATTTGGTCTCGGAAAGACGGGTCAGAATATTTCCGGTCAGAGATTTCTTTAAACCATCCGGCTTAACCAGAACTAATGTAGCTTGATTCGCGCTCATAATTATACCTCATTTACCAGCTCTCAGCTATCGGCTGCAAGCTATCGGCTTTGGTTATTTTCTTATTTGATTATAAATCCTCTCTAAATCATCCTGAGAATAGAACTCAATATGCAAAGTTCCCCGTTTAGGGCCCGAGGCAATCTTTACTTTAGTGCCTAAAATCTGGCGCAGCTCTTCCTCAATTGCCTCAAGATGCGGCAGTTTACGCGTTTCAGAGACAACTTTGGCCGGACGCGCCTTATGATGTTGAAATACTAAATTCTCCAATTCCCTGACTGATAAACTCTTAGAAACTATTTGCCGGCTTAAAGCCAGCTGTTTTTGAACATCTTCAAGCTCTAACAAGACCTTTCCGTGGCCAAAGCTCAATTGGCCTTTCTTAAGCATTTCCTGGATCTCCAGGGGAAGCTTTAACAGGCGCAAGGTATTAGCTACAGAGGCCCGGGCTTTACCCACAGTCTGGGCAATCTTTTCCTGAGTAAAGCCAAATTGCTCCATCAGGTGCTTATAGGCATGAGCTTCTTCTATCGGGCTTAAATTCTGCCTCTGAATGTTCTCAATCAAGGCCAGTTCCAAAGATTCCTCATCTTTGGCCTGACGGACAATCACTGGTATCTCTTTTAAATTCAATGACTTAGCCGCTCTCCACCTGCGTTCACCGGCAATTAACTCATAACCTGAAGCAGAATGCCTGACAATAATCGGCTGAATAATACCTTTTTCCTTAATTGAAGCAACCAGCTCCTCTAAACCCTGGGAATCAAAATTTTCCCTGGGTTGATAAGGATTAGGCTTAATCTGTTCCACTGGGAGATATCGGATATGCTCCTTAGGTGCTGAACCATGAAAATGCTCCTCAGTCTCTCTCTCTGGTATTAAAGCTCCCAAGCCTCTCCCTAAGCCTCTTTTTTCCATATTGTTTCTTTCAACCCGGAATTTGCAATAGTAATGGCATTCCTATTGCAAAATCCGGGTTCAAATATTAAACTGTCTGCGAAGATGACTCTTGAGGATGAATATTCTGCATAGTTTCAGTATTCATAACTACACTATTTTCAATATGTTGTGTGCTATTTATTCCTAATATCTCGTTGGCCAGGTCCGCGTATTTTTTAGCTCCGATAGAATCCTTGTCATAAACAAAAATAGATTTGCCAAAACTAGGCGCCTCGGTCAGGCGGATATTGCGCGGAATAACTGCTTGGTAAACCTTTTCTTTGAAATGATTCCTGACCTCAGAGATTACCTCTTGAGTAAGGTTAGTCCGATAATCTGCCATAGTCAAAACCACGCCTTCAATCTCCAAAGTCGAATTCAGATTTTTACGCACTAAGGTTATGGTATTAAGAAGCTGGGTTAAGCCTTCCAAAGCGTAATATTCACACTGCACCGGAATAAGTATGGAGTTAGCCGCGGCTAAGGCATTTATAGTCAACAATCCCAAAGAAGGCGGACAATCAATCAAAATAAAATCAAACTCAGAAGTAATGTCCTCCAATGCCTTTTTTAAACGATATTCTCGGCTAAAGAGAGATACTAACTCTACCTCAGCTCCGGCTAAAGCTGAATTTGAAGGTAGGATAGAAATCTTATTCTCTAAATTGGACATTAAAATCTGTGTTGCCGGGATTTCTTCAGTTAAAACATTATAGGTGCTCAGGTTGACTTTATTCTTATCTATGCCCAGACCGCTAGTGGCATTTGCCTGAGGATCAACATCCACTAACAACACCCTTTTTCCGGCCAGGCCCAAAGCCGTGCTCAAATTCACTGCAGTAGTGGTCTTACCCGTCCCGCCCTTTTGATTACAGATTGCGATTATCTTAGCCATTTTACCAACTATTTTTAGCAATTGTTCTACGGCGAACACTTCAATGCTTCAAGAAAACCTTTCTATTTTTAATTATCCTAAAACCAACTCTTCTTGTCAAGCTTTTTTCTTGCGCAGGGTCACTCTTACTTTAGCCGGCCTGGCCCCCTCCATACCAAATAAACCCTTTTCCTCCTCAGAGAGAATCTTCACCTCTACTTCCCTCCTCGCTAATCCTAAAGTAGATAAGGCTTTTTTTATAGCTTCCTGCGGCGTCTTTCCTTCAGTTTCAATTGAAGTTAACTTACCAGACTGGGGGCAGTTGTTTTTAGAATTTTCCATTGAGAGAAAATACTGGTTAAAGTATTTAGAAACCAATACAAGGCCAACCCGCTGGGAAAATGGTAAAAAATAAACCCAAACATAATGGGAAAAACCACTACCATAATTTTCTGCTGTTCCTGGGCCGCGGAAGTTGCCGCGCTGGTCTTCATAGTTAGCTTCTGTTGAAAAAACATCCCGATAGCCATTAAAATAGGCAAAAGATTAATTTCTTTTCCGATAAAAGGTAACCCCTGAGACAAGATAAAAAGTTTATCCGGCTCAGCTAAATCCTTAATCCAAAGAAACTGCGCTCCTTTTAATACAATTGAGCGCGATAAAGCCTGATATAAACCAAAGAAAATAGGAATCTGCAACACCATCGGCAAACACCCTCCCAGAGGATTAGCTTTATGTTTACGGTAAAGCTCCATAATTTCTTTATTTAATCTCTGGGGATTATCTTTATGATTCTTACGCAAAGCCTCGATTTGCGGCTGAAGATCCTGCATTTGCTTCATAGCCTTCATCTGCTTCATAGTTAAAGGGTATAAAACAATAAAAATAAAGAGGCTTAAGAGGATAAGAGCTACTCCCCAATTACGAAATATTTT
The DNA here is from genome assembly GCA_919902675.1 of Omnitrophica bacterium GWA2_41_15. GTDB lineage: Bacteria > Omnitrophota > Gorgyraeia > Gygaellales > UBA12090 > UBA12090. The sequence continues at coordinate 16,289 of CAKKRH010000044.1, forward strand.
ATGGAAAAAGTTTAATATCCCTAAAAGACTGGTAGAGATAAAATCAAAACTGCCGTAATTAACCACTTCCTCTAATCTTAAATTACTCTGCTGCAACAAGTTAATATCTTGCGGACCGCAATATACTATGAATTTATAGCTTATTTGACTATTCGCCGGCACTGTAATATTCTCTAAATCAAGTCCTACATCTGACAAACCATTTTGTTTTTCAATATAAGGAGCAGTCTTGGGTAAATTTTCCGGATGAATTATTATTGTTGAATAGCGGTCGCGAAAGGCCAGGCTATCAATCTTTTCTGTTGGCAGATATTTATCTTTAATTGAAGTAGGATTCTTTCGCTGTAAACTTTGTCCCAAGAATACAACTTCAAATAAATTCTTCTCTTCTGCCTTAACATTTTGTGAAACTTGATTAAGAATTAATTTATCATTAAATGTCCAATTTAAAGAAGTATCGTTGCCATAAATTGTATCTAACTCTATGTAATAACTATTGTTACGAAAATTTAATTTCTGAATTAGGTAATGTCCATTTTTAACAATTTTAATTTCTACTTTTTCTGTAGACTTTTCTAAAGTATAAATTTCATTCTCAAATAGTTTAGAATATAATCCACCGGTGATCTCAGAATTCAATTTATAATCCTTTAAATACACTCGATAAATCCTGGCTCCTGGATTAATGAATTCCAGCTTTAACTTATCAGTCTCAAATTTATCTAAGATTATGGTTTCAGTTATTAGGGGAACAGACGAGGGGGTAGATAAAGAAGCCGTTGCGGATGTAGATGTGGAAGAAAGAAAGGAGTCTTGCGCGGACTTTAACCCTTTATTATTCAGGGTATCCAGCGTAACTTCTTTATTATCAAGATGATACACCTTAGAAATAAATGTTTGCCAAGAAAAAAGGACTAAGAAAGATAATGCTATTGCCAGAAAAACTCTTTTATTCACCCCGCCCTTCCTTTCTAATCATCCCGCTCTTCCTTTATTATGCTTAGTCTGCATTTTTATGAAGGGCGGGGTTCATTATTTTTATCTCCGGTTACAGGCTCAATTATAGGGTCGTATCCGCCCAAAGAAAGGGGATTACAACGTAAAATCCGAAAAAAACCCCGGCAACTACCCTTGAACAGGCCAAAATGACTAATTGCCTGAATAAAATAGTGGGAACAAGAGGGATAAAACCGGCAGGAAGAAACAAGCCTTAAAGAAACAATTCGCTGATAAAGCCTTATAAGCTGGACAATAAAATAAACAAAAAATAGCTTTATCCTGATAAGTCCTTTTCCAAAAAAAAGCAAACTTAAAGCTCCCCGCCGGATGAACAGGCCCGCGACTTTGCCTCCTGAGGATTCAGTCGGAATCTTCAAGCTCCTTAAAAAGTCAACCGTTTTCTTCCTTTTTGCCGTCTACGCTTAATAGTGTCTCTGCCATTAGCGGTCTTCATCTTCCGACGAAAACCATGCACGCGTTTGCCTTTTATATTTGTAGGTGTTGTAAGATGTTTTTTCATAGTTTTTCAATTATAGCACAATCTCCAAACTCGTCAAGACCTTTCCTTAATGGGAAGCAACCAGTCAGTTAACGTGGGAAAAATTGTTACGAAACCTGAGAAGCGTAAATTTATGCTACCCCACTTACTGACGCATTGCGCTTACTACCCCCCAAGAGACTGTGCCAAATGAGCATTTTTTGAGGGATAGGCGGGACATTCTTGTCCCGCTCTCGACGAGGCGGGGTTAGAAAACCCCGCCTATCCGGCAAGAAAAAGCCATTATGACCCAGTCTCCCAAGGGTGGGGAGAGAAGGAGCAATGTCTTGACAACTTCTGATTTATATGGTATATTTTAATTAGAGATTAGTAGTGGAAGCATAAGGGTAAAGTTAGTACATGGCGCTGGAATTTAGCTAGCGCCATTTTAATGCAGAAGTTACTCAAATTGCTGAAAAGAGCATACCATTGCGCAAGGATGGGGCGCCCGCCTGCCGAAAGCACAGGGGTCATAAGTATGTGCCTTAAGGAAAAGCGGGTCTGCCAACCGCGGCTAATAACGGCGGGCAGGCAAAACTAATAGGGCCCGGATAGACTCATAAGCGATCCTCCGGGTAGCCAGTTGCCAGCAAGAAAGTTACCCGTTCTTCATCCAAATAAACTATTGAAGAATTGCTTGCGGATGTGCGGATGGAGAAGGGGTTTTTTATTTGAAAAAGATTAGCGGCATTCATAAGTTAAAAAAGAAGCTTTCCTGAACTTTGCAGCAACCTTTTTTTGTAATCTATTATTCTTCATTGTGTTAAGACAAAATTTTGCACACTGGTTAAATTCATCAAAGAAAGCTTCTGATTACAGCGATTAAGTTAGATTACACAGATTAAATCAACGACGAGAAAATCTCTGTAATCTTTAAATAATCTCTGTAATCAAGTTCTTTCCAATTACTACAAACTTGGGAAAGAACTTTAAAAAAATATTGACAATATTCTAAGTATATGTTATTAATAAAAATACGGAGGTGGCAAATGAATAAAGAAAAAGGCTTTACAATGATTGAGTTGGTTATGGTTATCGTTATCATCGGTATCTTGGCCGCGATCGCAATACCCAGATTTATGGATTTAAGGGCTAGCGCCAGACAGGCAGCCTGCCAGTCAAGTGGCGGAGCACTAAGAGCGGCTATATCTAATTATTATGCCAGCATTATAATTGGCAGTCCCGGCAACCCAACCAGATGGCCTACCGCCTGTACCCAGGCCGTTTTAGGCACCTATGTCCAATCCTGGCCGGCAGCTCCCACAACCAGTGCCGTCGGAGGTTGGAATGCCGCCACCGTTTACGATTCCAGCACAGGAGTGCTCAGCGTGGGCGGAGCCTGTCCTAAGCTATAACTATATTAGCAATCAGGCAAAAAAAGGGAGAAAAGTAATTTTCTCCCTTTTTTTGTTGGAATAATCCGCAATGAATAAAGATCAAAGAAGCCTCCTGGCAGTTATGGCAATCTTTGCGGCTGTTGGCTTGGCTTATTTCAACAGTTTATCCAATCCTTTTATTTTTGACGACAGGCATACTATCGTCGAGAATAATTATATTAAACACCGAGAAACCCTTCCTAATCTTTTTACTAATAAAATAACCAGCTTTCCCATAACCAAAGGAATGTGGCGGCCGCTTTTAATGCTTAGCTTTGCTTTTAATTATTTTATCTCCGGCCTAAGCCCTCACAGCTACCATCTCATCAATATTTTACTTCATTTTCTGAACGCGGTTCTGCTTTATCTCTTATTAGAAACATTTTTAAAAGAATTAAGCTTATGCAGGCGCTTAGGGCTTACGTTAATCTTTTGCCTGCACCCCATAAACACCGAGGCCGTAACCTACATCTCCAGCCGTTCGGTAACCATGTGCGCGTTCTTTATTTTATCCGGACTCTATAGCTATATCCGCTGGCGTCAAGACAAAAAACCATATTTCCTTATATTGAGCCTGGCAAGCTATATTCTAGCCCTCATGACTAAAGAAATCGCCTTAATCCTACCGATGTTGATTATCACTTACGAATTTATTTACAATAAAAACTTTTGGAAGGAAAGAAAGGAGATTATTTTAGGATTTCTGCTTTTTCTTTTAATCACTCTTGGTTATATCTTTATGATAAAGCTGATATTTAATGAAGTATTTGGGCTATTCGCGAAAGCGAAGTCCGCCTTGGCAACACGATCGCATTCTTCGAATATCCTTACTCAAGGCGCGGTATCTTTTTTCTATCTTTATCTTTTTTTCTATCCCTTCAACCTCTGCGTAGACCACAATTTCCCGATTATCTCCAGCCTGAAGAACCCCCTGGGCGCGATTCCTTTAGCCTTGATTATAATTTTGATTTTGACTGCTCTAAGTTTAAGAAAGCGCCTGCCGCTTATCGCGCTTTCCATATTCTGGTATTTTATCTGCCTTTTGCCCCAATTTTACGGACGGTTGAATATTGTTGCCGCTGAACATCATCCGTATTTGGCTTATTTCGCCGTGTATTTTATCATTGGCTACGTCCTTTTAAAATGCAAACCAAAAAAAGAGGTATTACGTTTATTGCTTATTTTCATCCTGGGACTATTCTTTACCTTAACCCTGCTCCGCAATTTCCAATGGAACAACGAATACGTCCTCTGGAAGGCAGAGCTGAAAGCCAACCCCGGCTCTGAAATTGCCAAAGGAAGTTTAGGATTATACCTGGTAAATAAAGGGATTGACTCGGAAGGAGAAGAGTATCTTAAGCAAGCCATAGACTCTGAGAAAAATATTGCTTCTTATCCCTCAATTCTTAATTTAGCCGCCTACTACGCCAGATTTAAAGACCAGCCTGAAAAAGCCATGGAATTATTAGTCCAATATCAAGACCGGCTATTAGAGCAGGATTCTCTGCGCTATCTGAATACCTTAGGAATAGCCTATGCCGGAATGGGCAAGAAACAAGAGGCCAGGAAAGCCTGGGAAGACGCGCTTAAGCTTTATCCTGAGATGCCGGAAATTAAGGCAAATCTGGGATGGTGGCATATAAATAACTCTTCCGACACAAAAGAGGCTAAAGAATATTTTCTTGACGCGCTCAAAGGCAATCCCGACTCCATTAATGCCCACCTTGGCTTAGGAATGGTCTTTGAGAAAGAGGATTTACCTAAAAAAGCGATAGAAGAATATAAAAAAAGCGTTAAGATTAATGCCGCGGATCCTAAAGCTTACTACAGATTAGGGACAGTCTACGCTCAAAAACTGCTGGATACCAAGGCCGAGTGGTATTTTAAAAAGACAATAGAGCTAGCCCCGGATTTTGCCCCGGCCTATTACGACCTCTGTGTATTTTATCTATTTTTATCCGAACCGGACTATCCTAAGGCTGGGGAATATTTTAACAAAGCCAAAGAGTTGGGGTTTAAGACGGATGAGAAAATCGAGAGAATTTTAGAGGAGAAACAAGAGCAGATAAAAACTGATTAACTAAGAAAAGGATATTCTTTTCTTCTTTCTTTTACAAACATACTCTTGCCGAAGTTTTTCTGGGCAAAATCGTTTAGCTCAACGGCAATCTGGATTACCTGGGCGGGATTAATGAATGGGTAATATTCGTTGGTAACAATACCAATATGCACCCTCAGGAGGGGAATCTTTAAAATTTCGCCTTTGCGGCTTTTCAATAAGATGTGGCCGCGGATCCTGTCTTCCTCATCATAAAAAGAAAGAATATTAGCATCAAAATCTTTAATTATTTTATTAGCGATTATTTCCGCTCCCTCGGGAAAAGTAATAAAGAGAAAATCGTCTCCCTGAGGATGGGCCAGGAAATCCGTCGGGCTTCCCAGCTCGCTCATTGCCCGGCTAATCAGACCAAAGGTAAATTCAATCACCTCATCGCCCCTTTTAAAACCGTAGCGGCGGTTAAAATCCTTGAAATTAAGCAGGTCTACGGAGCAAACCGCGGTTACGCTCTTGGCGTCTATCCTTTTTTGCAGTTCCTTAAGTAAGCCCGCCTGTCCGGGAAGACGGGTTATAGGATTCACATCCTGCTGGCGCATAGCCCGGTGCAGATTCAACTTCACCCTTAATAGAAATTCCTCTTCTATGGTTGACTTCTGGAGATAATCATCCGCTCCCGAATAAATCACTTTTCCTACGGTCAGCGGCCCGGTTTCTTCAAGGATGAATATAAGCGGGGTATGGACAAACATATAGTTTCTTCTTAGCGCCTTGCAGATATCCATGCCGTTAATATGAGGGGACTGGAAGTTAGTAATGACCAAATCCGGGAGATAGCCGCCTAAACCGGCCAAAGCTTCTTCCTGGGTGAAATAAGTTTTGACATCGTAGTTTTCACCGACTAAAATCAAAGACATATATTCCTGAATGCCTTGGTCTTCAGCAATAAGGGCGATTTTTAGATTTTTTTCTTCAGCCATGTTTATTATTATACAACAGCTTAAGAAAAAAGGTAGTTTTTTCTTGGATTTTTGTTAGAATAAACCAATATGAACAACTTTGAAATAATTATCCCCGCCTATAACGAAGAAGAAAATATTTCCGGGCTTATCCGGATGATTAAAGAAACCGTGGGAGAATCCGGAAAAATCACGGTAATAGACGATGCCTCAGAAGACAAAACCGCCGAAATCGCCGCCCAGGGCGGAGCCGAGGTTATCAGGCATCCCTACCGCATCGGTAACGGCGCCTGCGTCAAAACCGGATTAAGGCGCTCGGAGGCTGATATAGTCGTATGTATGGATGCCGACGGCCAACACTCACCCGAAGACATTCCTAAATTGCTTTCCCAAATGGAAAATTTTGATATGATTATCGGCGCGCGGGATTTCTCTAAATTGACCTCGCGGAATATGGCCAATAAGCTTTACAACCTTTTTGCCGGTTATGTTACCTTATTTAAAATCCAGGACTTGACCAGCGGATTCCGGGCAGTCAAGAGGAGAGAGGCATTAAAATTTCTCTATCTTCTACCGAATTCATTTTCTTATCCTACCACCCTGACTTTATCTTTTCTAAAAACCGGAAGAACCATAAAATATATTCCCACAGCATCTTCCGCCAGAAAATCCGGAAAAAGCAAAATAAATTTAACCAAGGACGGAACGCGATTTTTCCTCATTATCCTGAAAATCGCCATTTTCTTTTCTCCCTTAAGAGTATTCCTGCCTTTGAGCGCCTTGTGCTTTTGCGCCGGCGGGCTTTACTATCTCTACACCTTTCTTAACTCCCACCGCTTCACCAATATGAGCGCCCTCCTGTTAACCACCTCCATAATCATCTTTATGCTTGGGCTGGTCTCCGAACAAATTGCCCAGCTGCGTTTAGAGCGAACCGAAGACTAACACGCGCTCATATTAATTTTAGATAACACGAAGTAATTATCTACGACAACCTTTCGCGATTTAGCGGCGTAAACAATAGTTTTTCAACATCCTCAAGTTATGAGCGGCGAAAGAATATACCCTGAAGAAATAAAAACTCCGGAGGAATATCTTATTTACTTAAAAGAGGTATTCATATATACCTGGTGCAAAGAGAAAATATCACAAAATGACTGTTGTTTAGATGCCGGATGCGGAGAGGGATACGGAACCAAATTGTTATCCTCCGCGGTAAAAAAAATAGTCGGCATAGATATAGATAAAAAAATCATCGGGAAGGCCTCAAAAAAATACGCCGGCAATAACCGCGCGTATCAACTTTATGACGGTAAAACTATTCCCTTTGCCGATAATTATTTTGATATGATTGTTTCTTTCCACGCGATAGAGCACATTAAGAATGACATTGGTTTTATAGATGAAATGTATCGCGTGCTAAAAGATAACGGCCGGCTTATTATCACCACTCCCAATAAAGCTATCCGGCTTGCGGGAAATATGCCCAGCTGGAATGTGTTCCATATCCGCGAATATACCCCGGATGAACTAAAAAGGCTTCTCACTAAAAGATTTAAGGAGGTTGCCATCTTAGGCATAGACGCTGTTTCTGAAGTAAAAAACTCGAAAAGGAAAGAATCAAAAAAAACTTAAAGATAGCATCTTACGATTTCTTAAATTTAAGAAGGGCATTCCCCGCGCGCCTTATGTCTTTTTTCATAAGAATGTTTCGTTCCATAAAAAATCAGAAGAAAAATCACGCGCTTGAGGCACTTGACAAAAGATATAAAAATCCTTCTGCTGTTTACAAAATAACACTTAAGCCGGATGAGGCGTTAGATATCTTAGGAATCTGCGTAAAATAACCCTGTCTAAGGAAGCCTTATTATTTGAGATAAAACAATGATTCATATTATAATCGGCACCAAGGCCCAGTTGATCAAGATGATCCCCATAATCAAAGGCCTGAAAAAAAATGGCATAGGTTTTAATCTTATTGATTTGGGACAACATTCACTCATCGCTCAAGACTTAAGGGAAGAATTTGATCTTGATGAACCGGATTATTTTCTTTCTAAAGGAACAAATATCGCCACCGTAAAACAAGCCGCGGTTTGGATCGCGAAAATTTTTTTCAGAAGCTTATCGGTATCCTGGATAAAAAAAGAGCTTTTTTTAAATAAAGGCGGTGTCTGCCTTATCCACGGAGACACGCTTTCAACTTTAATCGGGCTTTACCTGGCCAAGAGGGCAAAGCTAAAGACGGCCCATATCGAAGCCGGACTGCGCTCATTTTGCTGGCGGGAGCCGTTTCCCGAAGAAATTTTTAGGCTTATCGCGATGAGATTTTCCGATATCTTGTTCGCGCCTTCGGAATGGGCTTTTAATAACCTGAAAAATATGGGATTTAAAAATAAGGCGATTTTGATTCCGGGAAATACCGGGGAGGAATCGGCCGAAATCAGCGCTTCCAATAAAAAAATCCGCCTTGATTTAAAAACGGAGAGTTTTTGCCTGTTTACTTTCCATAGAATAGAAAATATTCTTTTTAAGAAACGGCTGAGACTGGTGGTAGAAACACTTTTAAAGATTTCTTCCCTGATGCCGGTGATATTTATCCAGCATCCGCCGACCCTAAACAACCTAAGGAAAACCGGTCTCATTAACAGGCTTGAGGGAATAAAGAATATCCATTATCATAAAATACTCTCCCACGGCCAATTCTTGAGTCTGCTTAAAAAATGCGATTTTGTGGTTACTGACGGCGGAAGCGTTCAAGAAGAAGCCTTTTATTTAGGCAAGCCCTGCCTGCTCTTAAGAAAGCGCACTGAAAGAAAAGAAGGATTAGGGGAAAACACGGTTTTGTCAGGTTTAGACCAAAATAAAATTGATTATTTTCTTAAATCTTACGCGAGCCTTCGGCGAGAAGCGGCTTTTTTAAATATTCCCGGACCATCCGCTAAAATTATAGAAAAACTGCTGAAATACTCCAGAAATAGCTAATATTTAACTTGACTCTCGTGTAGTTGTATTCTATAATTCAATTGAGGTTATCACACTTAGTAAGTTAAAGACGGTGTCAGTGCCTGCCTGCTTTAGCAGGCAGGCACTGACACTTCGCTATAACTTATGAGGCGCTTTTTCGCGCGGTATAAGTTATATGCTCATTGAGGAGAATAAGATATGGCAAGAATATTAATTGTGGATGACGCGTTGTTTATGCGCCAGGTGCTTACTACTATTTTTATAACTGAAGGCCATGAGGTCTGCGGCGATGCCTCCAACGCCAAAGATGGGGTAGAAAAATATAAAACCCTGAAACCGGACCTAGTAACAATGGATATTGTTATGCCGATGATGGAAGAATTAGACGGCATCGGAGCGGTGAAGGAAATAACTAAGTTCGACCCTAAGGCGAAAATACTGATTATCTCGGCAATGAGCCAACAGGCTCTGGTAGTTGAAGCTATCCGGCTGGGGGCCAAGGAGTTCCTGAATAAACCGGTAAACCCTGACCGCCTGAAAGACGCAGTCCGAAAGATACTGGCAAACCCTTAATAATCGGATTTTAAACTATTAGCTAAATAGATGAAGAATATCGTTTTAACCGATATCCAGAAAGACGCGCTTATTGAAATCGGAAATATCTGCGCGGGAAACGCCGCCACCGCTCTTTCCCAGTTGCTTAATAAAAAAATAAATATCATTGTCCCTCGGATGCTGGTTCTGCCCATAGAAGAAGTCCCTTCCGCGGTAGGAGGAATAAATAATCTGGTAACCGGGCTGGTTGTGCGCGTCCTGGGAGACCTGCCCAGCACAATCGTGTTCATCTTTTCCCAGAGAGACGCCCTTGCCCTCTCCTCGCTGATGACCGGAAAAAAACCATCCGAAAACAATATAATCGGCGACCTGGAACGCTCCGCGCTTAAAGAGGTCGGCCTGATTCTCACCAACGCCTACTTAGGCGCTTTAAGCAGTTTTGTCGGTTTAGGCTTTGTTCCCACCGTTCCCGAGCTGATCGTTGATATGGCCGGAGCTATTATTGATTACATCCTGATTGAGCTTAGCTGTAAATCCGAATTTGCCCTGCTGATTGATTCCGAATTCACCGAGCCAACCACCTCCATCAAGGGCCATTTTTTTATCATCCCCAATCCAGAGGGATTAGAAATTATCCTTAGGTCAATAGACATAAAATAATCCATGCAGGATAGTTACCGAGAGATTTTTCTTTCCGAATCCCAGGAATATATAGACAATATCAACGGATGTTTAGTCCGGCTGGAAGAAAATCCCCGCGACCTTAATTCCCTGAATGAGATATTCCGCTGCACCCACACCATGAAAGGGATGTCCGCCACTATGGGCTATGATAAGATTGCCCAGATTTCCCACCAGATGGAAGACCTGCTTGACGAATTACGCGGCCAGAAAAAATTTGTAACCTCTCATATTATCGACACGCTTTTTGCCGGGGTAGACCTCCTGGAAAAACTGATTCAGGAGGTTCGGCTGAATCAGGAATCCAAGACGGATATTTCCGCCTGCATGGAAGCCTTAAAAAATCTATTGCGGGAAGAAATCCTGCCTGAGCCGTTAGCCGCCGCTGGGATAGAAACGGGAAAAACACCGTTTAGCGCTTCAGATGAAGTAGAATTCACTGAAACCGAACTGATTAAATTTAAAAAAGCCAAAGAAAACGGCTTTAATGTTTTTAATATCCGGATTACCCTCTCTGCAAATTGCCCGATGAAAGAAGCCCGGGCCTTCTTAGTAATCACCAATTTAAAGAGGCAGGGCGAGATCCTGGGAGCCTTGCCTTCATTAGAGGCACTGAAAGAAGGAAAGTTCGACCGCTCCTTTTTAATAGTCCTGGTCGTTAAGGAAAAATCAGAAATCCTCCAGCAGGAACTAATGGGCATCTCGGAGGTGGACAATGTCAATATCAGCCCGGCAGAGATGAAACCCCAGGCCCCATCTATTCCGGAACCCGCTCATCCTCAAGAAACAGCCTCTTTGCCCTCTGCCGCTATCATCCCGCCGCCAGGCTCCGGATCAGCCGGCACGCAAACAGAACAACAGTCATCATACCTAAAAAAAATCCAGAGTATCAGAATTCCGGTGCAAAGATTAGACAAGATTATGAACTTTATGGGTGAGCTGGCAATTTCCAAAATCCGCTTGGTTCAGGTAGTGCAATCCTTAAAAATCCAGGAGCTGGAAGAAATCAGCTTTACCCTGGACCATCTTACCTCGGCCCTGCAGGATGAAATAATGCAGACCAGGCTTCTTCCGGTGGCCTATATCCTGGATAATTTTACCCGGGTGGTCCGAGATTTAGCCAGGCGTAAAAATAAAGAAATAGACCTGGAAATCATCGGCAGTGAGATTGAATTAGACCGGGTGGTCCTGGATGAGATAGGAGACCCGCTTATACATCTTTTAAGAAACTCCATTGACCACGGTTTAGAGGCTCCCGAAGAAAGAATGTCTAAAGGCAAAAACCCCAAAGGAAAAATATCTATCCAGGTTACCCGTCAAAAAGGCCATATCTCAATTGAGATATCAGATGATGGAAGAGGGGTTGATTTTGCCGCGGTGGGAAGAAAGGCTGTTGAAAAAGGGCTGATCCCGGAACAGGAAGCGTCTAACCTTGACGCAAAGAGAGTACTTGAAATATTAACCATGCCCGGTTTCTCCACCGCCAAAGAAATAACCGATACCTCAGGAAGAGGGGTGGGCTTGGATGTGGTAAAAGTAAAGATAGAGTCTCTGGGAGGGAGGCTGGATTTTGAAACCAAAATCGGCCTGGGCACTAAATTCCTGCTCACCCTTCCCCTAACCCTAGCTATCATCAAGGCAATGCTGGTTAAGATCAAAGAGGAGATTTTAGCCGTTCCCCTGATGAATATCCGAGAAACTATCAAAGTGCGCCCGGAAGAAATAAAAATGGTTCAACATTTTGAGGTACTTAACGTCCGGAATGAAGTTATCCCTGTAATAAGGATGGAAAAAGAACTGGGCATTTCCGGTAACAATGGGCAGAATACTGCCGGACTCAATGAAGCCATCTCACTGGTAATAATTGAGTATGAGAAAAAGGCTCTGGCTCTTTTAGTGAATCAAATAATAGGCGAACAGGATATCGTAGTTAAACCTTTACCGGCTTTTGTGAAAAAAACCAAGGGGATAGCCGGAGCCACGATACTCGGCAACGGCAGGGTAGCCTTGATTTTAGATATAATGAGCTTAAAAAACTAGAGAGGTAGCAGCATAAAAATGTCTAATGCCGAAATCCGAATGACGAATGAATGCCTAATGTTTAATGCCCAAATATCTAAAAAAATAGACATTAGTCATTTAAGAATTCGCCATTAACAGCCTATAACACATATTATACGAGGAGTAAATGGTAGATTTAAACTTCTCCCCTATTCAATTAGACGCCCTCAGGGAAATCGGTAATGTCGGAGCGGGAAACGCCGCCACCGCCCTGGGCCAGCTGATGGATAAGATAGTTTCCATAAACATACCCGAAGTAAGATCCCTGCGCCTAGACCAGTTGGATGAAGCGGAATTTTTCAAAGAACCGCAGGAACTCAACATCGCGATATGTTCCAGGATCTTAGGAACCCTGCGGGGAGGGGCACTGATACTTTTTTCCAAAAAAAGCAGCCTTTTATTAAGCGACATGCTGATGAAGAGGCCCCCAGGCTCAAGCGAACTGCTTACCCTGATTGAGCTTTCGGCTATTTCGGAAACCGCCTACATCCTTTGCTGTTCTTATTTAGACTCGGTAGGCGAAATGCTTAACCACCGCCTGCTTATTCCTTCATCTCCCCAAACCGCCATTGATAAAATGAACAACTTAAATAAGGTTTTAATAAAAAAATTCATTGGTGAAGATGTTAAATATATTATGTCTATTGAAAACAAGATGTATATCGAAAATATCGAGATAGACCTTTTTGTTACCTTTCTTCTAGAATATGAAAGTATTAAGAAAATTTTTGGAATGCTGGGGATATAAATGATAAACCCTAAATCCAAAACCATAAACCCTAAACAAATCCCCGCCTGGTCGGCAGGAAAGCAAAACCCAAATTCTCTAAATCCAAAACTTTTATTTTGAGTTTTTGGTTTAGGGTTTTGGGTTTGTTTAGAATTTAGAGTTTTGGATTTAGAGTTTTTAATTTTGCTTAACAGGATTTAACTATGGATGACGAGATTTTCGCCTTGGATATCGGAACCAGAAAAGTAATGGGCATAGTCTGCCGCCGGACTGAAGAAGGAATAGAAATTATCGACAGCGAGACCCTTGAGCATCCCTCGCGGCCGATGCTGGACGGCCAGATCCAAAACATCGAAGACGCCGCTAAAACCGTGCGCAGGATTAAATCCGCGCTTGAGAGCCGGGGAAATAAAAAATTACAAAAGGTCGGAGTCGCGGTTGCCGGACGGGACCTTTTAACCTCTGCCAGTAAGGCTGTCAGGGAATTTGAGTTAAGCGAAGAAATAACCCCGGAGATGGCGAAGAATCTGGAGTTGGAGGCGGTGGATAAAATTATTTCCTGTTCCGAAAATATCTCCCGCTGTTACTGCGCCGGCTACAGCCCGGTCTATTACGAATTGGACGGCGAAAGGATATCCAGCCTCACCGGCCACCGGGGGAAAACCATCGCCTGCGAAGTCATTGTTACTCTTTTACCTAAGGTGGTTTTAGACAGCATGTTCGCCGTGCTGAAAAAATCAGGCCTCGTCCCTACTAATATCACTCTAGAGCCGATTTCGGCCATCAATGCCATAGTCCCGGAGGAGCTGCGCAAACTAAACATAGTCCTGGTGGATATCGGGGCGGGCACCTCGGACCTGGCCATAACCGGCGGCGGTTTTGTCTTTGCCTATGGAATGGTGCCTTTGGCGGGAGATGAAATCACCGAGGTCATCTCGGAAAGCCTCCTGGTGGACTTCGCCACCGCCGAAAGAATCAAGCGCGCGTTAGCGGATGAGGAAAAAATTAAATACGAAGACATCTGGGGGAAAAAACAAGAGGCCCAATCCCGGGTATTGATTGAAAAAATTTCCGGAATAACCAAAAAATTAGCCGAATCTATCGCTCAGGCCGCGCTCCGGCTAAACGGCGGAAAAGCTCCCCAGGCGGTAATTGTCGTCGGAGGGGGGAGCCGGACATTTAACCTGATTCCGGAGCTGGCCAAAGGGTTTAATCTCGAGGCGCAAAAGATAGGAATCCGGCTGCCATCGGCAATAAAAACCATAAAAAATATCACCCCCAGCTTAAGCGGCCCGGAAGCGGTTACTCCTTTGGGAATCGCGGTTATGACCGCGGAAGGCTCCGGCCTGAATTTTATCGAACTTGAGGTGAATAATAAAAAATTTAAGATGCTTGACTTCCAGCAAAAAAAAGATATAGTAGGTGCTCTTGCTTTATCCGGCATCCTGGCCCATAAAAGGCTTTATCCGCGCCCCGGGATGGCCATAACCTGCACGGTAAACGGAGAATTAAAAATAATCAAGGGGACCCTGGGTGAAGGAGCGAAAATACTGCTTAACGGAAAAAACATAGACTCTTTATCCCAAAAGATACAGGAAGCGGATAAAATAGAATTTCAGGAAGCTATTGACGGAGAAAACGCCTCCTGCTCAATAAAAGAACTACTGGGAATCGGGTATCGGGAAATCGTCTTTAACCGGGAAACCCTGGCGGCAGCTCCCCTAGTAGTGATGAATGAAAAAGAGGTGAGTCTTGACGCGAAGATTTTAGACCGCTCCCATATCAGCGTTTTTACTTTAAAAGCCAAAGATGTTTTAAAACAAAAAGGGGTTGAGCTGGAGAATCTTAACCAAAGGCAGATTCTGGTAAATATAAACGGCAGCCCTAAAGTCCTTACTCAATCCAACTTCAGCTTGAAGGTAAACGAAAAATCCGCGAGTCTGGAGACAGAAATTAAGCCTCAAGACATAATTGAATGGATTCCCGGCACAGCTATTTTCCACAGGATTAAAGATGTCGTGGAAACGACAGAAACAAGCGAAAAGATGCGCGTGCGGGTGGGAGACAAAGACATCATTATTGACATTGAGCCTCAGCAGATATTTATGAACGGGCATCAGGTAAAACCGGAAGAGTTCCTGATTGACGGAGCCGATATAAAGGTCTACCGCCTGAAGGCGCGCAAGGTAATGCTCTCGGAAATCTTCCGCTACATAGATTTCAACCCTCATGAGGCCTTCGGCAAAAAAATGAGAATCCTGGTAAATGATCTACCCGCCGGCTTTACTACCGCTTTAACTGATGGTTCCCGGGTAAAGATAATTTTTGAGGACAGGGAGGAAGCAATCCAATGAAACTTTATAACTATATGGAAGATGCAGTCAAAGAAGAACTGGATAAACTACTTACTGATATTGAAGATATCTGTAAATGCGAAAAATGCAAATTAGATATGGCGGCATTTGCCTTAAACCGGATGAATAGCCAATATGTAGTTTCAAGTAAGGGAAGGATATATACGAAGCTTAAGGAACTGAATACGCAGTCTCGCGTGGATATAATGACTAATCTGACCAGGGCCATACTGCATGTCGGCAAGAAACCCCGGCACTAATGCGCTGTTACATAAAATTTTTAATAACAGCGCATAGAGCAATTGAGCAATCGACAATAGAGCAATAGACAAAAAAAGCTCAATTGCGGTCTATTTTCTATTGTTCAATTGTTCAAAAACTTCTGTAACTATGTACTAATATAGACAATAGACTAATTTAATGATGCTTAAAGCTGAAACCGGCGCCAAGTCCGATGAAAACGATCTCAGGAAAATACTCCATTTTATCCGGGAAAACAAGGGAATTGATTTAAGCCAATACCGCGAAGGGTTCGCCTTCAGGCGCCTGCGCTTACGGATTCAAGCGGCTAAATGCCAAAATTATCTTGATTACATAAAACTGCTTCAGGATAAACCCGATGAATTTAACCGCTTCCTGGATAATCTGTCTATAAATGTAACCGAATTTTTCCGCGACAGCGATGTATTCGCGGCATTTAAAAATATACTCATCTCGGAAATTATCCCCAGGAAAGAAGCCGCCAGCCACAGGATTATCCGTTTCTGGTCAGCAGGCTGTGCCAGCGGTGAGGAAACCTATTCCCTGGCTATCCTGATAAAGGAAGCCCTAGGTGGAAAGACGGGCTTTATGGTAAAAATCTGGGGCACGGATATTGATAACGATGCCCTGGAAAAGGCTAGAAAAGGGGAATATAAACTTGACGAAAGGCTGGCGAAAATCGATAAAAATATTATGAGTAAGTATTTCATTCCCGTGGATGCCGATACCTGCCGCGTCCGGGACGAAATAAAACAAATGGTGAAATTCGAACAGTGCAACTTAAGCCGCGACCCCTCTTTCAACTATTTAGACGCGATATTCTGCCGGAATGTGATGATTTACTTAAGCCATCAGCAAAAAGGCGAGCTTTTTGAAAGATTTCACCGCCTGCTTAGCCCTCGGGGATACCTGATCTTAAGTAAGGTGGAAACCCTTTGGGAAAGAAAGCTTTTTGAAACCGTTCTGCCCAAAGAAAAAATATATCAGAAGATTGGTTTATGACAAAAACAGGAGGTAAGTTATGGCGAAGATTTTAGTGGTGGATGACGCGCTGTTTATGCGCAAGATGCTCTCTGATATACTTAAGAAAGAGGGCTATGAGGTCTGCGGGGAAGCGGAAAACGCCAAGGCTGCTATTGATAAATATAAGGAATTAAAACCGGATGTGGTAACCTGTGACATTGTAATGCCCAAGGTTGAAGACTTAGACGGGATTGGCGCGGTAAAAGAGATTATAAAGATTGACCCGGCGGCCAAAGTAATTATGGTCTCGGCAATGGGCCAGCACTCATTAGTAGTTGAGGCAATCCAGGCCGGGGCAAAAGACTTTATCACCAAACCCTTTCAGCCCTCAAGGGTAGTTGAGGCGGTAAATAGGGCATTAAAAGGATAGCTTTAAGAAATATCCAAAATCAAAGATACTTTTTAACTTAATTTTAATATTTGATGTTTGATTTACTATGATGGCGGAAGATAACCTGATTGAAGTTTCAATGGGGAATATGCACACAGGCTGCGCGCCCGCGCGTTTAATCACCAGGGCCCTGGGCTCCTGCTTAGGCATCACCTTTCATCATCCCGCCAAAAAGATCGGGGCGATGGCCCACCCTATGCTTCCGGATATTGACAAGGCCAGAATGAAATCCAACCCCCATCGCTTTGTCAATTCCGTAATCAAAAAAAGCATCGAAGATTTGGAAAAGCTGGGCTGTCCAAAAACGAGCCTGGTGGTAAAGCTTTTCGGGGGAGCCCATATGTTCAGTTTCATCACCGTCGACAGCATCTTAAACGTGGGGGAAAAGAACATCGAAATGGCCCGAATAGTCCTTAACGAATTAGGCCTTAAAATTACAGCTGAAGAAGTAGGCGGAACTTTCGGAAGAACCATAGAACTGAATCTGGAAAACGGCAAGGTCTTCGTGGACACAGTCTCCTGGGGAAGAAAAGAGGTATAATTACCAAATGAGCCATAAGAAAATCCGGGTTTTAATAGTCGAAGATTCATTCCTGATGCGTAAAATTATCGGCGACGCCATCAACGCTGATTCGGACCTGGAAGTTATCTATAAAGCCAAAAATGGAAGAGAAGGACTGGAGAAAATACTGGAGCTTAAGCCGGATATCGTTACCTTAGACATCAATCTTCCTCTCTTAGACGGGATAAGCGTGCTTAAAGAGGTAATGAAAAACCAGCCTACCAAGGTAATTATGCTTTCCGCCTATACCAAGGAAGGGACAAACGACACCATGAAAGCCCTGGAGTTGGGGGCGATAGATTTTATCGCCAAACCTTCGGGCGAAATATCCCTGGATATCTATAAACTTAAAGATGAGATAGTCTCAAAAATAAAACTGGCCGGAAAAATCGAACTGGATAAATTTATGTCCGTAGTCTCCTCCGGAATCACGGCCCCGTCCGTGAAAGAAAAATTATTTATCGTCAAAAAATTGGTAATTATAGGGGCCTCTACCGGTGGGCCAAAGGTAGTGCTGGATATTATGAAAAACATCCCCGGAACCGATAAAGCGGCCTTCATAATTGTCCAGCATATGCCGGTGGGATTCACTACGACTTTCGCTGAAAGGATATCCTGGGAATCAAAAATAAAAGCTAAAGAGGCGGAGGATAACGAATTTATCTGTGCCGGTAAGGCCTATGTAGCCCAGGCCGGACATCACCTGATTGTGGAAAAATACGGAGATAATCTAAAGGCACGGCTTACTCAGGACCCCCCGGTAAACTTTGTCCGTCCTTCAATAGACGTAACTATGTCCTCCGCGGCCCAGGCCTGCGGTGAGAATATTATCGGCATAATCCTTACCGGGATGGGTAAAGACGGCATGGAGGGAACAAAAAGGATTAAAGAAAAAGGCGGCACGATCATCATCCAAAACGAAGAAAGCTCGGTAGTCTGGGGAATGCCCAAGGCGGTGTATGAAGCCGGCCTGGCCGATAAGGTCCTTTCTCCGCAGCAGATAGTTCAGGAGATAACTAAGGCAATATAATCCGTAAGGACAGACTTTCTTATCCCCCGCCTGATGGGCGGGGCAGGTCATTAAAGAAAGGTCATATGGAAAAAAGATTTTCATTAGCCCAATTAGATTTACTAAAAGAAATCGGCACTATCGGAGCCGGGCGGGCGGCCACAGCTCTTTCCGAACTGCTTTCTAAAAGGGTGGAAATCACCGTTCCCCTGGTAAACTTTGTGCCGCTGGAAAACATCGCCAACCTCTTAAAAGAAAGAGAGAGGCTGTTTTTTGTAATAGATATGGAAATGGAAGGAGACTTAGCCGGAAGGATGTTTCTCTTGTTCCCGCCGGATGACGCCAAAAATCTTTCCGGAGCGCTCCTGGGCCAGCCCGGCGAACAAATCAACCTGCAGGATGAAATGCTTCAATCCTCGCTCAAAGAGACGGCCAACATCCTTTGCGGCTCTTATGTGGCGGCCCTGGCCGATATGACCAAATTAAATATCATGATTTCCTCCCCCACCCTGGCAATAGATATGGTGGGGGCGATTTTGGATTTTATCTTTATCCAGATTGCCCAATATTCGGAAGAAGCCCTTTACATCAAAACTGAGATGAAGGTAAGCGAAGTAAACCTGGAGGGGCTGTTCCTGCTTTTCCCTTCCATAGAATCTTTAACTAAGGTTTTTTCGGCGCTGGGGGTAAACGAATAGAGAAATAAAAAGATTAAGAGTCCGTAATTATTGACTTAAACCAAGGAGGTAAAAATGGCTCAAGAAAAACAAAAAGAATACCAATTGGTAATCTTTGCCATCGGCAACGAGGAATTCGGGGTGGATATAAGCCAGGTCAGGGAAATCGTCAGGCTCATACCTATTACTTATTTACCCAAGGCTCCGGAGTTTGTTGAGGGAGTGGTTAACTTAAGGGGCCAGGTGGTCGCGGTTATTGACCTGGCCAAAAGGCTGGTTATCCCTTCTAAGCCCAGAGGAGAAAATACCCGCATTATCATTGTCGAAATTGAGAACATGACTATGGGAATGGTTGTAGACTCGGTTTCCGAAGTCCTGAGGCTGTCTTCAGAGCACATCGAAGATGTCCCTTCAGTTATTCAAACTGAAGTTCAGGAACATTATATCTACGGCGTAGGAAAACTCAGCAAAGACCGGCTTTTAGTTCTCTTAGACCTTAAGAAAGTCCTGACTCCCGTTGAAATTCAACACGTGGAAAAGGTAGTTACCTTAGCCGGAAGCAAAAAAGAGGAATAAAAATTTAAGCGGTCTGTGCCACCCGCTTAGGCGGATATCCTTGGCCTAAGCGGGTTATTTTTTATGGGCTAACCGCTGAAAATCGCTTATCAGGGTTATCACTGAAAGCGATTTTCTTGGAAAAAAGGTTGCATTTATTAAAAAAATAAATAAAATAGGGTTATTAGTGCGCTGTTACATAAAATTTTTAATAACAGCGCGAGAGAGCAATTGAGCAAT
>CAKKRH010000045.1 GCA_919902675.1 Omnitrophica bacterium GWA2_41_15
ATTACTATTTTAAAAATAATCTCAAACGAAAATATTTTTTAACAAAGTACTGTAAATACTTGACAAAGGTTATATTTAAAGTATACTTTATATAACAATTTTAAAATTACTTATTGTCCGGCTTCTACTTGAGTAGGCTGATACTCAGGCAGCAAGCCACGGGAAACTTCCGCCAAAAGCGGAGAGATTTCAGCCGGATAGACCACATAAGATGTCTGTCCGGTTTTTTGTTTGGGAATTTAATTGAGTAAAAAAATGTTTAAAAAAACCATATCTCTGATCCTATCTTTCAGTTTACTCTTAGCCCAGCCGGGCTTTGCCCAGGGGGTGGCCGAGTTGAATATCAGCAAATACTTAAGCCAGATGCCGGCCTTGAATACGGATAGCTTCCGCCCTGCGCACCTGCGCTATATCTCTTATGATATTAAAAGCAATGACTTTAAGTTATTATTAGACCAGGGCGACCTTGAAAAGTCACTCGGACACCATGACACAAGGTCACCGGAGAAATCGAAAAATGCCCTTAAGATTGAAACCAAAAATTTATTCAATTATTTTCTAATAGGCTTAACTTTGCCCAACGATAAATTCTGGGTCAACCTTAGGCCCGATGCCCCGGAGCAGATAATAGACCCAGAGTTAGAAAAGACGGATATCGGGAAGATAATGCTGGAGGCCGACCTGCAGTTAAAAAAAGACACCGCCAGCCTGACCTCACCCCAGAACCCAGAAGGCAGAGAATACTGGGATAAGCTCTATAAAAGGGCAGGGGAATTATTCGGGACCGAAAACATCACTATACCCACCATCACCCGGCCCTGGATAGTGCCGGGTGAGGTAATTATTAGAGAGAGCCAAGACTCGTCCTATATCTACAAGGCCAATCTTAAAGTAATGCTGGAAGAAGACTATCTTAAGAGCTCAAGCAACTCAATAAACTCAACTAACTCCATAAACTATTCTTTTAACGACCCCAGGCTCAAAGAATTAAACCAATATTCTACCCAGCTTATCCGGGAATTTATCCTGCCCAAGCTCACCCTAGAGGTCAACACCTCTAAGAAATACGCCCAGCTAAGGCAGGTGTTTTTCTCGCTAATCCTCTCCAGATGGTTTAAAGACAGATTCAAGGGTAAGATAGGCCAATATTCTCAACTAATTGACAGCCGTAATTTAGATAACCTTACCTCTAAAGAAGTATGGAGCAAAGATTATTACTTCAACCAATATAAAAAGTCCTTCCAACAGGGCGAATACAACCTCAAAGAACAGATAACCACGCCTACCGGACAGGTAATCAGGAGCTATGTCAGCGGGGGGATAAACCCTCTTGAAGGAATTTCTTTTATCAGTCATCAATCCAATTCTTCACTAGGAACTTATTTATCAGATAATAGAATGTTCTCAGATTTAAGTTTCCTGCCAAAAGTTAAGGATGCAGTAGTTTATGTAAGAGATAAATTCGGTCTGATGAATAAATTTTACCCAAATGGGGATGATTATAAACAAGAAAGTCCACATGATGGATATGGGGTAACTGGTTCTGTCGATACTGAGCATTTAGACGTAGGCTCTTCGCCGCTGACTATAGAGGAATCCCAAAAATCATTAGAAGAATATAAAAAAGAAATCCAGGGATTCCCGCTAAAATATTTGAAGGAAGGGTAAAAGAGAAACAACCTTGAGAGTCTGCTAAGAGCTTATTTTTTAAATTCTCAACATAACGAAAATATCGCAATCGCCGCGGGATATTTAAGCACGCTCGCCAAGGATGAACTGAATAATTTTACCTTATCGCAAGAATGGGAACAAAAACGAATAAATATAACGCAGATTGTTGCCGTACTTGCAGCAATAACGAGTGAACAAAAAACCGCTTCACCACTAACCCTTGAGGATGCGCAGGCGCGGCTTGATAAAATGGTAGTTGATTACAAGGCGAAAATCAAAATTTTTATAGATGAAGTAGAGGAGAAGGCCAAAAAGTCAGCCAAGCCATTGCTTCTCCAGAAACTTACCCCTTATATAAAACTTGCTAAGGACGCCAATAAAATGAATAAAGGAAGCTTGTCCGGAATAGGTATCAGCGCGATTGATATGATACACGCTGCCGAGGATAAGTATCTTACGGAGATTAACGCGGCAATTGAAGATTACCGCGATAAAAAAGAGGCTCTTAAAATATTGCAAGGCGGCAAAGAAGCTATGGAGAAGTTTATAGGAGAATTAAATAATTTAGAACAGGATATATCCGCCTTTTTGTATTCAGGAAAAGAGCAGGAAATCAGTTCTTTGCCGCTCACGCAGGAGGAGACGGATGAAACCGGCGCTTCTTCGGCGATAACTCATTTTCGGAAAATTGCAGATCAAACAATAAATATCTTAGAGGAAATTTATCGACAAGGAAAACTTGAAACAGCGCTCAGGGCTTTAGAAGACATAAAAACAGGTTTGGATAAAGATGAGCAGGAGGGCGAGAGGGTTAAGATTCTGTTTGATCTAATCAACATTATGCATAAAGCGTATTTGGAGAGTCGTGAAGATCAGCAGGAACAACTTGTAAATACCTATAAAGATGTATGGAATTATTTATATAATGCCGCGGAGCAAGGCAAGGTAATTAACGCGCGGAATTCTATTGCCAAAATAAAGCAGTTTATCCCTAAGGCTATAGATAGTATTAAAGGTAAAACCGAGACTTTAAAGGTAATAAAAAAGTATGTAGATTTTAGTCAGAACAATGAGGACATAGTTGTAAATAATATCAAGTCTATTGGAGACGCGATAATAGCGCTAAAAGACATATTCTCTCTTACGCGGGACCATGATAAGGCTTTAGAATTGGACAAA
The DNA here is from genome assembly GCA_919902675.1 of Omnitrophica bacterium GWA2_41_15. Taxonomy (GTDB): domain Bacteria; phylum Omnitrophota; class Gorgyraeia; order Gygaellales; family UBA12090; genus UBA12090. The sequence continues at coordinate 2,851 of CAKKRH010000045.1, forward strand.
CTACTTTTAGAAGATGTGTGGTGCCTGGCAATCCAAAGGGATTACGATGACGTATCAAGAGACCCGGAGCTAAAAGCCTCAGATAAAAGTGAAATTTGCTTAGGATTGCTTTACCAAGATCGCCAAAACTGGCTTGACCGTAAAAAACCAATTTATGGCTATCAGGTAACTACTATCCTAAGAGAACCTGGTACAAGTTCAGCAATAGTTCAAGAAATATCGGGTTTAAAAGTGAAAACTGCCTTTGAACAAGAAGTTGGCGGTATCGACTTTACCCGGATTAACTATCTCACCCAGCCGATGGGAAGCTTCCAGGGGCTAGACCTGCGCCTGCCACGCTTGAGCAAGGCGGAATTGGAGGAGATTGAGATAAGCCGGGAACTGGCCGCGGTGGAGCAGATGATTAACGCCAAGATAGATGTCTCAACCGACCGGCTCAAGCGTCTGCTTGCGGCGATGTCCCAGGAAGGCGCCTTTAACGCCCAAAGAGAGATCCGGCTCTTGCCGCTACTTTTGCGGCTGTGCTGGCTGAAGGAAGAAAGAGGGGTAGAGACTACCCCGGACTTCCGGGCGGTCCTGCTTATCGCCGACACCGGCCTCTTTGTAACCCAAAGTAAAGATAAATATTCGCTGAATTAAAACTCCCAGCCATTATTTTTTGTCTCTCGCTAAAAATTCGCGATAATGACACCAATTGGGCAATAGATCTGAGGAGTAAAATAAAGTAACGAAAAAAGCAGTATAAAACAAAAAAACCCGCTTATAGTCTCGGCGGGTTTTTTTGTGGCCTAAGGATTAATTTGACAGTTTGATAGTTATCATTTATAATAGTTTTTCTATGGAACTGGAAAATATAATCAATGACCGACAGGCAAAACTTAAGGCCTTGCAGGATAAAGGGATAAATCCTTTTGGGGGCAAGCTAGATAACCTCACCCCAATAGCTAAGGCTTTGGCTGAATTTAAGGAAGGTTTGCTGATTTCGGTTTCCGGCCGTCTGATGGCCAAAAGGGAACACGGCAAGGTTGTCTTTATTGACCTAAGGGATGAGGCTGCTAAAATCCAGGTGTATATTAAAGAGGATACCTTAGGTAAAGACGGCTTTGAGTTATTCCAGAGTTTAGACATCGGAGACCTGATAGTAATCGAAGGTGAACTTTTTAAAACCCGTACCCAGGAGCCGACCATCAAAGCCGTGAATCTATCTTTATCGGCTAAATCCTTAAGGCCGCTTCCGGAAAAGTGGCATGGTCTTAAGGATGTGGAAATCCGTTACCGCCAGAGATACTTAGACTTGATTTCCAATTATGAAATCAGGGAAATTTTTACCAAACGCTCTAAAATCGTCTCGGCTATCCGCGGCTATCTGGACGCCAAAAGCTATTTAGAGGTGGAAACCCCGATGATGCATCCTATTCCCGGCGGGGCGGCCGGCCGGCCGTTTAAGACCCATCATAATGAATATGACGCGCAGTTATACCTAAGGATCGCCCCTGAGCTTTATTTAAAGCGCCTTCTGGTAGGCGGCTTTGAAAAGGTATATGAAATCAACCGCAGTTTCCGCAATGAAGGTGTCTCCACCAGGCACAACCCGGAATTCACTATGCTTGAGGTCTATACCGCCTACAGCAGTTGTGAAGGGATGATGTCTTTGGTGGAAGAAATAGTGGTGGAAGCGGCCAGGGCATCGGGATGCGGACTCAAGTTTGAATATCAGGGAAAGACTATAGACATTACTCCTCCCTGGAAGCGCTGTTCTTTCGCCCAAATGGTTAAAGATAGATTTGATATCGCTCCTGATGACTCAACCGAGCTAATGCTGAAAAAACTGCAAGGCAAAGGCAGGGCCAAAGAAGAAAAAAGGCTCTCCCGTTCCCAGATAGTAAAAATAGTCGAGGAAGCCATTCAGGAAGAGCGGGATTTCTCACCCACATTTTTTACCGATTATTTTTCCATCCTCTGCCCTCTGGCTAAAAATAAACCGGATAATCCTTTCATCTCCGAGAGGTTTGAGCTTTTTATCGCCGGGATGGAGGTAGCCAACGCCTACTCCGAGCTAAACAATCCCATAGAGCAGAGAAAAAGGCTGGAGGAAGAGATAGGCGAAGCCGGAACCGAAGCCAACAGCTTAAGGATGCTGGATGAAGATTTTATCACCGCCCTGGAATACGGGATGCCACCTGCCGGAGGCTTAGGTATCGGCATAGACCGATTGGTAATGGTCTTGACTAATCAGCCTTCTATCCGGGATGTGATTTTATTTCCCTTATTGAGACCGGAAAAATAATCGCGCAACTACTCGCAACCTGTACTGCGTGATTCAGGGCAAAACTTTGTTTATATGAAAGTAATATTCTGGATAGCCTGGCGTTATTTGTGGACTAAGCGCAAAGAACGCTTTGTTTCTTTAATCAGCCTAATCTCCATATTAGGGGTGGCGATTGGGGTGGCGGCGCTAATTATAGTCCTGGCGGTGATGTCCGGGTTTGATAAAGACCTCAAAGAAAAAATCATCGGTAATTATTCCCACATCGTTATTGAGGCACCTTTTCCCATCAGTAATTATGCCGGGATTATCCGGGATATAAATAAGCTTAAGCATATCACGGCATCCGCGCCCTTTATCCAGAACCAGGCCTTTTTAGAATCCCCCCAGCAAAATAGAGGGGTATTGGTGCGGGGAATTGACCTGAACCTGGAATCTCGAGTAACCGACATTGAAAGATATCTGGATCAAAAAACCCGGGATTTCAATAAAGGGGTTTTTATTGGCAAAGAGTTAAGCGGCATCCTTGGACTGGAAGCCGGCGATGAGCTTACCTTAATCAATCCCGATGGAGGCCGAACAATGGCCAAAATCAGCGGATTGTTTAATTCCGGGATGTATGATTATGATACCAATATTATTTATATGGATTTAGCCCAAGCCCAGGATTTCTTCGGCTTAAGTCTTTCCGTAAGCGGAATAAGCGTTAAGGTTGACAAGCTTTTTTTGGCGGATGCCCTCAAGGTTGAAATTCAGAAAACCATCGGCCCGGCCTATAGCATAAAAACCTGGATTGAACGCAACAAGAATTTCTTTGCCGCCTTAAAATTAGAGAAAATCACTATGTTTATAATATTAACCCTGATTATCCTGGTGGCCGCCTTTAATATTATCAGCACCCTGGTGGTAATGGTTACCGAAAAAACCAAAGATATTGGCATACTTAAAGCCGTAGGGATGAGCAACGCTAAAATCAGGGCTATTTTTACCTTAGAGGGACTGTTTATCGGCCTATTCGGCTGTATCCTGGGCTGTGCTATCGGAATAACTTTATCCTTACTGCTTAAAAGATATCAATTCGTTAAACTCCCCGCGGATATTTATTATTTAGACCGCCTGCCTGTAAGCCTGGTACTCTGGCCGGATGTGGGAATGGTAATAATCGCGGCCTTTTTAATCAGCCTGGTCTCAACCATATACCCGGCGAGAAAAGCCGGACAGTTGAATCCGCTTGAGGCATTGCGCTATTAGTAATGATTAAGGCCAGGGACATCCATAAGTATTATAAAAACGGCAAAGAAGATATTCATGTCCTTAAGGGCATTGACTTACAGATTGCTAAAGGAGAAATCGCGGCCATACTCGGGCCATCGGGGGCGGGAAAATCAACCTTACTGCATATCTTAGGAGGATTGGATCAGCCATCAAAAGGCCAGGTCAGCTTTGAGGGTAATTCTCTTTGGGAACTGCCCCAGAATGAACTCTCGGGAATCCGCAATCGCCTGATCGGATTCGTCTTTCAGTTTTATCATCTCCTGCCGGAATTTACCGTGCTGGAGAATGTTTTACTGCCGGCTTTGATAGACAAAAACCGGAATACCAAAGAGAAGAAAGAAAAGGCCGAGGCACTGTTAAGCTCTTTTGGATTAGAAAATAGAGCCGGACATTTTCCCTCTCAACTTTCCGGAGGAGAACAACAGAGAACAGCCATTGCCCGGGCATTGATTAATGAACCTAAGCTCTTGCTCTGTGATGAGCCAACCGGGAATTTAGACTCTGAAAACGGCCAAGAGGTTTGCCGCCTGCTTAAAAAACTCAATCAAGAAAAAGCGATGACTATAGTAATGGTTACCCATAATTTAGATATGGCAAAATTCGCTTCCAAGGTTTATAATATTAAAGACGGATATTTGCGCTGACAATAGGAGAAATAATGAAAGTTTACATTAACGGAAAATTTTATGAAAAACAGGATGCCAGGATTTCGGTGTTTGACCATGGCTTTCTTTACGGTGACGGGGTCTTTGAGGGGATAAGGTCTTACGGCCGGGTGGTTTTTAAATTAAAAGAGCATATTGAAAGGTTATACGAGTCGGCCCAGAGTATCTGCCTGAAGATACCTGCCAGCAAAGAAAATCTGACTAAGGCGGTCTGTGATACCCTTAAAATAAATAAGCTGGATGACGCCTATATCCGCTTGATTGTCTCCCGGGGCGAGGGCGACCTGGGGCTTGACCCCCGCAAATGTAACGGCAACGCCACTATCGTGATAATTACCGATAAAATTTCCCTTTACCCGGAAAAACTATACCGGGAGGGGTTAAAAATCATCACTGTCCCGACTGTCCGCAATCTTCCCGAGGCCCTTAATCCTCAAATCAAATCCCTGAATTACCTGAACAACATCCTGGCTAAGATTGAGGCTATCAACTGCGGATACGAAGAAGCGATTATGCTGGATTCCCTGGGATATGTGGCTGAATGCACCGGAGATAATATCTTTATTGTCAAGAAAAATGAACTTTACACCCCTCCCCAGTGTATGGGGACATTACGCGGGATAACCCGGGACACCATCTTGGAAATAGCCTCTAAAAAAGGAATTTCTGTTCACGAGCATGTCATAACCCGGCATGAGGTGTATATCTCGGATGAATGCTTCTTGACCGGAACCGCGGCTGAAATCATCCCGGTAGTATGCGTGGACGGACGGGAAATCGGAGACAGCAAGCCCGGAAAGTTAACCCTGAAGCTAAGAGAAGAATTTCATAAAGTTACCAGAAAAGAAGGTATTAAATATTAAAAAGGTATAGAGAATGTTAAATCCTAAACACGAAATCCTAAGCCCTAAACAAACACAAAATATAAATTCTCCAAACAAAAAATAAGATTTTTTGAGTTTTGGGTTTAGAATTTCAGGTTTATTTAGGATTTATGGTTTAGGGTTTAACAAATAATGGCGTATCGTTATAAACAACGGAGAAATGAATGCTATGTGACGTATGCGCGGCTAACCCCGCGACAGTGCACCTGACAGAAATCGTGGATGAGCAAATGACCGAGCTCCATCTTTGCGAGGAATGCGCCAAGAATAAATCCAGCGAGATGGAGCAACAGTTCGGCTTGGCCGACCTTTTGGCCGGGCTCTCGGATTTAGGAAAAGGGACGGTTGACACCAAAGAAAGCCTGAAAATTAAATGTCCCAACTGCGCTCTGACCTACGCGGATTTTAAGAAAGTGGGCCGCTTAGGCTGCGGCGAGTGCTATACATCTTTCCGTAAATATCTCCTGCCCCTCTTAAAGCGCATCCATGGCTCAAATAAACATTACGGAAAGATGCCCCTGGTTTTGGCCAAGCCGCTAAAGACAAAAACCGATATTGAAGAACTGAAGCTAAAGCTACAAAAAGCAGTTTCTATCGAAGACTTTGAAGAGGCGGCGCGGATCAGGGATATAATTAAGAAGTTAGAAAACAGCGGACCAGAATACAAGGATACGCCATGAACCCCGCCCTTCCTAACAATGGCATTATGTATACTGGCTAAAGAGCAATAAGATGCCAAGAATCTATATTGGTTGTGCCAATAATTTAGAAAAAAGACTAAAAGAGGATATCAAAGGAAAAGTTTATTCAACTAAAAAAATGCTGCCGGTAGAATTAATTTATTATGAGGCCTATCCATCAAAAGATTACGCATATGAACGAGAAAAGAGTTTGAAGACTTATGGAAGCAGTTTAGCGAAGATTAAGTCGCGCCTTAGGCTGACCAAGGAAGGAAGGGCGGGGTGAAATTAGACGATTTACTCAGCCATTCCAGCGAATGGCTTAAAGGAAGCGGGCCAAATTCAGATATTGTGATTTCCAGCCGGATAAGGCTGGCCAGGAATATCGCGGCCAGATTCTTTCCTCATTGGGCGGATAAAGCGCAGGGAGATGAAACCGCGGGGATCATTTATCAGGCTATCCAAAAGGTAGATTATCTAAAAAAGAATACCTATTTTAAGCTTTCCGAGATGGATAATGTGGATAAGCAATTTCTGGTGGAGCGCCACCTGATGAGCCGGGAGCAGGCCTCTAAGCCCAACTCCAAGGCGGTAGTCATTGATAACGAGGAAATCATCTCTATAATGATCAATGAGGAGGACCACCTCAGGCTCCAGGTGATGAAATCCGGTTTTGACTTACTTGACGCCTGGGAGATAATGAACAGGATTGACGACGCCCTTTCCAAAGAGCTAATCTTCGCTTTCTCCTCGGAATACGGCTACTTAACAGCCTGTCCCACCAATACCGGAACCGGAATGCGCGGCTCGGTGATGCTGCATTTGCCGGCCTTGGTAATGCTCAGGACCATAGATAAGGTCCTCTCAGCAATTGCCAAACTAAGCTTTACCACCCGGGGCCTTTACGGAGAAGGAACCCAGGCTATCGGAAATTTCTTTCAGATCTCTAACCAGATTTCCTTGGGCCATAATGAGGATGAGATTATCAGTAACATCAACGGGCTTATCCGCCAGGTTATTGAACATGAGGAAACCGCCAGGGGTGTATTGCTAAAACAACAGAAAACTCTTTTGGAAGACAGGGTCTGGCGTTCTTTAGGCATACTCAAAAACTCCTTCATCATCTCATCGCAGGAGACCACGGAATTACTTTCCATGCTCAGGCTGGGCATTGATTTAAGTATCGTTAAGGACATTGACCGCAGGACAGTAAATGAATTATTTATTCTGATTCAGCCGGCGCATCTGCAAAAGTTGGAAAGCAAAAAACTCAGCAGTCAGGAAAGAGACATTAAAAGGGCAAGTCTGATTAGAAGTAAGTTAGTGAAATGAAAGTAAAAAGGCAAAAGTAAAAAAGTAAAAGTAAAAAGGTAAAACTAAAAATCAAAAGGTAAAATCAAGACTAAAGCGAAAAAAGGCGCGTATCTTAAAAACAGCTTTCATTCTTTTATCGTAGTTTTACCTTTTGAGTTTTAACTTTTTACTTAACAATTTATCTATTAATACGGGAGGACTAATGTTTAATCGTTTTACTGAAAGAGCAAGGAAGGTCATTATTTTAGCCAAAGAGGAGGCCAGGCGTTTTAATCACGATTATATCGGAACTGAACATATACTTTTAGGTTTAATCCGGGAAGGCGAAGGCGTAGCGGCGGCGGTCCTGGAAAAGCTTGGCTTAGACCTGCAGACCATCCGCTTAGAGGTGGAAAAAGTAGTCCAGCCAGGGCCAACCACCCAGATATTAGGCGATATTCCCTTTACCCCCAGGGCAAAAAAGGCCCTGGAACTGGCGGCTGAAGAAGCCCGCTCTTTAGGCCACAATTATATAGGCACGGAACACATCTTATTAGGGATAATCCGGGAAGGCGAGTCCGTGGCTTCGCAGGTTCTGCTTAACTTAGGATTGGATTTGGAAAGGGTAAAGAACGAAATTATGTCGGTTCTGGGCGCGGCTACCCCAGGCTTCACCCAACAACAGCAACAAGCCCCGCACGGAAAAACCAAAACCCCGGCCCTGGATGCCTTTGGCCGGGACATAACTCTCGCCGCTAAAGAAGGCAAGCTTGACCCGGTAGTTGACCGTAAAATTGAAATTCAGAGAATTATCCAGATCTTATCCCGGCGCACCAAAAACAACCCGGTGCTTCTGGGTGAGGCGGGCGTGGGAAAAACCGCGATTGTTGAGGGGTTAGCCCAATTAATAGTCAACGAGAATGTCCCGGAGGTTTTAAGAAACAAACGCCTGATAATCCTGGATTTAGCCCTGATGGTTGCCGGGACTAAATACCGCGGCCAGTTTGAAGAGCGGATCAAGGCGGTAATGGAAGAAATCAAGCGCTCTCAGGACGTAATTATATTCATAGACGAACTACATACCCTGGTCGGGGCCGGAGCGGCCGAGGGGGCGATAGACGCCTCAAACATTTTAAAGCCTTCCTTGTCACGGGGAGAAATCCAGTGCATCGGAGCCACCACCATGGATGAATACCGCAAATACATTGAGAAAGACGCGGCTCTGGAAAGAAGATTCCAAACCATAATGGTTGAGCCGCCTAACGCTCAACAGACAGTTGAAATACTTAAAGGCTTAAGGGATAGATATGAAGCCCATCACAAGGTAAAGTTCTTGGATGAGGCTTTGGAGGCGGCGGCGAAATTATCCGAACGCTACATCTCCGGCCGGTTCCTTCCCGATAAAGCTATTGATCTGATTGATGAATCCGGCTCACGGGCCAGGTTAGACGTCCTGGTAATCCCCCCGGACATAAAAGAGCTTGAGGCAAAGGTAGAGGCCTTAAAAAAAGAAAAAGAAGCCCTGATAAAATCCCAGGATTTTGAAAAAGCCGCGGCCCTGCGCGACCAGGAAAGACAGGCGCGGCTGGAACTGGAGAAGGTAAATAAAGAGTGGAACCAAAAGAAAGACCAGATGCGCCCCCAGATAGACGCCGAAGCCATTGCCAAGATAATTTCCCAATGGACAGGAATCCCTCTTTTTCGCTTAGAGGAAAAAGAAGGCGACAAGCTGCTTAAAATTGAAGAAAATCTGCATAAACGCGTGGTAGGCCAGGAAGAGGCCATCTCGGCGATTGCCAATGCCACCCGGCGTTCCCGGGCCGGGATTAAAGATCCCCGCCGCCCAATCGGCTCATTCATTTTCTTAGGGCCGACCGGTGTAGGTAAAACCCTCTTAGCCCGGGCCCTGGCTGAGTTTATGTTCGGTGATGAGGAATCCTTGATTCAAATAGATATGTCCGAATATATGGAAAAACACAATATCTCCCGGCTGATCGGCGCTCCTCCGGGATATGTGGGCTATGAGGAAGGCGGACAATTGACTGAAAAAGTCAGGCGCCGTCCCTATTCGGTAATTCTCTTAGACGAAATTGAAAAGGCCCATTCCGATGTCTTTAACCTGCTGCTACAAGTGTTTGAAGACGGACGGCTCACGGACAGCTTCGGCAGAAAGATAGATTTTCGTAATACCGTGGTAATTATGACCTCTAATGTCGGAGCGGAACTTATCCGCAAGCAGGGCTCTTTAGGCTTCAAATCCCAGAAAGAGGAATTAACTTATCAGGAAATGAAAGAAAAGCTCTTGGGTGAGGTAAAGCACGCCTTCAAGCCGGAGTTTCTTAACCGAATTGATGATATCATCGTCTTCAGGCCCTTGGTTAAAGATGACCTGCATAGAATTGTGGATATTGAGCTGGGCCATCTCATCAAAAGGCTTACGGAGCAAAAAATTAACCTTGAACTTACCCCCGCGGCCAAGGATTTCCTGATTGAGAAAGGTTTTGACCCGGTTTTCGGGGCCAGGCCATTAAAAAGGATAATCCAGAGATTCGTGGAGGATCCTCTGGCCCAAGAAATCATTACAAAACGTTTTAGCGAAGGTTCTAATGTCCGGGTGGACAAAAAAAACGATGTCCTGGTATTTGAATAAAATCTTTAGAATCCTTATTTTATTTTTCTCTTGTGCCGGCTTAAGTATTCTGCCTAAGGAAGCTTTAGCCCAGGAAACCAAAACCTTTGACGGCAGAATTGATTTCTTCAGCCAGTACGCCTCTTTCATCTTTGACCTGAAAGAACAAGGCATACTTTCGGCCGCGGGAAATAAACAAGGCGATAACTACAACATACACCTATCTCTAAAGCATATAAGATTCGGTAATAGCGATATATCCTGCGATTTTTACTCCAGCGGCATAATCATAAAAGCGGAAAATGGGAAAATAAAAGCGGTAAAAGGAAAGGCCTGGACCCAGGCCTCGTTACTTAATTTTAAGCCCTTGAAGGAATTCTCCGCGGATTATGAAATAAACGACAGCGGCCTGACCATCAAAGCGCTCAGCTGGGCGGATATAGAAATCAAAGGAGAGATCAAGAAAAACCCGGACGGCACTCTTTTTTCTAACACTGATTTTGACCTCTATTTAACCATTAAAGAAATGGCCCTGGATGAACTGGCCGGGCTCATTGGCGTTAATCCCAAAGATATCGCTTTATCCGGTAAGGTATCCGGAGAAATACGGCTAAAAGGCCCTAAGGAAGCGATAAAGATAGAAGCTAAATTAACCGCTACTAACGGCCAAGCGGGAGAGGTTAAATTCAACAGCGCGAAATTCAACCTGGAGGGAATTTTTCCGGTTATGCGCTTAGGGGAAGCCCAAATAAACGAGATAAACGGAGCGGCCTATGAATTAAAAGGGCAATTTAATCTTTTAGAGCTGTCTAATTTTGGCTCTTCCCAACACCAAGTAACCGTTCATTCGGCAAATAATATTATGCTTATCCAGGACTGGATAATCAAACATAATATAGATCATGAAGGAAGAGATATCGTGGAGGCGGCATATCCTTTAAAGAACAACCAGGCGCTCAAGATGCGCATCAAGAATCAGGACGAAACCCTGGGATGGCAAAAGACAGTAAAATTTTAAACACCATAACGACAAATAACCAATCACCAAGATACAATAACCAAAAAATAACCAATAATCAATAACTAATTAAACTTTTGATGATTGATTATTTTTTTGTTATTGGGATTTAGTACTCGATATTAAAGATGGCTAAAAATATTATTGGTTTTGCTCATAAGGTCGGCTCGCACATAGTCTATTATATTGACTACGTGGGCGCGCTGACCAGGCTTTTCTTTAAAACGCTCTACTGGATATTTATCCCACCGTTTAAGCGCCAAAGAATCCTACGCCAGGCCTTTATCATCGGAGTAGAGAGCTTGCCGATTGTTTCCTTAGTCGCCTTCTTTATCGGAGTAATTCTGGCCCTGCAGACCGCCTACCAGATGCAAAAACTTTCCAGCGAGATATATATCGCTAACATTGTGGCCCTCTCTATCGTCCGGGAGCTAGGACCGGTAATCACCAGCCTGATAGTTGCCGGCAGGTGCGGGGCGGCCATAACCGCCGAACTGGGCACAATGAAAGTAACCGAGCAGATAGACGCCCTGGAGACCCTGGCGGCTAACCCCGTAAAATACCTGGTAGTGCCGCGCTTTTTGGCTTTTACCTTTATGGTTCCGGTATTAACGATGTATGCCAATCTGGTGGGAATTGTCGGAGGGTATCTCATTTGTGTTTACCGCTTAGGTATAAGGTCAAGTATGTATCTGAATATGACCTTTGATTCCCTGCAGATTAAAGACGTAACTACAGGCTTATTTAAAACCCTGATTTTTGGGATGATAATCGCGATGGTCGGCTGTCTTGAGGGTATGCGCACCGAAGGCGGAGCCGAAGGCGTGGGCAAGGCTACCACACTTTCGGTGGTAACCAGCTTCATTCTGATTATCGCGGCCGACTGCGTGTTTACCGCGATATTTTATTTTATCTTTCCGTAAACAGCTTTCGGCTATCTGCTTTCGGCTATTGGCAGAGGGCTGAAAGCAGAAGGCTGAAGGCTGAGAGCTGAAAAATGATCGAAATCAAAAATATACATAAAAATTTTAACTCCAATAAAATATTAAAAGGCTTGAGCCTGAACATAGCTGACGGAGAAACCAAGGTAATTATCGGCCGCTCCGGCTGCGGCAAAAGTGTCCTATTAAAGCATATTATGGGCGTCTTGAGGCCTGAGAGTGGAGAGATTATTATTGATGGTAAGAATATCGCTAAAATTTCATCTAAAGAACTGAATAAGCTAAGGATGCGCATGGCCTTGGTCTTTCAGGGCGGGGCGCTATTTGATTCCCTGACTGTAGGTGAAAATGTGGGCTTCACCTTATATGAGTACTCTAAGCTTAGCCCGCTAGAGATTGAGCATCGGGTCGAAGAATCATTAAGCAATGTTGAGCTCTGCGGAATACAAAAACTCATGCCTTCGGAATTAAGCGGCGGGATGAAAAAACGGGTAGCTATTGCCAGGGCTCTATGCGTCAACCCGGAAATTATCCTCTATGACGAGCCGACTACCGGCGTTGACCCAATAACCGCTGACAGCATTAATGAGCTTATCCGCAGTCTTCACGATAAATTTAAAGTAACCTCAATCGTGGTTACCCACGATATGAAAAGCGCCTACAGGATTGCCGACAAAATAGCTATGCTCTATCATGGAAAAATTATCGCTGAAGGCTCGGCAGATGAGATACAACAGACAAATCATCCGGTAGTCTATCAGTTCATTAACGGCCTGGCTAAGGGCCCGATCACTGAAACCATAGATAAATGTATTTAGTTAACAAATGACGGTTGGCTGCAACTGTCAACTGTCAACTGTCAACTAATTTGAGGAGGAAAATAAATGACCGCGAAATCACGAGTAGAATTATTTGTCGGATTGTTCATAATTATCGGGCTTGTTATCCTGACCGCTTTTGTTTTTTTTATCCGCGATTTTCAAATTATAAAACCCGGCTATAAATTTGACATTATCTTTGGCTTTGCCAACGGACTCAAAATAGGCGCTCCCACCCGGTTTTCCGGGGTGGATATCGGCGAGATCAAAAGCATAAAGATTTTCTCCGACTCAGAATCAAAAACCACCAAGGTCGGGGTGCGGGTCTGGGTAAATAAAGACGCCCTAATTCCTTCTGATTCCGCGGTCTGGATAAATACCCTGGGGCTTTTAGGTGAAAAATATATTGAAATAATGCCGGGTAAGGACTATAACCACACGCTTAAAGAAAATGACACTATTTTTGGGCAGGATCCGATCCCAATGGAAGAAATAACCAAGGAGATGAAGGCATTAGTTTCAAAAACCGATGAAGCGGTTAGCGGCCTTAATCAGATATTATCCGGTATAAAAACCGGAGAAGGAACTATCGGAAAGTTTTTTTCTGACGATACAGTCTATAGAAATATTGAAGAGCTGACCGACGACCTGAAGCGCCATCCCTGGAAACTGTTTTTTAAAACTAAAGAAAAAAATAAATAGTTAAACTATGAAAACCAAGATTATCTTCTCTTGTCAGAACTGCGGGCATCAGTCGGCAAAGTGGTTAGGCCGCTGTCCGGACTGCTCCTCTTGGAACTCATTTGTTGAAGAAGATTTCATCGAACCGAAATTAACCGCGAAAACTGATTCTTCGCGAATCAGTGAATTTTACGTCTCTGATCCGGTTCTTCTTAAAGACATAGAAAATAAAGAAGAAATGCGGATCAAAACCGGCATCCTGGAATTAGACCGGGTTTTAGGAGGAGGGGTGGTCAAGGGCGCGGTTACCCTTTTAGGGGGAGACCCGGGAATAGGCAAATCCACCCTATCTTTGCAGATTTCAGCTCAACTGGCGGGATCGGGAATAAAAATACTTTATGTCAGCGCGGAGGAATCTATCCAACAGACCAAACTGCGCTCCGAGAGATTAAATATCAAATCCAGAGAAAATATCTACATCGTAAATCAAACCAACCTCTCCCAAATACTGGAATATATCAAAAAAGTAAAGCCCAATGCCGTCTTTATCGATTCTATCCAGGTCATCTTTAATCCGGATTTCTCCTCCAGTCCCGGCTCGGTGGCTCAAGTCAGGGAATGTTCCAACACCTTAACCCAATTAGCCAAGGCTCTTGGCATATCAATGTTTATCATTGGACATGTTACCAAAGAAGGGATGATTGCCGGGCCGCGGGTCTTAGAACATATCGTAGATACTGTGCTCTATTTTGAAGGAGAAAGGTATTCTTCTTACCGGATACTCCGGGCGGTAAAAAACCGTTTCGGCTCAACCAATGAGATTGGAGTCTTTCAGATGGGCTCATCCGGCCTGGAAGAAGTGCTGAACCCATCGCGGATATTCCTGGCTCAAAGGCCTAAAAATTCCTCAGGTTCCGTGGTTACCTCGGTTTTAGAAGGAACCCGGCCCCTGCTTTTGGAAATCCAGGCCCTGGTATCCCGAAGCGCCTTTGGCTATGCCAGCCGCAAGGCCGAAGGCTTTGACTATAACCGGCTGAATATGCTGATCGCGGTCTTAGAAAAAAAACTTGGCCTGCATTTAGAAAATGACGATGTCTTTATCAATGTGGTAGGAGGGATAAAGGTGGATGACCCCTCCTGTGATTTAGCCGTGGCCATGGTGATTATCTCCAGTTTTAAAGAAAAGGTTATAAAAGACAACGCGGTCCTGATTGGGGAAATCGGGCTGGCCGCGGAAATCCGCAATGTCGCTCAACTTCCCTTAAGAATAAAAGAGGCCCAAAAACTGGGCTTCACGCAATGCCTCGTCCCTAAAGATAATTTAAGCTCTGAGGATAAGTTTGATATTGAAGTTACGCCGGTAAGAAACATCCAGGAAGCAATGGAAATTGTATTTAATAACTAAAATTAATATATAATTCATAAACCCGGATTTTGCAAATAGGTTTCGAGAAAAATGGCCTAAATCCTATTGCAAATTCCGGGCTAAAGAGAGGAATAAGCTAAAATGACCTTATTATTTATCCGCATACTTTTTGTTGTGGGAGCCGCCCTGATAGCTTATCAAACCGGTGGATCGGCCGGCGGCTGGATCAAAATGCTGGCGGGAGGCTTTGCCGGGGTGTTGATTATTTTATTCGAAGTCGGGATGCGCAGGGTCTCGGTAAGGGGGTTATCCAGCGCCGTTTTCGGCCTGCTTTTGGGTTTAGTTATGTCCCGGATAGTATATGAGGCAATCATCCTTTTTGGCCCTTTACAGGAAAATCTGAAGATTATCCGGGCTATTATGACCTTTATATTCTGTTATCTGGGGATGATTATCGCTATCCGGGGAAAAGATGAATTTAACATTATTATTCCTTATGTGCGGCTTTCCCGCCAGGATGAATCCGAGTCTATGATTGTGATTGACACCAGCGTAATAATTGACGGAAGAATTACCGATATCTGCAAAACAAAATTTATTGAAGGCAAGCTGATTGTGCCCAGGTTTGTCCTCAAAGAACTCCAGCATATAGCCGACTCTTCTGACCCAATTAAGAGGCAGCGCGGCAGGCGCGGCCTAGAGGTGCTTAACACCATCCAGAAGGATTTAGGCGTGCATCTGACTATTCATGAGGAGGACTTCCCGGATGTCCCGGAGGTGGACGCTAAGTTAGTAAAATTAGCCAAGCTCCTGGGGGCAATGGTGCTCACCGTAGATTTCAACCTGAACCGGGTAGCCACCATCCAGAATGTGCGGGTTTTAAATATCAACGAGCTGGCTAACGCCCTTAAGCCGGTAGTCTTTCCGGGTGAAACAATGGAAATAAAACTGATTAAAGAAGGCAAGGAACACAACCAGGCCATAGGCTATCTGGAAGATGGAACCATGGTCGTGGTTGAAGAGGGCAGAAAGTTTATCGGACAGACAATGAAGGTGGCAGTAACCTCGGTGCTTCAGACCCAGGCTGGCAGGATGATCTTTACCAAGATGGAAAACCGGTAGAATGAGCCCCGCCCTTTCCGCTATGAAGATACACCGAGTAGTAAGAAATGGTGGGGTGAATGTTGAGGCGATTATTCCAGCGGCAGGATACGGCAGAAGGCTGAAGACAAAAACCCTTAAGCCGCTAGTAAAGATAAATGGAAAGCCCCTGCTCATTCATACCTTATTAGCATTAGCCAAGCTCAATCTTATACAAAAAATTATCATCGCGGTCAATCCGGACGGCTTGGGTAAGTTTAAGCGGGCTTTAAATCCATACAAAATAAATAAAGAAATCTCTTTAGTCCCGGGAGGAAAAACCCGCCGGGATTCCGTAAATAATTGCTTAAAACACATAGGTAAAGATACGGATTTTATCCTGGTGCATGACGCGGTCAGGCCGTTTATCTCGCCTGAACTGATTACCAGAACAATAAAAGCGGCCATAGTCAATCAAGCGGCGGTATGCGCGGTCCCTTCCAAGTCAACCCTAAAGCGTGTAACCGATAATTACGAAATATCAGAAACCTTGGATAGAAAAAACATCTGGGAAATTCAAACCCCCCAGGTTTTTAAGAAAGACGCCTTACTGCGGGCCTATAATAAATACGGCCGTTTAGAGGTAACCGATGATGCCTCTTTGGTAGAAAAAACAGGAATAAAAGTAAAAGTAGTCCAGGGCAGTTATTTTAATATCAAAATTACTACTCCTGAGGATTTAGTATTCGCCCAGGCAATATTAAAAAAGGGATAATGCTTAGAGTTGGCATAGGTTACGATATCCACCGTTTAGTTTCCGCAAGAAAGCTGATTTTAGGCGGCCTGGAAATACCTTTTGAGAAAGGCCTGCTGGCTCATTCCGATGGTGACGTCCTTACCCATGCCATCTGTGACGCGCTCTTAGGCGGCGCGGGATTGGAAGATATCGGGGTGAATTTCCCCAATAGTGACGATAAGTTTAAAGATATCTCCAGCCTAAAGCTATTGGCGGCAGTAAACCAAAAAATAACTCAAGCCGGATATAAAATAGAAAACATTGACAGCGTGCTTATAGCCGATAACCCGAAAATAAATAAATACCGCGCTCAGATAATCGCTAATCTAAGCTCGGTTTTGAAAATACCGCCGGATTCGGTCAATATTAAAGCCACAACCAGCGAAGGCGTGGGACAGGTTGGATCTCAGGCTATTGCCGCCTACGCGGTAAGCCTGCTGAAGAAGGTAAATAAAAAATGATCGGACTATTGTTATACCTGTTAATTTTATTAGTTTCCCTGATAATACTCTATTCGCTCATGACGGCGCTATTTTTCCGCCGGGAAATACAATCAGCGTTTAGAAAGGATCCGGCCGCCAAATGTTATCTGGAGGTCTTAACGCTTTATCCGGGATTACACTCCATAGTAATGCACAGGCTGGCTCATTTTATTTATTCTCTGAATATTCCTTTTATTCCTCGCTTTATCTCGGAGATGATGCGCTTTTTTACCGGCATAGAGATCCATCCCGGAGCAAAAATCGGAAAAGGCCTGTTTATTGACCACGGAAACGGGGTTGTAATCGGCGAAACAGCGGTAATCGGCGACGATTGTCTCTTGTATCAGGGAGTTACCCTGGGAGGCACCGGCAAGGAAAAGGGCAAGCGGCATCCAACAGTCGGAAACAATGTGGTAATCGGAGGCGGGGCTAAAATCTTAGGAAACATCACCCTTGGGGATAATTCTTATGTCGGAGCAAATGCGGTGGTGATCAGCGATGTCCCGGCAAACTCAACCATAGTAGGGGTCCCGGGAAGGATAACCCGCCAGGACGGAAAAAAGATAGATTTTGATTTAGACCATATCCATATCGTTGACCCAATCATCCAAAATATGGAAGAATTTGAAAAACGGATAGAGGCTCTGGAGAAAAAAATAGAACAACTAAAGAAAAAGGAGAATCTATAAAAAATGAATGAGAAGAGAATAATTCAAGCCCTGATGATTGAAGATAATCCGTTTTTTGTGGTGGTTTTTAACGACTTAAGCAAGAAGATGCGGGAGATCGAACTTAATATTCATCATACCATAAGCCTGGAAGATTCCTTGAATTTCCTCGACCTCCACCATGAGATAGAACTCATCATTTTAGATTACCGGGTTCACGACAAAATTACCGGGCTGGAAATCCTTCAGCATATCCGGGCCAAGGGGATCAATGTCCCGGTGATAGTGGCCACCGGCAGTGGAAGCGAAGAAATAGCGGTAACTATGCTCAAGGCCGGGGCCAGCGATTATCTGGTAAAAGGATGCATAACTCCCGAGGCTTTTGAGCGCTCAATAAAAGACGCCCTGGAGCATCACAGGGTGTTTAATAAGGCCGTTGACCGGGGAGAAGAATTTATTCTAAAAGACCTGGCAGTTAAGAGATCCTTAAACGGGGTGTGCATAATGGATCCAACAGGAAATATTATCTATGTGAACCCCTCTTTCGCGCTGATGTACGGTTATGAGAATGAGTATGAAATTATCGGCGGAAATATGAAAAACCTGCTTTTGCCGGGTAAATTCGCCCAAATCATCGGCAGTTTACAGGATAAAAAAACCTGGATGGAAGAACTCATCGGAATAAGGAAAGATAAGGCGGAAATCTCCATGCAGACCCTTTTTTCCTTAATTGAACATAAAAACGGTAAAAACCCGGAAATAATGGCTTCATTTATCGATATCACCAAGTTGAAGGATATCGAAAAAAAGAGAGAATCCCTATATAGGGGGATTATGGAGGTTTTCGCCCTTAAGGCTGAAGAGGTAGGAAATATTGAAACATCCGGCCATATCCACCGTATCGCCGACTATACGAATTATATCGCCGAAAAACTCCGCGGGAACGATTACTTCAAAAATTATATAGACGAAAAATATGTTATCGACATCGGCTATGCCAGTATGCTCCACGATGTGGGAAAGTGGCGCACTCCCAACGAAATCCTGCTTAAGCCTTTTCAGCTGACTGAGGCTGAGTGGGCGATAATAAGGCAGCACCCTAAGTTAGGGGTAGAGATGCTGATGCCGCTTTTAAAGGATAAAGGCAGTAACCAATACCTGAAATTAGTGGAAAGCGTGGTGCTTTATCATCACGAGAGATGGGACGGCTCAGGCTATCCTGAAGGATTAAAAGGAGAAGACATTCCGCTTTCGGCAAGGATAGTTTCCCTGGCCGATACCTACGACGCCCTGGTTTCAGACCGCTCTTACCGTTCGGGCTTTACCCATGAAGAGGCCCTGGAAATCATCAAAAAAGAAGAGGGCAAATATGACCCCCGGATATTTCAGGTTTTCTTAGACAACCATCTGGAGTTTAAAAGAATAAAAGAGAAAAACAGCGCCACCACTTAAGTAGGGGTCAGCGTGTAGGGGTCAGCGTAAGCTGACCTTAATATAGGTTCTCACCACAAGTTGCCTTACGGCAACCGCTACAGATAATTCAAACAACCAATAACATGTCCGTTCGCGTTTATAATTCCCTTACCAAAAAGAAAGAGTTATTTGAGCCGTTAAATCCTCCTCAGATAAATATGTATACCTGCGGAGTAACGGTATATGACGAATGTCATATCGGACACGCCCGCAGTCTCTATATCTTTGACCTGATGCGGCGTTATTTATCCTATCGCGGCTTTCGAGTCCAACTGGTCAGGAACATCACGGATATAGACGATAAGATTATTAACCGGGCCAAAGAATTAAAGATAAGTTGGTCTGAGCTGACTGAAAAATGCGTAAAAAGTTATTATTCTGACCTTGATTCTTTAAAGATCAGCAAGGCTGATTACGAACCCAGGGCAACCGACAATATACCGGAGATGATTAAGCACATCGAAGGCCTGATTGCTAAAGGTTATGCCTATACTACCGAAACCGGGGTCTATTTCCGGGTGCGCGATTTTAAAGACTACGGTAAATTATCCGGACAAGGCATTGATGAAATGCACAGCGGAGCACGGAAAGAGCCGGATGAAACCAAGGAAGACGCCCTGGACTTCGCCCTCTGGAAAAAATCCAAGCCTGATGAGCCCTTCTGGGAAAGCCCCTGGGGAAAAGGGCGGCCCGGGTGGCATATTGAATGTTCGGTGATGAGCGCCAAATACCTGAAAACCGAGACCCTGGATATCCATGCCGGAGGCAGGGATTTGATTTTTCCCCACCATGAGAACGAAATCGCCCAGAGTGAGGCCTTAAGCGGAAAACTATTCGCCAGATACTGGCTTCATCACGGCCTGCTGACCATCAACAGCCAGAAGATGGCCAAGTCTTTGGGAAATTTTATCACCATAAAGGATTTTATTGAAAAGCATCATAACGCGGATTTCTTAAAGCTGTTCTTTTTATCCGCGCATTACGCGCACCCTATGGATTATACGGATAAAAAGATTGAAGAAGCAAGGACCGCGCTGGAAAGATTCCATATATTATTAAGAAAAGCCCAGCTTATCGTCAGAGACCAGCGCGCGCCGGGAATCCGGTTTCCTATTGCGACAGTGGATTTTATCGAAAAGCATAAACAAAGATTTATAGAAGCGCTGGATGATGATTTTAACACGCCTATAGCTTTAAGCTGTTTATTTGATTTGGCTAGCGAAACTAATAAATTTATTGATTCAGAGAAACACAATCCGCGCTATACAGAGGTTATTTACCGGGCTTGCGAAGATACCATCCTGGAATTGGGAAATAAAATATTCGGATTATTTGATGACCTATTCTGGGAGCCTTTGAATGACGAAGAGAAGAGCCTGCTTGAGGAACGCCTGAAAGCCAGGCAGAATAAAGATTTCAAGGCATCCGACAGCTTTAGGGAAGAATTAAGAAAAAGAGGGATTATTGTTGAAGACACAAAAGAGGGACAATCCTATAGAAGGATATTAAGGTGAAAGGCCTTTTCATCACCTTTGAGGGCGCTGAGGGAAGCGGCAAATCCACCCAAATTAAATTATTGGAAGACTATCTTAAAAATAAAGGCAAGCGTGTTTTAGTCTTGCGCGAGCCCGGCTCGACTAAATTCAGCGAGGATTTAAGACGCGTGCTTCTGGATAAAAGAAACGGCTTCCTCTCTGAGAAAACCGAACTGCTTCTTTATCTGGCGGCCAGGGCCCAACTGTTAAAAGAAAAAATCATCCCGGCGCTCAAAGAGAAAAAAATAGTCCTTTGCGACCGTTTTCAGGATTCCACCCTTGTCTATCAGGGATACGGACTGGGGCTGGACAGAAAAGTTATTGAATTACTGGGAGAGTTTGTTAGTGAGGGGATCAGTCCGGATTTGACCTTTTTATTAGATATCCCCGCCGAAGAAGGCTTGAGGCGGGCAGGCGGGGCCTCGGATAGAATCCAGGAGCGGCCGCTGGCCTATCACCGAAAGGTGCGAAACGGATACCTTAAACTGGCTTCGGCAAATCCTAAACGGATAAGGCTGATCCGGGCTAAAGATATTCAAGAAACTCAAGGAGAGATCAGGAAGATTATTGACGGACTTTTCGCGAGAATCCGCAGTAAACAAATATATTGATACGATGTCATTTAAACAAATAATCGGGCAGGAAATCGCGCTAAAAATTTTACAAAACTCGCTCAAAGAGAAACGCCGCGGCCTGACTTACCTCTTTTACGGCCCGCGCGGCACAGGAAAGTCTTTCGCCGCCAGGCAATTCTCTAAAGCCTTAAACTGTGATCAGGCCCAAAACGAGGACTCTTGCGATATTTGTAGTTCCTGCCTCAGAATAGAAAAGCTGGAATATCCTGACCTGCACTGGCTTGATCTGGAGGAAGGCTCAAGCAATATAAAAATTGAGCAGATCCGCTCTCTGCAAAATGAAATCAGCCTTAAGCCGTTTGAAGCGCGGACAAAAATTTTTGTGATTAATAACTGCCAGAATTTAACCGCGGAGGCGGCCAACTGCCTGTTAAAAACCACGGAAGAGCCTCCGGCGGATTCGATAATAATTCTCATAACTACCGATTTGCGCTTGGTTCTTTCTACCATCAGCTCCCGGGCGTTAAAATTGAGATTTTCTCAACTGAATAGGAATCAAACCGCCCAAATACTAGAAAAAGATACCGCGCTTAATGGCGAACAAATTAGTTTTTTTAGCCGTTACTTAGAAGGAAGGATTGCTATGTATCCTCAGTTAAATAAGCATGAATTCATCCAACAGAGAGAAGACCTATTCAATGGGCTGTTCAATCATTCACCCCTGACAAAATTAGAGGACCTATTCAAAGATAAAAACCAAACATTGGATAACCTTTATATCTTAACCAGCTGTTTCAGGGACATTCTATTTATCAAGTCCGGCTCAAGAACCGAATACCTGATAAATCAGGATAAAGTCGCGCTAATAAATAAAGAAGCCGATAAATATACTCTCGCGCGGGTTTTAAGCATACTGGAAAATCTGAGCAAAAGTTTTGAGTATCTCAAGCGCAATCTAAACCTAAAATTACTCACGGATAATATTTGGCTGAATTTCCCCGCCGCCTAAACCTAAAATGGAAAAATTAGCCCAGGTAAAATTAAGAGAAGCCGGTCAAACCATCCTCTTTTCGTATCAAGAGGAGGAAAAGGCTCCGGCAGCTGCCGCGGCTGAACCCGCCAGAAGCAGGATAAAAATAGGCGATTACTGTATCGTTGAAGCCGACCGTGGGAATGACTACGGCCATGTCGTTTCCTGCGCCTTGAATATCGCGGATAAAACCCAGGAAGAGCCGATAAGAAAAATCATCAGACAGGCCTCTGCTAATGATTTAAAGCAGATTGATGAAAATAAAATAAAAGCTAAAGAGGCATCCAGCAGCTGCCAGAATAAAATCCGGGAGCATAAGCTGAATATGAAGCTGATTGACTGCGAATACTCCTTTGACCGCGGCAAAATCATCTTTTACTTTACCGCCGAAAGCCGGATTGACTTCAGGGAATTAGTCAAGGACCTGGCAAAAATCTTTAAGGCCCGCATAGAACTGCGCCAGATAGGCGTGCGTGATGAGGCCAGGCTTTCGGGAGGATTCGGGGTCTGCGGAAGACAGCTTTGCTGTGCCAGCTTTTTAAAAGATTTTGAACCGGTGATGATTAAGATGGCCAAAGAACAGGGCCTGCCCTTAAACCCTCCTAAAATATCCGGGCTCTGCGGCAGGCTGATGTGCTGTCTTTCTTACGAATACGCGACCTATACCGAGCTCTCTAAAGGACTGCCCAGAGAAGGCGAACATGTCAATATTGACGCGGAAACCGGCAAGGTGGTCAGCGTAAACAAACTTAAGCGCTGCTGCATGGTTCAATTTGAAGACGGAAGACAGGTTAAGAAGGAATACAAATAAAAGTAAAAGTTAAAACTCAAAAGTCAAAATGGCAATACAATAGCTAAAAAATCTACATTAACAGGAAGGCAACTAAACCAAAATTTTGACTTTTGAGTTTTAAATTTTTAGTTTCTAATCTATGTCAAAATTTTATATCACTACTCCTTTATACTATATCAACTCCACTCCCCATATCGGGCATTCTTATACCAACATCGCAGCCGATACCTTAGCCAGATTCCACCGGCAATGGGGTGAGGATGTCTATTTTTTGACCGGAACCGACGAACACGGCCAGAAGATTGCCAAGGCCGCCGCCCAGGCAAACCTTAAAGAAAAGGATTTTGCCGATAAAATGGTTTCGGTCTTTGTTGAGCTCTGGAAATCGCTGGATATCTCTTATGATGATTTTATCCGCACCACTGAAGAGCGTCATACAGCCGTGGTCAAAAACATCCTGAATATCCTGCACAAAAAAGGGGATCTTTATCTGGATGAATACGTTGGCTGGTATTGCACCCCTTGCGAGACCTTCTGGGTTGATTCCCAGATAGAGGAAAAAACCTGCCCGGATTGCAAGAGACAGATAGAAAAGATACAGGAGAAGAATTTCTTCCTGAAACTATCCAAATATCAAGGCTGGTTGATTGAGCATATTAAAGCTCATCCGGACTTTATAAAACCCGTATCCCGTTATAACGAAGTCTTGAGTTTCTTAGAGAACAATACATTAACTGACCTCTGCGTCTCCCGTCCGCGCGCGAGGCTTAGCTGGGGGATTGAAATACCTTTCAGCCCGGACCACGTTACCTATGTCTGGTTCGACGCCTTAATCAACTATATCAGCGCCATAGGATTCGGCTATGATGAGGCAAAATTCAAAAAATACTGGCCGGCGGACCTGCACCTGATTGGCAAGGATATCTTAAGACAGCACGCGGTTATCTGGCCGATTATCTTAAAGGCCTTGGGCCTTGAAATGCCCAGGATGATTTTTGCCCACGGCTGGTGGATGGTGGGTGAGGATAAGATGTCCAAGTCCCGGGGTAATGTGGTTAGCCCCCTGGCAATGGTTGAAAAATACGGGATTGATACCTATCGTTATTTCCTGCTTAGAGATGTGCCTTTTGGCCTGGACGGAAGTTTCTCGGACGCGGCAATTATCAAAAGGAAGAACTCCGACCTGGCCAATGACCTGGGAAACCTTATCCACCGCACCGCCACAATGGTGGAGAAATATTTTTCCGCCAGCCTCCCAGAAACAGGAGAAATCGGGCATTTCCCCCTCAAGGCTGAATGTGATAAGCTGGAAAATGAACTAAGGCAGGCTATAGGAAACATTGATTTTTCTTCTTGCTTGGATAAAATCTGGCTGGTGGTTAATCAGGCCAACAAATTTATTGAAGATACTAAACCCTGGAACCTTTTAAAGGAAGGAAAAAAACAGGAGTTGGACTCTTTTATCCTGCTTTTGGTTTATGTGATCCGCCGGGTATCGAAAATCCTTTCCCCGTTTATGCCCCAAAGCGCCAAGATGATACAGGAACAATTTGCCTCTTCCCAGATAACAAAAGGCGTGCCGCTCTTTCCCAGAATTGAAAATGCTGGTTGACACCCACGCCCATCTGGATTTCTCTGATTTTGACTCCCAACGCCAAGAAGTTATTGCCAGGGCCGCTGAGGCCGGGGTTAAATATATAATCAATGTCAGCTCGGATATGCGGGGGTGCCTGGCCTCTCTGGACCTGATCAAAAAATATGAAAACGTATTTGCCTCTATAGGTATCCATCCCCATAGCGCCGCTGAGGCAGGGGAAGAGGACTTCCAGCGCATCCCGGAATTGCTTAAGAATGAAAAGGTGGTTGCCGTTGGTGAGGTGGGGCTGGACTATTACCGCAATCTTTCCCCTCAAGATAGACAGAGAGATTTATTTTCCCGTTTTATAGGCTTAAGCCTGGAATCCAAGCTTCCGCTGATTATTCATTCCCGTGAGGCCGAGGCGGATACTATAGACATACTTAAATCCCGCGCCGCAGGACTGGCTCTTAAGGGGGTAGTCCACTGTTTTTCCGGGAGCCGGGATTTCTGCAAAAAGTGCCTGGATTTAGGGCTGTATATTTCTTTTACCTGCAATGTAACTTATAAGAAGTCGGAGGCCTTACGGGAGCTGGTAAAATATGTCCCCTCTGACCGGCTATTGCTGGAAACCGACTGCCCGTATCTTTCTCCCGAAGGCCAGCGCGGCAAGCGTAACCAGCCGTCCAATGTCCGGCTCTTAGCACAATTTGTAGCGGATTTAAGAGGCTGCAGCCTTGAAGAAATCGCCAAGGATACTAGCGAAAATGCTATTAGATTATTTGATCTAATACTAAAGGGAATTTCGGGGAGATAAAGCGTAATTCCGGGGCAAGGGCCGGGAACACACACTTAATTCAATAACGTAGTTTTTTCATTTCGCTTATAATAATGTCTAAACTCCAGGTATCTATAATAAAATGTAAGAGCTACCAGCCGGATGAGCTGGCAGAGAAGATTAAGGAGGCTCTGCGGCTTATCGGGGGGATAGAGAAATTTATCCGACCGGGCTCTAAAGTTTTGGTTAAGCCTAATCTTTTGATGGCGGCCTCACCTAGCGCGGCTATAACCACCCATCCGGAATTCACCCGCCAGGTCCTGCGCTTACTTAAGGGAATTAATTGTAAGATTTATATCGGCGACGGACCCAGCGTGTTTGGATCAGAGATGGAAAATGTCGTTAAGGTATACGAAGAGACCGGTATCAGAAAAATCGCCGAAGAAGAGGCGGTAGAGCTGGTAACCTTTGATAAGCGATTTATGGAAGGATATTTTACTTTGGCCCAGCATGTCAAGGACTGCGATTATATCCTGAATCTCCCTAAATTCAAGACCCACGAGTATATGATTTTAACCGGGGCAGTGAAGAACCTTTTTGGGCTTATCCCCGGGACATTCAAGCTGGAGTGCCATAAAAACTTTCAACAGCCGGAACACTTTGCCAAGATGCTTTTAGATGTCTATACGGCGGTTAAACCGGCATTAAGCATAGTTGACGGCATAGCCGGAATTGAAGGCAACGGCCCGGCAACCTCCGGGACCAAAAGGGATATCGGCCTGATAGTGGCAGGTAGCAACCCTGTGGCCGTAGATACGGTCTTAGCGGCTATTATGAATGCCAAACCTGAGAATATCTATACTATTAGAGAAGCCTTAAAAAGAAATTTTTCCGGAGCTTCTTTGAATGATGTTGATATCCTCGGGGAGAGTCTTAAGAATGTGGTTATCCGAGGATTTAAACTCCCGGAGATTTCTCTGCCCCGGGCTATTTTAAATAACCTTCCGGGCTTTGCCGCTAATTTACTCAAGAAATGGCTTACCTTTTGGCCCAGGATTGATACGGATATCTGCCAATCATGCGATGCCTGCGTGAATAACTGTCCTCAAAAGACAATGAGTAATAAGAACGGAAAG
The DNA here is from genome assembly GCA_919902675.1 of Omnitrophica bacterium GWA2_41_15. GTDB lineage: Bacteria > Omnitrophota > Gorgyraeia > Gygaellales > UBA12090 > UBA12090. The sequence continues at coordinate 29,289 of CAKKRH010000045.1, forward strand.
ATTATAATTGATTATTCACAGTGTATTTCCTGTTTTTGCTGCCGCGAGGTCTGCCCTTACGCGGCCATCGGGATAAAAAAGAGCTTTTTAGCCAGACTATTGGGGAAATAAAATGCCCATTAACACTATTGAATGGAAGAATGACTGCGTACGGATAATTGACCAAACCAAGCTTCCTTTGAAGCTGGAATATTTAGATTGCCGGGAGGTGAAATCAATATGGAAGGCAATCAAGGAATTGAAGGTGCGCGGAGCCCCAGCCATCGGAATTGCCGGGGCATTAGGGGTGGTCTTGGGGATGAAGGATTGTCCTGGCGGGGATATCAACGCTTTTAAAAGAAAATTAGAGCAAGTGATCAAATATCTGGCCTCCAGCCGGCCTACGGCAGTAAATCTCTTTTGGGCCTTGGAGAGGATGAAAAAATGTGATAAGAAATCCCTGCTAAAAGAAGCCCTAAAAATACTGGAGGAGGATAAAGCGGTCTGCCGCAAGATGGCGGATTATGGCTCTGGGCTTATCCAAGATGGAGATACCTGCTTAACTGTATGTAACGCCGGAGCCCTGGCTACCGCTGACTACGGAACGGCTTTAGGGGTGTTTTACCGGGCGAAGGAAGAAGGCAAATCTTTTAAAGTTTATTCCTGTGAGACCCGGCCGCTTTTGCAGGGAGCCAGGTTGACCAGCTGGGAATTAAAAGAGCATAATGTTGATGTAACCCTGATCGCTGATAATACCGCCGGTTATTTGATGAAAGAAGGTAAAATTGACAAGGTCTTTGCCGGGGCAGACCGCATAGCCGCTAACGGCGATACGGCTAATAAAATCGGGACCTTTAACCTGGCCATTTTGAGCCATTACCACAAGATACCTTTTTATATCGTGGCACCGGTTTCCACCTTTGATTTGAAATTAAAATCCGGTAAAGGCATACCTATTGAACATAGGAAACCGCGAGAGGTTATCCACCTGCAGTCTAAAAAAGTTGCCCATTCCCGGGTCAAGGTGTATAATCCCGCATTTGATGTTACTCCAGATAAATTTATCCGCGCCTTTGTCACCGAAAAAGGGCTGATCAAGCCGCCTTTTGACAAAAACATTCCCAATGTTATCAGCTAGGGTTTCAGAATTAGATTTGATTCAAAGGATAAGCCGCGGGATTAAAAACTCTCCTTCGGTAGTCGGCGGCATTGGAGACGATACCGCGGTTTTAAAATATACCCGGGATAAATATCAGCTCTTTACCTGCGATATGCTGATTGAAGGAACTGACTTTTTTCCTGATACCTCCGCGCGAGATATCGGCCATAAGGCGATAGCTTGCTCTTTGAGCGATATCGCGGCAATGGGAGGAAAGCCGAAATACGCCCTCATATCTCTGGGCTTCCCGGGAAGACAAGCAAAAGAATTTATTAGCGGATTTTACAAAGGGGCATTGGCTTTGGCCGGAAAATTCAAAACCGATATCGTAGGAGGAGATTTAAGCTCATCGCAAAAGTTAATAGTTGATGTCTCGATGATCGGTGAAGTGCTTAAGAAAAATCTCACCCTGAGGTCCGGGGCGAAGCCGGGAGACCTGATTTTTGTCAGCGGTTCCCTCGGCGGCTCCCTCTACGGCAGGCATTTAAAGTTTACGCCCAGGATAAAGGAGGCGAATTATTTGGTTAATAATTACCGCCTAAGCGCGATGATGGATCTATCCGACGGCCTAAGCATAGATCTACACAGGCTGACCTTAGCCGGCAGAGTCGGCGCGATTATCTACGAAGAGCTTATTCCGGTTTCTAGCGAGGCCAAGTCACCGGCTGAAGCCCTGAATATGGGGGAAGACTATGAATTGCTTTTTACTCTACAACCGAAAGAGGCAAGAAGGCTGATAAAAAATAACCCCTTCTTCAAAATGATAGGTGAAATTCGCAAGGAAAAACACGGCCTGAAGATAATCACCAAAGACTGCCGGGAAAAAATATTAGAGCCGAAAGGATACCAGCATTTTTGATGGCAACAACCTTGAATATCGAATATTGAACAAAGAATAATGAACATACTCTCTCATTCACTCAAACAAACCCAGGAAATAGCCGCTAAATTAGCCACGCGGCTGAAATCCGGAGACGTTTTAGCCTTAGCCGGCAACCTCGGTTCAGGAAAAACCGCCTTTGTCAAGGGGTTGGCTATCGGCTTAGGATGCGCTAAAAATAAGGTTTTAAGCCCGACCTTTGTCCTGATGCGCCAATATAGAGGAAAGTTGACCCTTAATCACTTTGACCTCTACCGCCTTAAAAATATCCGTCAGTTAGAACAAATTGGCTACGAAGAATATTTTTACTCTGATGGAATAACCGCCGTTGAGTGGGCGGATAAAATAGAAGAGTGCCTTCCCCGTGAATACCTGAGAGTGGATTTTAAGATTCTGGATGAAAATAAACGCAGTTTAAAATTCAGCTCTTTCCCTAAAAATAAATTCGCTAAAGCGATTAAAACACTATTGCACCGTTAAATTAATTTTTAAATGTTAACGGTGCAATAAAGGGGGCGTGGGGGAGATTGTCCCCCACGCTTGGGGGGTGCTCAGTCCCGCCGTAGGCGGGACGCCGAAGGGGGGCTTGCCCCCCTAGCGGAAGTGCGGAGTTAACTTTCGCTATACTCATAAGGATTAAGTTAACGGAGCACTATGCGGGTAATCTCAGGAAAACTTAAAGGCCGACAAATCAAATTCCCTAAAAATATCCGCCCCACCCAAAACAAGGTGCGTAAGGCCGTCTTTGATTGCTTAGGTGATTCGGTTAAAGACAGCGTGTTTCTTGAACTCTTTGCCGGTTCAGGAGCGGTGGGTATAGAGGCATTTTCTTACGGAGCGAAAAAAGTCGTATTTGTGGATTCTGACATTAATTGCCTGAAACTTATTGAAATCAACCTTATTTCTTTAGGCATTAAACCCCGTGCGGACGCTAACGGCCCTAACTGCCGGATTTACCGAAAAGACTCCTTGGAGGCGCCCTGTTTTCTTAAAAGACAAGGACTTAAATTTGACATAATCTTTCTTGATCCGCCTTACCAAACGGGACTGGCAAAAAAGTCCTTGCTCGCTATAATTTCTTATGATATATTAACACCTTTAGGAATAGTGGTGATAGAACACTGTAAAAAAGAAGAGCTGCCGCAAACTGAAGGCAGCTTAATACTTTTTAAGCAAAAGCATTACGGAGACAAAATATTATCGTTTTATGAGAGAGCAATCCATACTCTGTAATCTGTTCTCTGTAGTCTCCCGAGCAAAGCGAGGGCCGCATGTGCCAAAAAGCTATTTATCCCGGTTCATTTGACCCGGTAACCTACGGACATATTGATATTATCCTTAGAGCCAAAAAGATATTCGATACGGTTATAGTTGCGGTAGCCCATAATTCACAAAAAAAACCGCTTTTTTCCCTAAAAGAGCGTATTGAAATGCTTAAGGAGGCTACTTCCGGTATGGACGGGGTGATTATCAGCGACTTTGACGGCCTGGTAGTTGATTATGCCCGGAAAAATAATATCGGGGTAATTGTCAGAGGCATAAGGATGCTTTCTGACTTTGAGTATGAATTCCAGATGGCCCTGACTAACCGCAAGCTATCGCAGGATGTGGAAACTATATTTTTGATGCCTTCAGAGCAATATTCCTATTTTTCCTCCCGGCTGATAAAAGAAACCGCGGAATTAGGAGCCGAGCTTTCCTCGTTTGTGCCGGAGGCGGTCCAGCGCGGACTCAAAAATAAACTAAAGATTAAGTGATCGAGCGATTGACCCAGTTAGTACATTGTTACAGAAGTTTTTGAACAATTGAACAATAGAAAATAGACCGCAATTGAGCTTTTTTCTTGTCTATTGTTCTATTTACTCGATTGCTCAATTGCTCTGTGCGCTGTTATTAAAAATTTTATGTAACAGCGCA
>CAKKRH010000046.1 GCA_919902675.1 Omnitrophica bacterium GWA2_41_15
TAGGCGAAAAACTTTCCGCTTTAAAATACTACTCTCCTGAAATCCACCACGCCAGCCTGATAATGCCCAGGATATGGCAGTTATAATCAATGGGCGCTCAAAGAGCGGCATTGTCATCCTGGGTAACGGCCGTATTGCCCGGGCGATTTCCTGCTATCTAAAGAAAAATAGGCCCGGCTATAAAGTTACCCTTTTAACCAAAGGTGATAATGAGGTTAAAGAGTGCGCTCTTATAATCGGAGCCCTGGCCGGAAGCCTGGGCCAAGATTGCCTGAAATTAGCCCTGCGCTACAAAAAAAACCTCATAGACGTCTCGGATTTAGACCCTGAATTTTATCTTGAGCGAAAAACGCGGATTGAAAAAAGCGGCATCACGGTAATTGCCGGATGCGGTTTCTCACCCGGGCTGGTAAACCTAATCTTAGGAAAAGAACTATCTCTACATCCTGACATTCAGGAAATCGAAGTCAAGGCCGGCTCGCTCTCGCCAAATAAACACTTCTTTCCTTTTTTATGGTGCTTTGAGGACTTGATCTTGGAGCATCAAATCCCCTCCTGGCAGATAATCAAAGGCAAAAAGAAAAAACTTCCTCCTTTTGCCGGGCTGCAAAAAGAAAAGTTTTTTGGAATTAAGGCTGAAAGTTATCTTTGCGCCAGTGGCTTTGAAAATCTCCTGGAGAAGCCTGAGCTTAAAAGTTTTCAATGCCGGGTGGTCCGGCCGGACGGCTTTATGACTTTTTTTAATTTTTTACAAAACCAGGGATTCTTAAAAAAAGAAAATTTGATGCTTTCTAAAAAAATCCTGGAGGCGCCAAAAGAGGATAATTTCACCCTTTCCGAAATTATCCTCTCAACTAAAAGTAAAAAAATTCTCTGGCGCCTGAAAAGCCATTCGCGTAAAAAAGAAAAGCTTAATTCAATGCAAAAAATAACCGCCGCGGTCCCGGCATTAATCGCCAAATTGTTTTTAGAAGATAAAATCAAACAATCCGGCCTTATCTTTATGGAGGACCTAGGACAAAACAAACTTGTGTTTAGCCGCGTCCTGTCCGGACTTAGAAAAGAAGGAATTTCAATAATTAAAAACCAATTTTAACCGTTGGCTTATAGCCATACACTATCAGCTATAAACTATCAACTATAAACTATACACAGTATGCTTAAACACTCTTATCTAAACAAAAAGGTCAAGGTTCGCTCCTCGAGAATACACCATAAGGGCGTCTTCGCCATTGAGCCGATAAAGAAGGATGAGATAATCTCGGTCTGGGGAGGCTTTATTATAACTCAGGATGATTTCAACCGACTATCTAAAGGAGAATTTAAGGATATTGAAAATTACGCCACCAAGGTAGCTGAGGGATTTTATTTGGTCTCTTCTAAAAAAGGCACCCTTGAGGATGATGATTTCTTTAACCACAGCTGTGAGCCTAACGCCGGGATAAAGGGGCATCTCTTGATGGCCGCGAGGCGGGATATTGCCTCAGGTGAGGAGATAACCTACGATTACGCGATGACCGACGCTGACTTTGACTATTCCTTTAAGTGCGTCTGCCAAAATAAAAATTGCCGCGGAATTATCACAACGCGCGACTGGAGAAAACCAAACCTGCAAAAGCGGTATAAAGGATACTTTTCCTGGTATGTCCAGGATAAAATAGACAAGCTGAAAATAAAAGCCCGGACAAAATCCCGCTAAGGGAAAAAGAATAGAAAAAGCGGGAGCGGTTTTTGGCGGTCTTTTGTAAAATCCGGAGGATTCGAGGATAATAAAAAACCCTCGCCTGTTTAAGCGCGAGGGTTTTTTATTTACTTAAGGCCTAATGCCCGCCTCCTGGCTTCTTTATTAGAACGAGTAGATTGCCTGTAAGGCTATCGTGTCCTGATGATCTCCTGATTTAGGAGGGGTATGCGGGCTGAAGATGTTGGAACTGGATTCGTCATAGCGATATTCCAGGCGGGTAATCAGATTTTTATATGGCCTGACCTCAAAGGTAAAGGTCGTCTCCCATATATCCTGAGGATTGCCGGCGGTAAGCCGCAGGCCCTGGGGATCGCTAAAAAACTCCGTCCTGTTTACCAGGCTTATCTTCTCGCTTAAATCATATTTCAAATAAGCGGCAACACCGCTCCATTCGGCATCCTTGCCGGCGGTTACGCCGTCTTCTTCATGGGCGTAGTCGGCATTAAGCATAAATGTCAATTTAGGATGCAGTTTATAGGTGGTAATAAAATCTATAAGCGCCCTTTGGGAATGATTATTGGTGGTCTGTTCCGGACCATACATGCCGGCCAGGTTAAAAGAAAGCTTATCGCTTGCCGTCAATCCCAATGCCGCCTCAAGCGACTTGCCACGATTATTGTCTTTCACATTATCCCAGCCGTTATTGACCCCTAAATAGCCGGCCAGGCTGTCGGTAAGCTGATAACCTGCCCGGATACCGGTATGGGTAAAGGGTATGGCATAGCCAAAAAGCAAGCCGCGGCTGAAGTTCCAATTATCTTTGGCTTCAATTACCTCGGAGCCGTGCATCGTAACAAATTTTCCTAATTTAAGCCACTGCCAATTACCGATAGGCAGTTTGAAACCATCGGGTTTAAGCTGAATATAGGCCTGTTCCAGGTCAAACTGGTCGCGGGCTGAACCATTAGGGGTAATTACCTCCGCGTCTGAGCCAAAGTAAAGGTCAGTGCGAAAACCCGCCCCGCCTTCATCGGGAGTAAGTTTTTCAAAGACCATCTCCGCGGCCCGGACATTAAAATTATTAGCCTCAGTATCAAAAACCCTGGCCACATTGGCCCCGCCTCCGGATGTCGCGGAACTGGTATCGGGATTCTGAAGATTATTAGTAAAACTGGTATCCACAAAGCCGCTGACATTGATATCTTTTACCGCCTTAAGCAGGCCGCCTTCGGTTTGTTCTTTCTGGGCTAAAACATGCTCGATTTTCCTATGTATCACTTCTTCGCTAAAGCCGGCGGTCTCTACGGACTTATTGATTTCCATCTTCTTGTTCATTTCATCCACTTTTCTCTCTAGATTGGAAATCCTGTCCAACAGGGCATTAATAGTTTCGTCCTTTTCATCCGCCCGGACAAATCCCGTTTGAGCGAATAAAATAAAAGCGCATATTCCCGCCATTGCCGTAAAAAATACTTTACTTTTCTGCCTTTTCATTTGGCTTAACCCTCCTTATTTTCCTTTTACCTTAAACTTCCCTATCAGGTCTTTTAACCCCATTGATAAATTAGAAAGC
>CAKKRH010000047.1 GCA_919902675.1 Omnitrophica bacterium GWA2_41_15
GTTATGTAAGAGTAAATAACCACGGAATACACTGAACACACGGAAAAAAGCAACGGCTATCCGCTGTGCGGATGGTTTGGCTCGTAACAATAAAGGTATTTTTACGGAACCGCCTTACCGTACCACCTCAATATTTCTTGAGTCTGAAAAGGCTTTTTTGGTTGCGGCCAGAGGCCTCGCCAGGAAATCTATGGCTTTAGTCTTTTTGCGCTCTTTGCGCCCTCTGCGGTGAACTGTTACTGTTTTATTTTTATTTTCCAGGGTTTTCATAAAAGGTTTACGGAGGAGAAATATGTCACTAAGAAACTTGAAAATCAGAACGCGGCTGGGCCTGGCATTTGGCCTGATTGCCTTTGCTGTCCTGTTATTTTCTGTTTTCGTGGTTAAGCAGATGTGGGAGTTTAAAGGGGACATTAACCATTATAAAAGTATTCAGGAAGAGATAAAAACCGGAAAAGAATTGCAATTAAAGGTAGCAAATATCTGGCAGTTCATTACCGACGCCTCATTGACTAAAGACAAAAAGGTTATTGATAGCGAGGCCAGGCCAAATTTAGATGATGCCCACGTATATATTGAAAAGTTGGTAGGAATTAACAGGGGCAATGGCGACAAGGAACACGTGAAAATACTTGATGCAATAAAGGACGATCTTGGCCGGATGTGGGAAGTAGGCAACAGGATGTTTAACGCATATCTGGTAAACTGGGAAGATGGCAACGTCGTTATGGATGAATACGATATGGCGTCTGAAAAGATACTGAAAGAGGTTACCAATATTCAAAAAGAAATGGAGACGTCCGGCGAAGAAGCAACTCAGGAGATGCACCAAATGATAGCCAGTGGAATACGGAATACCGTAATAGCCATTGCAATAATAAGTATTGCAGGATTCGTGATAGCGCTTTTACTCAGCCGGAGTATTACCCATCCCATGACTGAGGTTCTCGCTATAGTCAATAGATTAGCCAGGGGCGACCTGTCTGTGGACACTGAGGTGAAAAGCAAGGATGAGATCGGCCAGTTGATGAAATCGGTGGGCGAGCTTGTTGATTCAACAAGGAAGATTACCGGCGTGGCAAAGGAGATTGTCAACGGTAATCTGAAGGTTGAAGTCAGGGAGCGTTCCCCGGAGGACGTTTTGATGCAAACATTGGCGCTGATGATACAGAAACTTGCTGAGGTGGTTTTCAACGTGCAGGATGCAGGAAGCAGCGTCCTGGCCGGGAGCCAGCAAATGAGCTCGAGCGCCCTTCAGATGGCGGAGGGGTCTACGAAGCAGGCGGCCTCCATTGAGGAGTTGTCAGCCTCTATGGAGGAGATGTCAGCCACCGTCAGGCAGAATGCCGATAACGCCAAACAGACTGGAACCATTGCGGCGAATGCGGCCACGTATGCACGGGAGAGTGGTGATGCGGTTTCCGGAGCGGTAGATACCATGAAAGAGATTGCGAATAAAATATCTATCATTGAAGATATTGCAGAACAGACCAACCTGCTGGCGCTGAACGCGGCTATTGAAGCGGCGCGGGCAGGGGACCATGGAAAAGGCTTTGCAGTCGTGGCAGCCGAGGTGCGTAAGCTTGCGGAACGAAGCCAGGTGGCGGCGGGAGAAATTAACCAACTGTCCGTTCGCAGCATGAAGGTTTCCGGCAAGGTAGGCGAGATGTTGACAAAGCTTGTGCCTGAAATCCAGAAGACGGCGGAATTGGTAAAGTCGATCGGCGTTGCCAGCGCCGAACAGGAGGCGGGCGTCGAGGAGATCAATAAGGCGATTCATCAATTGAGCACGGTAATTCAGCAAAACGCCGCGGCGTCAGAACAATTATCCTCAACGGCGGAGGAATTCAGCACTCAGTCGGAACAGCTCCAGGGAACGATCGGATTCTTCGATACGGGTGATAGCAGCGGCATGAAAACAAGAAATACCGCGCATGGCGGAGGGGAACACGTGGCAAGGGTTGATCGCGCTGGAAATAAAGAGAACCGGTTATTGAAGAAAAATAGGCCACAACTAGCGGCGGCATCCAAGCGTTATGAGGAAGACGAACCTTCGGACGTCATTATAGACCTCGGTGAAGACGCCGGGGGAAATGAGATTGACCCTGATTTTGAGAAATATGATCAGACATGATTAACCTGGAGCGGCCTCTGGCCGCAACCAAATTCGAAAT
>CAKKRH010000048.1 GCA_919902675.1 Omnitrophica bacterium GWA2_41_15
CCTGGTAAATAGAATCCTTTTGCCCTATCTTAATGAGGCCGGGTTTATCCTTGAGCAAGGGATAAGTTTTGAGCGCATAGATAAGATTATGCTGGAGTTTGGTATGCCGATGGGGCCGTTTACTTTAATGGATGAAATCGGGTTAGATGTAGGTTATAAGGTGGCTTGTTTGTTAGAGGAGAACTTAGGGCCCAGGTTAAAGGTGCCCCAGATTTTTAAGAAAGTCTACGAGCAAAAATGGTTCGGCAAGAAAACCGGTAAAGGTTTTTACATTCATAAGGCAAAAGAAAAAGCGCCGAATAAAGAAGTGTATGGGTTATTGCCCAATCCGCAAAAGACAACCCTGTCTGATGAGAATATTTTAGATCGGCTGCTTTCCCGGATGATTGATGAGGCCAGACTGTGTCTAAAGGAGCAGGTTTGTAATGAGCCCTCGGATGTGGATATCGGGACGATTATGGGAATAGGCTTTCCCCCTTTTCGGGGGGGATTGATGCGTTACGCAAGGTCCAAGGAGGTATAGATTATGGAGATGTTTGATAAGAATATCGACAAAGAAAAGTTGGCCTCTTTGGAGTTGGCCGAGGCCTCCCGGGAGAAGGAGTGGAATTACCCCAGCTTTGTCCGGGAGATTTTTCACGGAAAACTGCACTGGGATTTGATTTATCCTTTTCCCCGGCAGTCTGAAGCGGATAAGAAGATTGGCACGGACTACCAGGAAAAATTAAAGGCCTTTTTAAGCGCTCACCTTGACCCGGATGAGGTGGATAGAACCGGTGAAATCCCGGAGAGCGTCCTCAAGGGGTTAGCCGATTTAGGGGCCTTCGCGATGAAGATTAAACCGGAATATGACGGCCTGGGCCTGAACCAGGTGAATTACAGCCGGGCAATGCATTTGATTGCCAGTTACTGCGGCTCAACCACAGTGCTTTTGTCCGCGCATCAGAGTATCGGGGTGCCCACGCCTTTAAGCTATTTCGGCACCGAAGAGCAGAAGAAAAAATATCTGCCCGGATTCAGAAAAGGGGCCATTTCCGGTTTCGCGCTTACCGAGCCTACCGCCGGCTCTGACCCCCGGACAATGAAGACCACCGCCACTCCTACCGAAGACGGAAAACATTATTTGATTAATGGAGAGAAACTCTGGATCTCTAACGGCAATATAGCTGACATCTTGATCGTGATGGCCAATACCCCTCCCAAGATAGAAAGAGGTAAAGAGAAGAAACAGATTACCGCTTTTATCGTAGAAACCAATACACCAGGTTTTGAGGCGGCTTACCGCTGTAATTTTATGGGCCTGCATGGAGTTAAGCTTGGACTTTTGAAATTTAACAATCTCAAGGTGCCGAAGGAAAATATCTTGGGGGCGCAAGGCGAAGGCCTGAAGATCGCCTTTGTTACCTTAAATACCGGAAGGCTGACTATCCCCGCGGCAGCAGCCGGGATGAGCAAATGGTGCCTGGCGATTAGCCGTAAGTGGTCTAAGGAAAGAAAACAGTGGGGGCTTCCTATCGGCGAACATGAAGGGGTGGCAGTGAAATTGTCGGCTATGGCGGCAAATAACCTGGCCATAGACGCCCTGACCTGGCTGGCCTCGCATATGGCGGATGCCGGGAAGCTGGATATCCGCTTAGAGGCGGCAATGGCCAAGATGTTCTGCGCGGAAACTTCCTGGAAGGTGATTGACGATACCCTGCAGATCCGCGGCGGGAGAGGCTATGAGACTGCCGCCTCCCTGAAAGGCCGGGGCGAGCCGGGATACGCGGTAGAGAGGATGTTTAGGGATTCCCGGATAAACCTAATCATTGAAGGCACCAGCCAGATTATGCGCCTGTTTATCGCCCGGGAGGCTCTGGACCCGCATCTAAGAAGGATGCTGGCGGTAATGGGAGGCAGGACCCCGTTCTTTAAGAGGATAGGACTGGCTGTCTCTACCGGGTTATTTTACGTCTTGTGGTATTTTAAGCTGCTGATCCCTTGTTGGGGCGCCGAGAGGTTTAAGGATTTGCCGGTGATATTGAGCAGGCATATGCTTTTTGTCCAGAATGCCTCTAAACGGTTGGCGCGGGTGATATTCCTAAATATGCTTATTCATCAACAGAAATTGGAGTCCCGCCAGAATACGCTTAACCGCTTTGTGGATATCGGTTCGGAGCTGTTTGTGATTTCGGCGGTTTGCTCTTATGCCCAAAGCTTAGCCAAAGAAACCAACAATACTTCTATTGATTTGGCGGATCTTTACTGCCGCCAGGCCCGGGAGCGGATTGGCGGAAGTTTTAAAGGTATTTCCACTAATTCTGACCGGCCCGCGCTTAAAATCGCCAAAAAGGTCCTTAGCGGAGACTTTGAGTGGTTGGAGAACGAAATCATTAAGTAACATTTTCTGTAATCTTGCGAGCGAAGCGAGGAAAATATGGATTTTTTTAATCTTTCCAGCATTATCAAAAAAGACCCGGATAAGGTCTTTATCGTTAATTATGCCCCGGTCTTTGCCCGGCTTAGCGAGTCCGAGAAAAATTTGATAATGCAAAAAAGCAAAGTCGTAGAATATGCCAAAGGGGATATTATTTATAGACAAGGAAACATTCCTACCGCCTTCTATTGCGTTATCAGCGGCAGAATCAGGGTTTTTATTAATCCCCCGGACCGGACTGAGGAGACCCTGGAGTATCTTAACTGCGGGCGTTACTTTGGGATGATTTCTTCGCTTCTGGGTGAGAATCATTCGGTAAGCGCCCAGGCGGCTAACGACTCTAAGATTTTAGAGATTACCCCGGAGGATTTCCGCGGTATCTTAAACAACGCCCCGCGTTTAGCCATTGACATCAGCCACACCTTGTCCCGTCGGCTTAAGAAAAAAGATCAGGCTGAGAAGAAGATTTTTGAAAGCAACATCATCTCGGTTTTCGGCATATCCGCTAATACCGGATGCGCGGTCTACGCGGCGAATCTGGCCTTAAGCCTGAAGAAGGAGACCAAGAAAGATGTCCTGCTGATAAATGTGGCCTCAGCCAAAGATCAGCTTTACCGTGACTTTGACTCTGTTAACGGTGTCTCTGGCGCGTCCGGCGGCTTATGGATGGTTAAGCTGGATTCTTCGCTTCCCGCGGAGGAATCTTTAAATAGCGCGATATCGGAAGATGCCTTTTCCGGGGTGAGATTGGTCAACGTTATCTACGACAGTTCAAGCGCTTCTTATGTCAGCAGATTTAATGCCTTTTTGACCTATTTTACCGGAAGTTACCACTACATAATTGTTAAACTGCCGCCTTTGGTTGAAGACGCGGTTTTTAACGCCCTCAACCAGTCCGACTCTGTTCATTTGCTGAGTAATTGCGATGCTAATAGTTTAGGAAAGACAAAATCCCTTTTGTTTGATTTATCTCAGAAGGTAAGCTCGGCCCAGGAAAAAGTAAGCTTAATTCTGGCCCGGCTCAAGCAGGACGGAGAGCCTTCTTGCGAGGAGATTGCCTCTTCTTTGAAGCATAGTATTTATGCCTCCTTGCCGGCCCTGGATGAGGTTTACAGGAAAATAGGCAAGCCAACCAAAAGGATTGTAACCGAGTATATTGAATTAGAGTATTCCCGCTCAGTCCGGAGAATTGCCCGGGAAATAGGAGGTATTCGGGTGGGCCTGGCCCTGGGCAGCGGGGCGGCCTACGGCCTGGCGCATATCGGGGTAATCAAGGTTTTAGAGAAGGAAAATATCCAGATAGATATGATTGCCGGCTCCAGTATGGGGGCGCTGGTCGGGGCATTGTGGGCCTCAGGCTTAAACAGCTCGGAAATCCAGAATATGCTGATGGAATATAACAACAACCGCCTTAAGGCCTACGGCCTCTTAATCGACCTTTGTTTTCATAAGATGTCTCTGGCCAAGGGCAATAAAATCCGCAGGTTTTTAGAAAAGCATATCGGCAATAAGACCTTCCAGGATGTCAGGCTTCCTTTGCGGGTGGTCGCCTGTAATATCACCAGGCGCCAGGAGGTTATTTTTAACAGCGGCAGGATTGTGGACGCGGTGATGGCCAGTATCGCGATCCCGGCTGTCTTTGCCCCGCGGGTTATTAACGGTGATTTAATTATTGACGGAGGAATAATTGAGCCGGTGGCAGTGGGAACGTTGGTAAAGATGGGCATAAATAAGATAATCGCGGTGAATGTTCTGCCCAGTCCCGAGAGTATGGCGCGTAGCCATGACTTTAAGCAGCTGCTCAAACAGAAAGAAAGGGAAAAGGCTGAGAAAGGGAGTTTCTTAGATAAGCTTTCTTATCAATTTCAATCCGGCCTTAACCGGATGTTTTTTCCGAACATCTTTGATATTATCGTAAATAGTATGCAGACAATGGAATATGCCATTGCCGAGGCCGACTGTCAGAGGGCCGATGTCCTGATAAGTCCGGTAGCCATGGGGGTAGAGTGGTTTGATTTTTTCAGGATAGAAGAACTGATAAAGATAGGGGAATATGAGGCAATCAAGTCTCTGGCTAATATCAAGAGTATTTTTTAAACTGATCGGACAGGTTAGCCGGATGAGAAAGATTGGCTTGGCGGTTCTTATAGCAGGCGTTATCGTTTCATTCGGAGCGGTTCTTGGGTTGACAGAGTTAAAGCGGTTTTCTTTTAACCGGGAAAACGCGCTTAAGGAATGGAAGGAAAAGATTTTTCATGGCCGGGTGCTTTATACGGTAACTCCGCGCGACCCCGCGGGGTATCTTACCGGAAAAAGCCGGAAGGCATCTTCAGGATTATTCTATCTGATTAAATTCAGCCCCAAAAAGTATCCTTATCTGAGTTGGCGCTGGAAGGTGGATAAATTTCCCTCTAAGAGCCGCGAAAATGACAGGTCCAGGAAATCCTGGATAGAGCGCGACGATTACGCGGTCCGGTTTTATGTGATTTTTCCGGCAATGATTTTTACCAATACCCGTTGCCTGGAATATGTCTGGTCTGAAGATTTGCCTCAAGGCGCGATTTTAACCAGCCCTTTTTTTAAAAATATCAAGCTGATTGTTCTTGAATCCGGCAAGGAAAGGATGGGGGAGTGGATACAGGAGGAAAGGAACGTTTTTGAGGACTATAGGGCCGCCTTTGGGAGGTTTCCTTCAGGCACTGTCGGGGCAATTGCCTTAATGACCGATTCGGATAATACCCAGAGTGATGCCGAAGGCGGCTATTCCGATATAAAAGTGGGATATGAAAAAGCCGCCATAGAATCAATTCCGGAAAAAGAAATCGTTAAGGGAGGGCCTTCAAGGGCCAGCGAATTTTTAGAGTATTTGAAGCAATTTTTTAAGAGTAAATAAGTTCCGCTTAAGCGAGGTGTAAGATGAACCCCGCCCTTCCTGCCATAGAGCGATTAGCTGAAAATAGGAAGGGCGGGGTTCACCCCGCTCTTCCTAAAAGTGCGGATAAAGCATAACAAAGGAAGAACGGGATAATTAGAAAGGAAGGGCAGGGTGAAGAGAAAAGAGAAGTGCCGCAGGCGTCCGGTTATCGCTAACCGTTTCCAGCGCAAGATTTTAAACTTAGTATTTTTTTCAACCGTGGTGCCGATGAGCATAGGGGTTGTCTGTCTTTATTATTTGATCTTTAATGTGGTGGCCGGTGAGATGGGCATACCTGAAGCCATCGGTTATACCTTAATCCCTGCCGCGCAAAAGGCCGCGGGCATCGCGATCCTGGGGTTTTTGTTTTCGGTGTTTATACTTTGGGTCTGGGCGCTCAAGGTATCGCATAGGCTGGCCGGACCTTTGGAAAGATTATGCCAGGAGCTGGACGATCGTATTTGCGGAAAGAAAAAAGGATATATATATTTTCGCAAAGGCGA
>CAKKRH010000049.1 GCA_919902675.1 Omnitrophica bacterium GWA2_41_15
TTAAAGTTTGCCCATCTGCCCCCAAGAGGGGGCTCCCCAAACCTCCTCCCCTAAGAAACCATTGCAACGTGGTTCTATCGAGATATAATTTCTCAACTTATTGATAATATTTGACTTAATAATGTTACTTTTGGCGCATATATAAAATATGCGGGGAAAGTAATATCCGCAAACCTTGGACGAAAAGACAAGGAAAATAAGGATGGATACAGGCATGACAGTAAAATAGCTAGCGAGTTAATCGGAGTTTCAGACACCGCGGTTATTAATTGGGAATTAGGAGCAAGATGCCGGAAGGCAGCAGGATAGGAAGGATTAAAAAACTTCTTGAGGAAAAGGCCGCGTTATATAATGCCAAAGATACTTGACATAAGGGGGAACTTTATATATGATGTATTCATTAAAAGTGAATAAATATTCATTAGGAGTGAATAACTATGTTTCCACTTAACCTTACAAAAATAGTAGAGTTTCTTTTTAGGAATATCCCCAATAGGTTTAATGTGAACCAGATATCAAGGGAATTAAAAATAAGCGTTGGTAGCGCCTACAAAATATTAAAATCGCTTGAGAAAAAGAGCGTCCTTGTTTCCCGGAAGATAGGCAATGGCATTTACTATGTATTGAATCTCAACAATAAAGAAGCCGAAAATATTACCGAGCTTGTGCTGATTGAAAGCAGGAATAAGTCTTTGTCAAAAAACTCCCACGCCTCAATTTACGCCAAGGATTTTAAAGATGGAGAGAAATTAAGCAAGGCGATTATTCTGTTCGGTTCGATTCTTGAGAGTAAAGACGCAAAGGATGTTGATGTCCTGTTTATCATTGGTAAAGGGAAATCAAAAGCGGTTGAAGACTTTTGCATGAAGCTGTCTAACTTAAGGCCTAAGAGAGCCAATCCTTTGCTCATGACAATGGCGGATTTCAGGGAAAACATAAAGAAACAAGATGAGGTTATAACTGGTATTCTAAAAAAGGGGGTAATATTGTTTGGAGAGGATACCGTGATTAACATATTGAGAGGTGTCTAGTGGATAATACAGAGAGAAAGCTTCATTGGTGCCTTGAAAAAGGCAATATCGGCGGAAGAAACCAGTGGGGCGAGGAATTAATGGGATTCCTATATGCTCTACAAAAGGAGTAAATAAGAGATGAACTCATTTAAGAGAGAAAATATCGAATTGCCTTTGAGCGCGGTCTGGCTCACAAACTCAATCGCCGAATACAAGGGCAAGCAGGAACTCTACGCAAAACAATCACCTCAAGTTTTAAAGACGTTACTTGAGACGGCACTTATTGAAAGCGCGGAATCGTCGAATCGTATTGAAGGCGTTACAGTAGATCACGCCCGTTTAAAGCCGCTCATCATCGGCCATAGCAAGCCGCGTGATCGTTCGGAAGAAGAAGTCTCTGGATACCGCAAAGCGCTTGAGTTGATTCATACAAAACATAAAAGTCTTAAGATTACTCCGGAGACGATTAAAGAACTGCACCGGCTTTGCCGCGGCGAATCGTGGGATGCCGGTAAGTGGAAAGAAAAAGATAACGACATTATTCGCAAGCATGCGGAGGGCCGCGTTGAAGTGATTTTTAAACCGGTCAGCGCCGCTAAAACACCGGAAATGATGAAGCAACTCTGTTTGTCTTATGAGCACAGTATTTCACAGCTCAAATATCCTGATCTTTATGCGGTCGCCTGTCTTGTGCTTGATTTTTTAAGCATTCACCCTTTTCGTGATGGTAATGGTAGAGTTTCGCGGCTTCTGACCTTGCTTGCGCTTTATCAGCATGGTTTTATGGTCGGGAAATATATCAGCATTGAGCGCATCGTTGAGCAATCAAAAGAAACGTATTACGAGACCCTAAATAAAAGCTCGCAAAAATGGCACGACGCCAAGCATAACGTGATCCCGTGGTTTAATTATTTCCTTGGGACGGTGCTTGCGGCCTATAAGGAATTTGAAGAAAGAGCGGAGAATATCAAACCAGCGCGTGGGGCCAAGACAACTTTATTAGTGCAAGCTATTGATAGCCAGCATGGAGAATTTTCTATTTCTGATATTGAAAAAGCTTGTCCTGCGGTTAGCCGTGTAATGATTAAGAAGGTGCTTTTACAGATGCAGAAGGATAACAAAATCAAGTGCCTCGGCAAAGGACAATCTGCTAAGTGGAAGCGAATAGTATACTAACTTTGTGAATGGTATATTGAATGGTATACCATTAGAATATGAGCCATAAATGAGCCAAATGCGCCAAAGGGACGCTAAAGAGGTAGTAGGGATAAAGGAAGATTGAGGTATGGGTACCACAACATTTTTTCTTAGACATAATGATTTAGGCAAGTCATTAAGCAAAATGGACAAGAAAGAACTGGAGAAGCTCGACAGTCTTTCGCCCTACGACGAAACGCAACATCAGGCCGGATAAATGGGGTTATAAAATTAAAAATCGTTATATGAGATTTGATCGAAAAGGCAGAGGTGGAATAATTGAAATTGATTGGGTGATTGATTTTGAAAAGAAATAATAGGGGGCATAATTCTAAGTTACCTTTAAAAACTCAAATTAGATATTAGTGGCTTATTGAATGGTGAATATAAGGTTGAAATAGAATTTCCTTTAGGGGAAAGCTGGTTCGGCGAGCAGGGAGCGGATACGCCGAAGGCGTAGGAGCCCGAGCAGACGAAACTGCTGGGTGGGTGGGGGATAGTTGGGGTGGTGTTTCCCCTTAGCAGGGGAAACACAGGCTGACGATGGTGCCTGCTTGAGGAGGGCTTTAAATATTCCTTATTCCTATTTTTCGCCGCCGAGAATGATTTATAATTTTATTAAAAGCAAAATATTTGTGCAAAGCCCGAAGAAAGCGGGTGACTAAGGAAGCCTATTTTACAACGCAACGTATGCACCCCTTAGCTGGTTTTGCAGGCTCTGAGCGCAGGAGCGGAAGACGCCCCAAGCGGCTGAAGCCCGAGCACAGAGACTTGAACAAGCGAGCGGCCCAGCGAGCCGTGCAGTGAGCCGAAGCCCCAGCTGAGGCGAACGGTCGCATTCACTCCCCAAGCAGCCCCGCGCCCGAACGCCAGAGAGTGGTGCGGGGCGGTGCATTAATCAAAGATTATTTTTTTTACAGGCATGAATTGTATTGGGCAAAATAATTTCAAAACAGTTTGAGTTATCTCTGGAAGCGGAGCCAATTTGTAACATGGGCAGAACTGCTCTTTCAGTGGTTCTGCCCATTTCTTTTTGCTAAAACGCGAAGTTAATTTTATTCCGGGGACACATGACTTAATTCATTGACACAGCCATTTCTCCCGGCTATAATTCTCCTTATGGCCAGAATGGCGCGAGTAGTCATACCAAACATCCCCCACCATATTACCCAGCGCGGTAACAGATCCCAAAAAGTATTCTTCAGCGATAAAGACAAAACATCCTACCTCAATCTATTGCATAAA
Source organism: Omnitrophica bacterium GWA2_41_15 (assembly GCA_919902675.1). Classification (GTDB taxonomy): domain Bacteria; phylum Omnitrophota; class Gorgyraeia; order Gygaellales; family UBA12090; genus UBA12090. Next base: position 3,456 of record CAKKRH010000049.1, read on the forward strand.
TATGCTCAAGACGCTGGATTGAGTTTTTGGGCATATTGCCTTATGGATAATCATGTTCATTTAATCGCCGTCCCTAAAGAAGAAGATAGCCTGGCCAAAGGCATAGGCGATACCCATAAGTTTTATACCCGCATGATTAATTTTAGAGAAAGCTGGAGAGGGTATTTATGGCAGGGAAGGTTTAGTTCTTTTCCTTTGGATGAAAAATATCTCTACGCCGCCATTCGCTATGTAGAACGTAATCCGGTGCGGGCTGGGATGGTTAAGAGAGCGGAAGATTATGAGTTTTCCAGCGCCAAGGCACATGTGCATAAAACGAAAGATATATTATTGTCCGATAATTTCGTTATTAAAGAAATAGAGGATTGGAAGGCATTCTTAGCGGACCAGGACAATGAGCAGGATAGAAAGCTTTTTAAAAAGCACGCGCGCGTAGGAAGACCCTTAGGCCAAGAGGGATTCATAGAGAGCCTGGAAAAGGCAACAGGCAGAGTTCTAAGGCCTCGCAAGCCGGGAAGAAAGAAGAAATAAGTGATGTGTCCCCGGAAAAAATCAAAGAGATTGATAGGCAAGGAAAACATTTAGCATGTGGTCATTTGAAACTATTTTATTATGGGCTTCGGTTTTAATGTTCGTGAGCGTTGTCTCGAGCAAGATATCGGACAAGCTCGCGGTGCCCGTTTTGTTGTTATTTCTGGCGGTTGGGATGATTGCCGGATCGGAAGGGATCGGCAATATCAATTTTGATAATGCTCAACTGGCAAAGCAGATCGGTATTTTAGCGCTTATATTTATTATCTTTTCAGGCGGGCTTGATACTAACTGGAAAGACACAAGGCCAATTATTCTCTCTGGGATCGTGCTTTCGACTCTTGGAGTATTGGTTACGGCAATTATTACGGGGTTGTTTGCTGTTTATATCCTTAAATTTTCTCTATTAGAAGGTGTGTTGCTCGGATCTATCGTTTCATCTACAGATGCCGCCGCCGTATTCACTATTCTAAGATCAAGACGCATAAGTTTGAAGAAGCCATTGAAATCGTTGCTCGAATTCGAGTCCGGCAGTAATGATCCGATGGCTATTTTTCTGACGATGGGGTTTTTGAGCCTTTTGACTGTGAAAGGATCAGGGCTCGTTTCGCTGATTCCGAGATTCGTTCTGGATATGGGGATGGGGGCGCTTGTCGGTTATTTAATGGCGAAGGCCATCGTCTTCTTTATCAAGCGGCTTAAATTGGATTATGAAGGCCTTTATCCGGTTATAACAATTTCATTGATCTTGTTTACTTACGTTATTGCTGTTCTTTTAAAAGGAAACGGGATCCTTGCGGTTTATCTTACGGGGCTCGGTCTATCGCAGGCGGAATTTCCTAATAAGAAATCAATCATGAAGTTTCATGACGGTTTGGCTTGGATTAACCAAATTGTCATGTTCGTGACTTTGGGGTTGCTCGTTTTTCCGTCTCACTTGGTTCCGCTTATTGGGACAGGGTTGTTGGTTACGATTGTCCTCATGTTCATTGCTCGTCCTGTGAGCGTTTTTCTGTGTTTACTTCCGTTTAAATTCGCCGCACCGAAAAAGATCATGCTTTCGTGGGTAGGATTGAGGGGCTCGGTTCCGATCATCTTGGCCACATTTCCGCTCGCGGCAGGCATTCCTCAGGCCGAGACAATCTTTAATATTGTGTTTTTTATTGTCATTGCTTCTGTTTTTATTCAGGGCACAACAATCCCGATTGTTTCAAAATTATTAAGACTCGATGTTCCGTTGCCCGATAAGAAGACATATCCCATAGAATTTGAGAAAGTTGAAAGCATTGACGCGGAGTTGACGGATGTTATCGTGCCGTATAATTCAGAGGCTATTGGCAAGATGATCAAGGAATTGAATGTTCCGGAGAAATGCCTGATCATGCTTGTTTCGCGCAACGACAAATTTGTTATTCCGTCCGGGTCAACCGTGATCGAGAGCGGAGATGTTTTGCTGGTGCTTGCCAGCAATACGGATCTGGCGGCTTTTCAGAAATCACTGGCGCATTTTAAGAAAGAGGATTAGTTTTGCGATGATTAGCGAATCCCATCTTTGATTTTTATGATGGTATGATTTATTTCTTCGCTGGATTTTAAATTTGCTATCCTAAGCATGGTTTTACCGGAGAATCGTTTAAGCAATGATTGATCTTCGGTCGTTTTCATGATAAGAAAAAACAAGAAAAAAACAAGACGCTTTATATAACTATTTGATAATCATAGACTTATCAATAAAATAATTGACACTTTTGTGGTCTAGGAGTGTGGGGCCGGGCCTTGAATGTTGAATTTAATCTGAAAGCTCATTATGCGAGGCAGGATGAAACATTAACAAAAATAGCGGACAGTTTAAGTTCTAAATTCGAGGTTTCTATTATCCTCTATTATCCTTCAGCTCTTGACTAGGAGACAGTTATATTGTAAACTGTTGATGGGTTTGAATAAGTAAAAAACGGTCTTTAATTACAGAAGGGGATGTGCTTAGCCATATTCCTGCCTGCCCTGAAGGGGCTATCCGGTATATTGAAAAGGGAATAGGGAAGGTGATGAAAAAGGAGGAGCGTGCAATGAAAAAGAAATATATCTGTTCAACCTGTGGAGCGGCTGCTGCCAGCAAAGGGCATCTTTGTACCCCGGTGATTTCAGATAAGGCCTTTAGCTGTGAATATTGTGGCGCGCTGGCTGGCGATCCTCGGCATGTATGCAAACCAAAGGCGGAAAAGTTCTCCTATGTCTGCGAAGGCTGCGGAAGGGTTGCGGTTAAAAAATCTGAAGTGTGCAAGCCGAAGAAAATATAGGGTTTACTAATAGTTGCTGTGGCCAAAAAGCTATTGCAGACTGATAGAGGTTCAATAAGCCAAGGGAGGCGATTATGAGTAGTGGTGATGTTCATCAGTGCAGCGGGGGTCAAGACTGTCATGCCAAGAATCATATATGTCAGATAATTATTCAGAAAGATTTAGGGAGAATAAAAGAGCTCGTTAAAGACGCTCAGTTTTATTGCAAGAATTGCGGCCGCGCGGCGCACTCACAAGAGAACCTTTGCAATCCGTCAAAGATATAGTATAGGAGAGTTTGACTTTCTAACCTTCTGGGATATCATGTATTCCAGAAGGTTAATTTTTTAAGTAGAATATTAAATATGAAAAGGAGGCTAAAATGGCAAAAATGGAGGCGAAGAGTTTTAACTCTCCAGATGAAATAAGGACATTTGAAAAAGGGAAGTTGCAGCTTTTAAATATCGCAGGGGTAACGATTGGCAAGGCTGTATTTGAGCCTGGCTGGAAGTGGTCGACATCTCTAAAATATATAGCAAAAACCAAAAGTTGTGAAGCTCCCCATTTTCAATACCATGTATCAGGAACTTTGAAGGTTGTAATGGATGATGGCACAGAGAAGGAATTAAAAGCTGGTGATGTATCATTCTTGCCTTCAGGACATGATGCGTGGGTTATTGGAAATGAACCTGTTGTGGTGGTTGATTTCCAGGGAATGGTTGATTATGCCCAAGCATCAAAAAAGAAATAGCATTTCGTTTAGTTGATTAGATCCTGAACATAGCCAGTTGCGGCAACCAGGGCACACAATACTTAATGCAAAAAGATAAGTATGATGTCTATAGAACTCGAAAAGTTAAAATAAGCTAATTACATAGCGCAATAAACGCAGAAAGAGAGGAAAAAATGAGTTTCTTAGATTGGAAACCAGAGGAATACGGAGTTGGGGTTAAAGAATGCGATAACCAGCATCAAAAATTAATAAAGCTCATTAACGAGCTTTATGACGCGATGATTGAAAAGAAAACCCGTGAATCGTTAGGCAAAATACTTAATGAATTGGTGGATTATACTGTGTACCATTTTAGCGCAGAAGAGGATTTGTTTAAAATAACCTATTACCCTGAAGCCGTTGTGCAGAAGCTTGAACATGAAAAGTTTACTAAGACGGTTACTGACTTTAAGAAAAAATTTGAAGAAACCTCCACAACCTTAATTTCTGTAGAACTTCTCAAGTTTTTAAAAGACTGGCTCCTGCAGCATATCAGTATTGTAGACAAAAAATACGGCCCCTATTTAAACAGTAAAGGCGTATTCTAACAGCAGTTCCGAGCGTATTCGCAGGATGGGATAGCGCAACCTGAAGGAGCGTGGGGTTGGGCCTTGAATGTTGAATTTAATCTGAAAGCTCATTATACGAGACAGGATAAGACATTAACAAAGGCGGCGGACATAAGTTCTAAATTCTAGGTTTGACCCCTTATCCCATTTGCTAAAAAACAACAAAAAATATTGACATTTTTTCTTGAGTTGGTATATTAATTTTAATGCAAAGAAAAATTTTCGCGCTTACAGTTCCTTTTTTAGTGCTTCAGTATTCCCTCCTTTGTGCCGGAGATACCCCCGTTTCTCTTGCCGTTAAAAATCAGTCATCCCCTCAAGGCTCTTCCAAAGAAGAAATCAGCGCCCCCGATTGGATTAAACGCACCAGTATCGCGGTAGAGGCAGGGACAGACGCAAAGACCAAATATTTCCTGGAAACTATCCAGCCTTTATCCGTTAGTGAGGATATGGGAAGGCTTTTGTTTACCAGCGCGAGGATTTCCGGTCAGGACGATCGCGCAATCTATAATCTTGGGCTTGGGGCAAGGCGTGTATTTAAGGATGCCTATCTTCTGGGAACCAATATTTTTTACGACTATCAAGACTTGCATCAGCATCATCGCTCCGGAATAGGCTTTGAGGCAATGACTGACCGCGGCCTTGAAAGCCGCCTGAACACCTATTTCAAAGTCTCTGACATCCGCCAGGTTGAGGAAAATGCCGGCGGGCAGAATTTTGAGAAAGTGGCAAATGGCCTTGATTGGGAAATAGGCGGGCCTTTGCCGTACCTGAATGCCTTAAAATTATACGGAGGCGGGTCCTGGTACAGCTTTGAGCGTTTCCGTAACAAATATGGCTGGAAGATGCGCGCGGAATACAACCCGGTCAAATATTCCCGCCTAGTCTTTGAAGTGCGGGATGACAATAAGCGCAAGAACGCCGCCTACCGTGTAGAATGCGCGATAACTTTGGCGTTTAGTTCATTCCATCCGGGGATATCTTACGTGACCTGAAGGCCTCAAAAGAGGCGTTTCCTAAAATAAATCTAAAGGAGAAAACTTTGGATAGGGTAGTGAGGGATTTTGATATTACGGTGATTGAGACCACCAAGCAAAGGGGCGGTTTGGTGGTTGAGGCGGGAAGGACATAAGTTTGCTTATGATACGATTTGCGCGGCTGGCAACGGTTTTGTTAACATTAACTTTTTCTGTTTTAGCGTATGCGGCAGGGCCGGCAACCGCGTATAAAGTAAAGGTGAAAAAACTTGAGCTCAACAATGGCGCGAGCTGGATTACGGTGTTTGACGGAGCTTCCGCTAGTATGGATATCGCGTCAGCGAGTTCCGGGCAGTCCGCGGGGCAATTTCTCTCCGGACTCAACGTGCCGGATGGCGTGTATACCCAGGTGCGGGTTACGCCTCACCCAAGTTTTAATATCCAAGGCAATGACGGAGCGCGGTATAGCTTAGCCGCAAACGGCGTTAATGGCGGCTGTACCTTTACTAATAATGCCGCGTTGGTTGCCGAATGCACCATAACCTTAACTGCCCCTAATGAACCCGCCGCAACAACGCAGGATTTTTCAGCCACTCCTATCACGGTTAAAAATGGTGTGTGCGATAGAAAAATCCGCGTTTCTTTTGATGTCTCTGGAGCCATTTCCTACAATGCCGGCGCTAATGAGATTTTCCCTGCTCAACCCACGGTCACTATGACGGCCCAATAGCAGAGTCTTTCCTAAGCATCCGCATTATTTACCTTCGCTGCATTCCTCAAGATATAAGTGCCCCGGAAAAATAGTATCAGAACTCACTACTCATTTAAATATAAGGAGTTATAAATATATATTCCTTGACAGAGAATACCCAACCGTTATTATATTCTCATGGCCTACCCACTACGAATTCATTTGCCGGGTTTAATCTATCATGTTTTAAGCCGAAGTCGGACAAAAGGCAGGCCGCAGAAACAATAATTCATCAGTAATCTATTGAAATATATATGGATATGAGTTCTGATACTATTTCTCAGTGCGGGGAGTTGCTTAAGTTAAAAGCCCCGATAAGATATCGGGGCTTTTATGAGAAAAACAAAAACTGAAGAATCTATCCGCCGCTAAAACTTATACGTAACACCGATTGAGATCACCGGATAAAAATCAAAATGATCTATCTCGGATTTTAAGTTATTCTCTTCGCGGGCAAGATCTGTTAAGAATGCCGCGTTGGAAGCTAAGGGGCCGTTTGCGCTTAAGTTGATATCGGGAGAGCCCTGAAACAGAACACCCAAATCAACGGCAAAAGACCAATTGCTATCATTGCTAAAGGGATTGCCCCATCCGATTCCGACATAAGGCGCCAGAGCATTAAAACTAATATCGCCGCTTAACGAGCCAACCTGCGCTGAGGTATAGATAGCATTTCCTATGGTATAACTATTCGTTGTTTTCGCGGTTAAATCAAGGCTGTTTTTGTTAACGAATAAGCCTCCGGTGAGGCGAAAGTCATTATCAAAAAAAGGAAGCCAATCAACTAAGGCAGAAAACGACAAAAGCTTAAGGTCAAAACTATACGTAATATCACTCTCTATAGCGCTATAATCATATTGAAAGGCATTAGCTCCGATTCTGGCATTAAACTCATGGTTTATGGGGGTGGTGCCTTCTACGCCGATGCCTAATGTCCCCGCCTTAGCAGTAATGGCAAGTTTATCTGATGCGGCAAACGCATTTATCCCAAATAGCCCGACTAAAAACAATAAAACCAAAAGAATTATTCCTTTTGCTCGCATCGCGAATTCTCCTTTTTGCTGGAAATTCTTTCTTACGAAAGAATTTATTTATTATTATCTATAACGCGTATTTATTATAACAGTACAGTGTTTTTTATCAACAAAAAAAACAAGACCCTCTACATAACTATCTTATAATCATATGGTTATCAATAAAATAATTGACACTTTTGGAGCCTATGTTATAAGTAAAATATGCCTTATCTTGCCAGAACGCATCAACTTAAATCCTCACTGCTCTATCATATCTTTGGCCGGGGTAACGACCGGAAAGAAACCTTTTTGGATGCTGAAGATTATCACTACTTTATAAATTTGCTCATTGACTACTCAAAGAAGCATAATTTTTGTATCTACCACTGGGTTCTTATGCCGAATCATTATCATCTGCTCTTAGAGATAGGCCTGCCGGAAAAGATCTCCTCAATTATGTCAGGATTAGCCAGGTCTTATGTTTATTATCATCATAAAAAATATCAAACATCCGGGCATCTTTGGCAAGGCAGGTTTAAATCCCAGCCTATTCAGAAAGAGATGTATCTGTTATCCTGCGCAAGATATATCGAGAGAAATCCTCTAAAAGCTGGTATAATAAGCTTCGCGGAAGATTATCCCTATAGCAGTGCCGCTTATTATGTATTTAGTAAAAAAGACGGCTTGACTGTTGAGAGTCCGCTCTTTGCTGATATTTTTGGAGTCCAGAAGGAGCAACGCCGGGATAAATACAAAGAATTCTTAAGAGCCTTTAGTTCTGAAGAAGAGGGGCGGTTTGAAAATCTTGAATCGCCTCAAGGTTCAGGAGAATTTTTAAAACGGCTCATGAGAGATAAGGGGCTTCTGTTACCAAAAAGAAGAGGTAGAGCAAGGAATTAATTGTTTTGTAAGAGCTTTATTTTAAGATAGTTATGTAGAGCGTCTTGTCTGTGGTTGTCTGTGGGAGGAATGAGCGATGTGCCCTCGAAGAAGGAATTTTATGAATCAGAAAGTAATTATTATCATCATAGTTTGTTTGTTTATTTCCTGGGTGCTTCAGGTTTTATTGCATAAATTGATCAATCCCCGGGTAATGAAAAACGATAGCTCATCTTCGCTGGAGCAGAAAATGAAATCGGTTAAACCCGAAGATATCGAAAAAATAAAAAGAATGATGGGCCAATAGCGCCGGATTTAACAGAGTAACGCGGTATTAGTAGAGAGATCGTATCAATGAACCGTCTTTAATATAGCCCTGTTCATCTGAGCAGGGCTTTTTATTGAGTCTAAAAAGATATTTCCTTGAATAGAGAGGTGATAAAGAGTATAATTCTAAGACCCAGAGATAGGCTTGGTGGGGTGCGGCGCGGTTGTTTTCGGTTAAGCGCGTAGAGGGTTTAAGTAAGAAAACCAGGAGAGCGCAATGAGTAGAATAGATAAGGTGTCTCAGGCCATTAAAAAAGAGATAGGTAGCATTATTCATGATGAGTTGAATGACCCGCGTCTGGGTTTTATTACTATCATGCGGGCGGATGTAACCAAGGATTTAAGGATGGTCAAGGTATATTTTAGCGTCCTGGGTCAGCAAAAACAAAAGGATAAGGCCGGCGAGGGCCTGGAGTCAGCCGCGGGTTTTATCCGCAAGAGGCTGGGAGAGCATCTTAAACTGCGTTTTGTGCCGGAGATAATCTTTAAGCTGGATGAGTCGGTGGAATACAGTATTGATATCTCGGAAAAAATTGAAAGGTTAAAGAATGAGTCTAAAAAAAGCGGCTAACCCCAAGCGAAGCCGAAGGGTTAATAGTGAGCTTAGTCGAACTATTGATCTAATCAAGAAGAATAAAACCTTTTTAATTACCACTCATATAAACCCTGAGGCCGATGCCATCGGCTCTGAGTTGGCCTTTTCGCGTCTCTTGAAGAAGCTTAATAAAGAAGGATACATCATTAATGAAAGCCAGATTCCCGAAGAATGCAAATTTCTTCCGGGAATAGACACTATCAAGATTTTTCCCCGCGAGTTAGGCGAATTCAATTGTATGGTTTTTTTGGATTGCTCGGAGCTAAGCCGCGCGGGCAAGACCGGGCAATTATTCAATCCGGAAAAAAACAGTTTAAATATTGACCACCATATTTCAAATACAAGGTTTAGCAAAGTGAATTGGGTTATCCCGCATGCCTCTTCAACCTGCGAGATGGTGTATCAGCTTTACCAGGAATTAAAAATTGAAATAGACGCGCCTGCCGCCCTGATGCTTTATTCCGGGATGATGGTTGACACAGGGTCTTTTCGCTACAATAACGCCAGCGCCAGGTCTTACCGTATTGCCGCTTCTTTGATTGAGAAGGGGGTTTCTCCCCGCTTTGTCTATAACCGGCTTTTTGAAAACAGTAAATTTGCCGATATTAAGCTGCTCAGCGAGGTTTTGTCTACCATAAGGCACGATGTCCGCGGAAGGATTGCCTGGGCGAATATCTCCCGCAAGATACTCAAGTCAGGGTTCGCTTCTATTGATTTGGCGGAAACCGCCTTAAGCATTATGCGCGCGATTGCCGGGGTGGA
>CAKKRH010000050.1 GCA_919902675.1 Omnitrophica bacterium GWA2_41_15
GCAGAGCTTCAGAATCAAGTAAAATCTAAGCGCCAGAGGCAGATTTTACTTGACAATGCGGATATATTGTGATAAAAAAAGCATAACAACACAATAGGTAGTTAAAAAAATAACCGCCAATCAGAGGAAAATGAAGTTTTAAAACCAGGTATAAGCTTTAAGAGACACAAAGAAATCAGGTGTCTCTTTTTTGTTGTTTGTTTTATTTTTAGAAAGATATGGGAAAGACGATAGGCCTGGCCTACGATTTAAAGACCGAGTATATTTTTAAGGACAGCGATCCGCCGGACGCCAATGCCGAGTTTGACCATCCGCTGACTATTGATTTGATTTCCAAGGCAATTGAGTCTTTAGGGCATAAGATAGTAAGAATCGGCAATGTGGAAAACTTGCTGAAGAAAATAGGCAGTCTGAAGGTGGATATTGTTTTTAACATATCCGAAGGGCTCTTTGGAAGAAACCGGGAGTCCCAGGTGCCGATAATCTTAGAGATGATGAATATACCTTTTGTCGGCTCCGACGGCCTGACCCTGGGTTTAAGCCTGGATAAGGTAATGGCCAAGAAAATCCTTATTTCCGACGCAATCCCCACCCCTAAATTTTTTGAGACCGATGATCCGGACGACAATCTGCTTAAACTTAAAAATGTAAAATTTCCCCTGATTGTCAAGCCGCGCTATGAAGGCTCATCCAAAGGCCTAAGCGAAAAATCCCGGGTAGAGAATTTGGAACAGTTAAAAGAACAGGTTGGATATATCGTTAAGACCTATAAACAGTCAGCGCTGGTTGAAGAATTTATTTCGGGAAGCGAATATACCGTGGCTATTATCGGAAATAACCAGCCGGAAGTGTTTCCTCCGGTGCAGATAAAGATAGACGGAAAATTAAAGCTGGGGGATAAGTTTTATACCTTTGCCAGGATACACTCCGGCCGCTTGGAATATGTCTGTCAGGATAGACTCGATAAATCTTTGAAGGATAAGCTCATGGATTTGGCTTTACGGACTTATAAGGCCATAGATTGCCGGGATTTTGGCCGGGTGGATTTCCGGGTGGATGAGGATAATAATCCCTATGTCTTAGAGATAAATCCTTTACCCAGCTTATCCGGTGAAGATGTTTTTATGTGTCTGGCTGATTATTTAAAGGTTTCTTATTCTACGATGATTAGCCGCATGTTGGACGCGGCCTTTTTAAGATACGGATTAAACTAAAACAGATGAAGATAGCGCTGTGTTGCAGCGTCAAAAAGAAAGATTCCGATAAACCTCCCGACCATTTCTCCGAGTTTGACTCCGAGGAGACGGTCCTGAGCATTGCCTCTAGCATCAAAAGCCTGGGCTATGAAGTGGTTATTGTTGAGGCCAATGAAAGCCGGAATTTAATCAACTTCTTCCAGAATAACCCCGTTGACCTGGTCTTCAATATCGCCGAGGGTTCCGGTTCGCGTTTTAGGGAGTCCGAGGTTCCCGCCCTGTTAGATTATCTTAATATACCCTATACCGGCTCCAATTTTCTATCCCTGGCCCTGGCTTTGAATAAAGCGATGGCCAAGAAGATATTTAAATGTGAAGGTATCCCTACCCCTAAATTCCAGATATTTGATAATTCGCCGAATCAAAAACTGAACCCGGACTTAAGATTTCCCTTAATAGTCAAGCCGAATTATGAAGGTTCGGGCAAGGGCATCAGCATTTCCAGCGTGGTGCGTAATGAAGGTGATCTCTACCGGCAGATAGGCGATATCTTATCCGGCTATCGCCAGGAGGCCCTGGTTGAGGAGTTTATTGAAGGCAAGGAACTCACGGTTGGCATCTTAGAGAACGGTAAAACCCTAGTGCTTCCGATATTAGAGATTGATTTCTCAACCTGTGAAAAAAGCGGGGAGTATTTTTATTCCTGGAAGGTAAAAGAGTTTCAAGGCAACGAGGAGTTGGGTCTGGCCCCGGATTTTTATTGTCCGGCCCGCCTGGGACAAGAGGCCGCCGAGAAGGTGAAAGAAACTGCCTTAAGAGCCCATCTGGCCCTGGGGTGCCTTGATATCTCCCGGGTGGATATTCGCCTAAGCCATGACAATATCCCTTATGTGTTAGAGGTTAATCCTTTGCCCGGGCTTGACCCTAAGGAATCAAATTTTCCCAAAATCAGCCGGGCCCAAGGAATAGAATATAAAGATTTAATTAAATCTATAATAGACAACGCGGCGCGAAGATACGGCATATGCCAGTATGCTGAGCGGGTATACGCGGCTAACTCAAGAACAGGAGGCCCAAACTGAACAACACAATTTTAATTGAGAGGTTAAGAAGTCAGTTGGCTCTGCCGTTTTTACCTGCCAACCAATTATCCCGCAGAACCGGAATTGATTATCATGATATTGAATTATTCAAAGATGTTAATCCTCTGGATTGGGAGGATTGGCATTGGCAGATGAAAAACCGGATTCGTTCTAAAGAAGCCCTGGCCAAGGTCATCAACCTGACCAAAGAAGAGGAGATGGGTATCCGTAAGGCCAGCGGGAAATTAGGCTTGGCGATTACCCCGCATTTGGCCACCCTGATGGATCCCAATGACCCAAATTGCCCGGTGCGCCGGCAATTTGTGGCTTTGGCCGCTGAATTCCAGAACAGCCCGCATGAGATGTCGGACCCTTGCGCCGAAGACCGTGATTCTCCCGTGCCCGGCCTGGTGCACCGCTATCCGGACCGGGTCTTGTTTTTAGCCACTGAGTCCTGCGCCGCCTACTGCCGCCATTGCACCCGTCGCCGCCTGGTGGGAGACCACTCAGCCGCGGCCGCGCCTTCCAAGTTTGAGCAGGCCTTTGAATATATCCGGGCCAACCGCAAGATCCGCGATGTGCTTATTTCCGGCGGCGACCCCTTTATGCTCGAGGATGACAATTTGGAGGAAATCCTAAAGAACCTGCGCTCTATTTCCCATGTGGAATTCCTGCGTATCGGAACCCGTATCCCGGTAAGCCTTCCCCAGAGGATAAATGAGAAGCTTATCAAGATGCTCAAGAAATACTCGCCTATCTGGTTGAGCATCCATTTTAACCACCCCAAGGAGATAAATAAACGCACCAAGCTGGCCTGTGATATGCTTTCCGATAACGGATTTCCTCTGGGCAGTCAGACCGTGCTTTTAAAGGGTATAAACGATAAGCCTTATGTGATGCGCCGGCTGATGCATGAGTTGCTGGAGATAAGGGTGAGGCCTTACTACATTTACCAGTGTGACCCAGTGAAAGGCACGGCACATTTTCGCACCCCCGTAGCCGCGGGAATAAACATTATTGAAAAGATGCGCGGGCATACCTCTGGATACGCCGTCCCCACTTATGTGATTGACGGTCCAGGCGGAGGAGGGAAGATTCCGGTGTCGCCGAATTATATGCTTTCCCAGGCCAAAGGAAAGTATGTCTTACGCAACTACCGCGGGAAGATTTATACTTACATAGAATAAAGTAAAAAGTCAAAAGTCAAAAGGTAAAACGAAAAGGCAAAATTACAGGTTTATGGTTTTGCCTTTTGTTTTTCTCCGTCATTAATATGCAATCTCAAGAATCTAAGAAAACAATTCGGATATTCGCCTGGGGCTCATTTCTTAATGATTTGGGTTCGGATATTATTTATCCTATCTGGCCGCTATTTGTTACCTCGGTTTTGGGGGCGAATATGGCCCTGCTGGGCCTTATTGACGGATTAGGCGAGGCTATTGTTTCAATATCCCAGGCGGTTTCAGGATATGTCTCGGATCGGATAAAAAAGAGGAAGGTCTTTGTCTGGGTTGGTTATTTGTGCGGTGGTTTATCCAGGATAGGCTACAGCCTGTCTACGTCTGGCGCGCATCTGGCGGTATTTAAGGTTTTGGACCGGGCCGGAAAAATCCGCGGCGCTCCCCGGGATGCCATTATCGCCGATATCT
>CAKKRH010000051.1 GCA_919902675.1 Omnitrophica bacterium GWA2_41_15
CTGCGCGGATGGCGTCCTCCACCCGCCTGAGATGGCGCCGGCATTCGAACTTCGAACAGGACTGTTCCTGCCCTGACTTTTTCCTGGGTTCTGATTTATGGCCGGACGACTGTCCCTCCAGGTCGAAGACGGCGAAGAGGTGGTCAACGGTCAAATTGGTTTTTGCCGGGAACAGGGTGTTGAGTTGATTCAGTACCGCCTTCAGTTCCCTGGCATTGCCAGGCCAGCGATATTCCTGAAATTCAGCGAGTATTTCGTGGGATAATGGTTCTTTATTATCTCTAGCCCCAGTTTACAAGTTATAAAGTAAAAAAAGAGGCAAGGTGTTATATATTGGAGGTTTATGACGACAAGAAATGTATTACCCTCTTTTCGTGTTGATATTCAATCGAGAAGGAAGTGTTTTACGTTGATTTTGAAGGATTTCCTTTTGTGTATTGAGCCAAATTTAAAGATTCAAATAATTGTTTTTGGATTTTGTCTTGACGTACCAAACAATAAGACACTTGTGGCGGTGCAGCTTTTTCTTGCGGATAAAGAAGAGTCGCCTCTTGTAGATCATGGAGCTTTTCCAATAAAACATCAGGGGACAAAAGGAAACCTTTTAAAGCAAGCCGTCGGCGTAGTACCCCGGTCAAGAGCAAGCCTAAATTACAATAAAAGGCGTGAACATGCAGCTTTTGGTCTGTCCAGTGATAAGGAGGTTGAAAAGAAAGGTGATCAGTATCCTTGCTGTCCTGGAAGTATCTCTCGACTTCAGATTGCCCATGATATCCCAAAATAATCTCGGCATTGCTCCAGTCGTGTCGATTGGTAAAAAGGAGTGTTCTGCCAAAGTGATAATCAACCAACTCTTGCAAGGCATCGCGATTGAGAAAATAAGTAAGAACCGGACGATTGTCTTTCAGGGTGGTATCGATAGAGATAATCTTTTTGAGGTGCTGTGGGGATACAATTTCCGATACTTTTTCCTTAACGGATGATAAAGTTGCTTTTGGCAGTTCGCCCCGTTTAAGCTTCTTAGACAAAGCTTCTACCTGAATTCCACCCTATTTTTATACACTAGGTTTTAATAGCAAGCAGTTTTGG
>CAKKRH010000052.1 GCA_919902675.1 Omnitrophica bacterium GWA2_41_15
AAGGCGCGGTGGATTAAACAAAGATCGTTCGAACAGTATCATAGAACCACCGCCAACAAGGATAGGGCGCTGCTTCAAACAAGGGACGGAAGCTTGCTTCCGTCGAAAAATTGAGGCGGCGCTCTTTTAAAATAAAGTTTTTCACCAATCTTTTTGTCATTTGATTTTGAACTATTGAGGGTTCAAAATAAAATTACTGATTCTAAATTCCCCTCTTCCCTACCAAGAAAGGAGCTTTGCCCTATGCGCTACTTTATCTATGCCCGCAAGTCCACGGATGACGAAGATAGACAAGTCCTCTCTATTGAAGCGCAGCTTAAGGAATTACGAGAATACGCTCAGCGAGAAAATCTCACTGTCGTTAAGGAGATAATCGAGGCCAAGACCGCCAAGAAGCCGGGGCGCCCACTGTTCAATGATATGATTCTATCTATTGAGCGTGGACTTGCGAACGGCATCCTTGCCTGGCATCCCGATAGATTAGCGAGAAACAGTGTTGACGGCGGCCGGATAATCTACCTCGTAGATCAAAAAGTTATTAAAGACTTACGCTTTCCTACCCTACGCTTCGATAATAACGCTCAAGGCAAGTTTATGCTCTCTATTGTGTTCGGCCAGAGCAAGTATTATATAGATGCGCTATCCGAGAATATCCGCAGAGGTATAAGGTTAAAGTTGAGCAAAGGTATCTGGCCGCAGTGGGCGCCCCTTGGCTACCTTAACGACCGTAAGACGCGCACGATCATCATTGATGCGGGCAAGGCTCCTTTCATAAAGAGGGTTTTTGAGCTTTACTCTACCGGCAACCACACGCTTGAGCAAATAAGAGAAAATTTGAACTCTTTAGGGCTGCGAGGCCGAAAGGATAGACCGCTAAGCCCCAGCCAGTATCAGACCATGCTCAAAAACCCTCTTTATTACGGCGTATTCCGCTACAAGGGCGAAAGCTACGAGGGAACTCACGAGCCGATCATCACAAAGAAACTTTTTGATAGATGTCAAGAAGTTATGCGGTTGCGCAGCAAGCCTAAAGATGCGCAGACTACGAAATTTGTCTTTAGGGGACTAATGAGATGTGGCGAGTGCGGCAGAATGATCACCGCAGAGTTACAGAAAGGACATGTTTATTACCGTTGCACTAAGCGTTTAACTAACTGTAATCAAAAGTATGTCCGCGAAGAAGTGCTTGCCGCGCAAATCGGCGAGTTTATTCAAAAAGTTTCTTTGTGCGATAACTGGACGAAACGAATAATTGAGGAACTTGAACGAGACCGCAATACTTCTCTCCTATCTTCACAGTCCCAGCAGCAAAATCTTGAAAGTAAGGTTAAAGAAATTGACGATAAAGTTAGTAAGTTAATAGACATTTACCTGGAAGGCACGATTACTCTTGAGGAATACCAACGAAAGAAAGAAGATTTTATTAATGAAAAGAAAAAAATACAGGAATCTGCGCGGGATTTTGCTGATGGGAGTAACTCCTGGTTCGAACCGGCAAGAGATTTCGTAACTCTATTAAATAGAGCGGAATACGCCGTAAAGGAAGAAAATTTAGAATCCCAGAAAGAATTTCTGAAAAAGATTGGTTCGAACTTTATTTTAAAAGAGCGCCGCCTCAATTTTTCGACGGAAGCTAGCTTCCGTCTCCTTTTTGAAACAGCGCCCTATCCTAACTGGCGGAGAGGGTGAGATTCGAACTCACGGTGGAGTTGCCCCCACAACAGTTTTC
>CAKKRH010000053.1 GCA_919902675.1 Omnitrophica bacterium GWA2_41_15
ATTACTATTTTAAAAATAATCTCAAACGAAAATATTTTTTAACAAAGTACTGTAATAAGTTTTTATTATTCTATTGTTCGATTTTCAACTTTAATTGCTTAAAAACAGTCCAGTTTTCAATTTTAATTGCATAACATAGTACATTGTTAGAGAAGTTTTTGAACAATTGAACAATAGAAAATAGACCGCAATTGAGCTTTTTTCTTGTCTATTGTTCTATTTGCTCAATTGCTCTCTCGCGCTGTTATTAAAAATTTTATGTAACCGCGCACTAGCCTGCCTTGACAGTCGTCAAATTATGTGGTATACTTTATTAAATTTTATGGAAAATCCCGCCCTAAGGCTGTCTTAGAGATAGAGAAACCTATAAAAAATATGCAAATTCAGGAAACCTTAACTAAATTTAATTGGGTAGATATTGTTATTATTTGCATGGTGCTGACCACCGTCTATAAAGGCTCCAGAAAAGGCTTTATTATCGAGGTATTTAAACTACTGGGCCTGCTTGCGGCAATATACGCGTCCCTGCATTACTTCTCCCTAGCCAGCGACCGCCTGCTGGGATTATTGCCCGGATTAGGGGTGATTTTTACGGATTTCACCTGCTTTCTAACTTTGAGCTTGGCGGGATATCTGGCTATAACCGCCATCAGGAGCATTTTCTGCCGCCTGATCAAAATGGAAGCGGTAAGCGGACTGGATAAGTGGGGAGGATTTGCCTTGGGGTTTTTAAGGGGCATACTCCTTACCAGTATGTTAATCATTCTTTTTCACCTATCCACGATCACTTATTTAAAGGCCAGCGCGAGGAAATCATATTTGGGAAGCCGGCTTAGCTTGATAGATATCCAGATCTATGAAGGTATTTTTAACGGGTTGGTTTCCCGCTTCGCCACGACAGAAACCATCAATAAGAACATCAACGAAATATTCGAGGAGTAACTCTTGAAATTATCTAAAATTTACGAACTGGCTGTTAACTACGGCATTCAACAAGACCCCAGGGGAAAGGATATTTCAGAGTATTTTCAAAATATAAAAAAAGAATACCGTAAATTAAAAGGTATTGAAAAGATAACCTTTGATAAAGAATCCCTTACCAATCCCTTTTCCGATACCCGCCTGCTCTCAGGAAACCCGGACAGCGAAATAAAAAAAATCCTGGTCGGGATAGATATAGAGACCGCGGAAATACTGCTGGCTGACAGAATCAGGGAGCGCCAAGGCTTAGATCTGGCGCTCTCACATCATCCCGAAGGCATAGCCTATGCCGGCCTGAGCGAAGTAATGTCGGTGCAAGGCTATATTTTAAACAAGCTGGGTTTACACAAAGAGGCGGTAAGCGATTCTCTAAAAGAGCGCGTGCAGGAGGTTGCCAGAAAAATCTTACCGGCAAACCACTCCCGGCCGGTGGACGCGGCCAGGCTCTTGAATATGCCCTTTATGTCCTGTCATACCCCGGCGGATAATTTTGTGGCGAAATACCTCCAGGAAAATATTAACAAAGGCAAGCCTAAAACTTTAAAAGATATTCTTGATTTCTTACACAAAATTCCCGAATATAAAGAGGCGGCTTTTAACAAGGCCGGCCCGAGAATTATCCTAGGCAAGCCTAAGGATAAGACAGGCAGGGTATTTGTGGATATGACCGGAGGCACCGAGGGGCCTAAGGAGCTTTTTGGCCGGATTTCCCAGGCCGGAGTAAAAACCCTGGTCTGCATGCACCTTTCGGAGGAGCATTTTTCCAGGGCCAAGCCGGAGCATATCAATGTGGTAATCGCCGGACATATTGCCTCGGATAACTTAGGTATGAATTTATTATTGGATAAGATTGAATCCCACGAAAAATTAGACATACTCTGCTGTTCGGGGTTTAAAAGGATAAAAAGATAATGGGATTAGTTCCGGAAAGCACCCTGGAGGAAATATTAAGCCGGGTGGATATAGTTGAGCTCATCTCCGGATATATCCCCTTAAAGAGGGCCGGCCGCGGCTATAAGGCCCTTTGCCCTTTTCATCACGAGAAAACTCCGTCCTTTACAGTTAATCCGGATAAGCAAATTTTTCATTGTTTCGGATGCTCCGCCGGAGGCAACGCCTTCGGCTTCCTGATGCAGCATGAGCGCCTGGAATTTCCCGAGGCCATTGAGGCCCTGGCCAAGAGGACAGGGGTAATTATTCACGAGGCTTCTCCATCCGAGCGCAAAACCCAAAACCTCAGCGAACAACTCTATAAAATCAACGAGTGCGCCTCTGACTTTTACTTTAATCAACTGCATTCTCCGGAAGGAGAACCGGCGCTGAAGTATCTTCTCAAGAGAGGCATAGCCAAAGAAACCATCCAAAGGTTTAAAATCGGATACGCCCAGGATAAATGGGACGGCCTGCTGAACTATTTAAGAGGCAAAGGCTTTGTGTTGGGCTTAATTGAGAAATCCGGCCTGATAATACCCAAGGACAAAGGCGGATATTATGACCGTTTCCGTAAAAGGATACTCATCCCCATAAGTGATTCTAAAGGCCGCGCTGTTGCCTTCGGGGCCAGGGTACTGGATAATTCCCTGCCTAAATATATAAACTCTCCGGAGACTCCTGTATATTCTAAAAGCAAGGTCCTTTTCGGACTGAACCTAAGTAATGAAGAAATCCGCCTGAAGGATTTAGCGGTGATTGTTGAGGGATACTTTGATTTGATTTTTCCTTATCAGGCGGGTGTTAAAAACATAACCGCCTCCTGCGGCACGGCCTTAACCCAGGAGCAGATCCGCCTTTTAAAGCGCTACTCGCGTAATGTGGTATTGGTCTACGACTCAGACAACGCCGGGCAAATGGCTACCTTAAGAAGCATAGACACCCTGATTGAAGAAGGGATGAATGTTATGGCCGCCCGCCTGCCCGAAGGCCACGACCCGGACAGTTTCGCGCGCCAATTTGGCCCGGAAGGATTCCAGAAGCTAATCACAGAGGCCAAGGATATCTTTGATTACAAATTAGACTTCCTTAAATCAAAATACGCGCCCTTAACTATACCCCATAAAGCCCAGGCCGCTTCAGAGATGCTTTCCTTGATAAGTAAATTTAGCAATACAGTGGCAAAGTCAGCCTATATAAAGAAGCTGGCGGAAGAATTATCCCTGGATGAGAATTCACTCTTACTGGAACTTAAAAAAACCGAAAATCAAAACAACCACATACCCCATAAAGAAGAAAAATTTACTCCGCCAAAGGCATCCGTCAATTCCAACGCCCCGGAGCGGATGATCGTCCGGCTGATGCTGGAAGAAGAGGAACTTATTGAGCAGATAAAAGAAAAGCTGGCCCCGGGAGACTTTCAGGATAAAAATATAAGCCAGATTATCACCAAAATGTTTGATTTGTTTTGTTCCGGCAAGAAAATTAACACCAATTCGCTGGTTAACCATTTTACCGGCAGCCATCTCTCCAAAATAATCCTGGAAATATCCACCTCTGAATGGCCGGCGGTGTCCGGCACGCAAAGGATTATTGACGACTGCGTGCGCCGGATAAAAGAAAGCAAGCGTAAGCTAAAACAACAGGAGCTCTGCAGACAATTAAAGCTCGCCCAGGGCCCGGGCAACGAATTAAAACTAAATGATTTGTTGATTGAATTTCATTCCTTATCAAGAGAGGGAGCATAATATGGCTAAAGCCAACCTTAAACGCGATCTAAAGAAAATTATCACCTTGGGTAAACAAAAGGGGTTTTTAACCTATGATGAGTTAAACGATATGCTCCCGGAGGATATTTCTTCCGCGGAAGAAATAGATAAAATCTTTGACCTCCTGGGAAGTGAAGATATCCGGATAGTTAATAACATAGACCAGAAAGAAAGCGATAAGGACGTCATTCCGGAAGAGGCTAAAGAAGAACTCGCGGATGAGAAAATACCCGTAGAAAATAAATTCATGCCTTTGGATGACCCGGTCAAGATGTATCTGAAGCAAATGGGCTCAATACCACTCTTGACCCGCGAGCAAGAAATTAACCTGGCTAAAGAAATAGAAGCGACGGAAATTGCCCTTTGTGAAGCAGCCTATACAACTTCGCTGGCCAGGGATGAAGTGCTTAAAGTGGTAAACGGATTACTTCAGAAAGAAACGAATCTAGAAGACATCTTAAAGGAAGAAATAAAAGTAAAAAAGGAATCGGCACTCAGGCGCCTCTCCAGGTTAGCTCACCGCCTGAGACATTCACGCAAGAAGGCCAACAACGTCAAACTGCTTATGGCATTCGGATTCACCACCTTGATTATCGAGAAAATAGCTAAAAAATTTCTGGAATTAGTTAAGGAACTGGATGAAGTTAACCGCAAGCTAACCCGAAAAAAACAATCCCGCTCCTTAGAGGGAATTTCTGAAATAAAGAAAACAAGGTCTGAAATATTAAATATGTTGGATGACGCCTCGTATTTAAGGGTAAGGGATACCAGCCGGTTGATTAAGCAAAAATACGTAAAATTCATCCGGGCCAAGAAAAAATTAGTCGAGGCCAACTTAAGGCTGGTGGTAAGCATCGCCAAAAAATATACCAACCGCGGGATGTCTTTCCTGGATTTGATTCAGGAGGGAAATATCGGATTGATGCGGGCGGTGGAAAAATTTGAATATAAAAGGGGATATAAATTTTCCACCTATGCCACCTGGTGGATAAGACAGGCGATTACCCGCTCGATTGCCGACCAGGCCAGGACTATCCGGATACCGGTGCATATGACCGAAATCATCAATAAAATACTCCGGATAAGCAGAATCTTTGTCCAGGAATACGGCCGGGACCCGCTTCCGGAAGAGATAGCCAAAGAAATGCGGATGTCTCAAGATAAGGTAAAAGCCATCCTGAAAGTAGCCCAGGAGCCGATTTCTCTCCAGACGCCCATCGGAGATGAGGGAGATACCCACTTCGGAGATTTCATTGAAGACAAAAGGGCAATCTCTCCAGCTAACGCCACAGTGCATTCAATGCTTAAGGACAATATGAACAACGCCTTGGCCACTCTTACCGATCGGGAAAAAAAGATACTGCTCTTACGCTTCGGTTTGGAAGACGGCACCGCCCGGACACTGGAAGAAGTGGGCAAGGTTTTCCGGGTTACCCGGGAGAGAGTGCGCCAGATTGAAGCCAAGGCCTTAAAAAAACT
>CAKKRH010000054.1 GCA_919902675.1 Omnitrophica bacterium GWA2_41_15
CTGAATTGCCTCCTCCTTAAGTTTTAAGGGCATAAAATTATAGTGGGTAACTAACCTGGCCGGGACCTTCCTAGCCAATACGCTATCTACATCTTCCAAGCTAATTCTTTTATAAGGAATGTCTAATTGTTGAGAAAGCGCCTCCAATAGGCTATCTTCAGCAATCAGACCTTTAGAGATAAGAATATGCACCAGGGAAACAGAAGTTTTCTTATGCTGGGCCAGGCAATCCTGCCAGCGCTGACTATCTATATTAAACCTGTCTTTTAAAATTTCTTCCAGGCTTGGATTCTCGCTCATTGCTTTCTCCGCTACTTCCTTAACTCATACCTTACTACCACCGGCTGATTCTGCCTCAACAAAACAACCTCAAAGCTCGATTGCTTGCGGATCGCGCCCAACATCCGCATCGCGTCCTGGGCGTTTTGCAGACGCTGGCCGTCCACGGAGTGGACAATATCCCCGCTCTTTATCCCGGCTTCTTCAATAATGCTTCCCTCCGGAACATTCTCTACGCTAAAACCCAATACCGCCTGAGAGACGGTATCAGTAACCGGAGCGATTTTTACCGTCCTGAGCAGTTCGTTGGCCTCAAACATAAGGCTGACCAGCCCGGACCTGCTGACTGATTTTACGCCCGCGGCATCGGTAAAGATAATACCTTTCTCATCCAAAGCGCCTCCATGGCTTCCTCCAGCCAGCAATAATTCCCTGGTAGCGCCGTTTTTGGCCAGGAGGACCTTGGCCGGAAGGATAGCTTGAATTTTATAACCTCCGATTACATCATTGAGCTTGTAAAGCGCGCGTTTATCCGCCTGAGAATCATAAATAAAAGCTAAAGACAGGCCGCCGATGATAGTCCCCCGCAGTTCAAACGGAAAAGGCTCGCCATCAATATCTTCCCTGACTAAAGAGGTATCCTTAGATAAGGAAACTAAGGGTTTATTATCCTGGTTTAATTCGGGAATATGGTATGCTGATTGAGGGGCAAGCTGGTGGCGGCGGCGGGAACCCGGATGAATAAAAATATTTAGAAAAAATAAAAACGCTAAACCCAAAATACTTGTCCAGATTAGGTCTTTTCGGTGTATTTTCAAATAAAGATCTCCTTACGGGTGCGATAAATCGCAACCCATACGCGACACGAATGATCTAAGCTCTATTTTTATCCTCATTGGTCGCGGGCCTAATGAGCAGGATATAACTATTTCATTTTGCCGCGTTACTTGTTAGTTTTTCACGTTCTCAAAGGCCTTGCGGATGCCCTCTTTTCTTTTATCGAAAAAGGGTTCCGTTTCCTGGCTTATTAAAGAAGCGCTTTCCGGGCTTATAATTCTAGGCGTAATAAAAATAACCACCTCTTTTTTAGTCATAGTGGTATATTTATTGCGAAAAATATGTTTGATAACCGGGATATCGCCCAAGAGGGGAATTTTTGCTATATGAATTTCTTTATTGTCTTTAATCAGCCCCCCTAAAACCACGGTATTGCCGTCTTTGACGGTCATCACCGTGGTGGCCTCTGTGGTATCAATGGCTAAGGCGTTAGTTACCGTTCCGCTTCGGGGAGAGCTGATTTCCGGATGGATTTGAATAGTAATAAAACCATCTTCGGCAATCTTGGGCGTTACTATCAATTTTATGCCCACCTCCACAAATTTTATTTCCTTACTCTCCACATTACCGAATTGATTATAGTGAAAGACTTCATACGGCTCGCTGGAACCAATCAATATCTTTGCCTCAGTATTGTCCAAGGTAACGATACGCGGATTTGAAATAAGCTCAACGTCGCTTGACTTCTCCAGGGCGCGCAGGGCCACCTGGTAATCATCACTGCCCAAAACCCCTATCTTAAAGGCATCAATATAGGTGGCCCCGGTAGGAGTGGGCAGGTTGCTTGCGCCAATGGTTATAGTATGCTTATCCGGATTTTTATATTGCCAATCAACACCCAGAAATTTATTTTTGTCCAGGGTTATCTGCAAAATCTTTGCCTCAATCAACACCTGCGGGATCCGCTTATCCCAACTTTTGATCAAAGCATCCGCCTTATTTAACAATACCGGCGAAGCGGTTACCACCAGGCTATTGGTGCGCTCATCAATTAAGACCTCACCCTCTCCCGGAGGAATAATTGACTGGAAGGATTTTTGCGTCTCCAGGATCTTGGCGTAATTTAATTTATAGACCCTGGTTTGGAGCTTCTTATCCATCTCCTTTATTGCCCCTTCAATTGAACTTATAACTTCTTTAGTGTCCGTAACCACGATGATATTGGTCTTTGACTCAGCCTCAATTATTCCTCGGGCTGATTTTAAAGAGGTAATAGCTGTCTTTAAATCCGCGGATTTTACGTTTTCCAAACGAAAAACCCGGGTAATCAGACGGGTGAATTGCTCCTTCTGGCTGAGCTCAGGATAGGTATAAACCTGAATAATGTTGTCCTCTTTCACATACCCGCAATTATTTACCTTTAGAATCGCCTCCAATGCCGTATCAACCGGAGCGTCCTGAAGATTTATGGAAACTAATCCCTTAACGTTTTTAGAGGCGACAATATTTAAACCGCTTTGATCGGCAACCATCCTCAGGACGTCGCCAAGTTCCATGTCCTTGACATCAAGGGTAATAAACTTAATATCCTGCGCTTGGGCAAAAAAAGAAATAAAAAGCAAAAAAGCTGAAATTAAGGCTATCCTCATTTGATTAACTCCAGGGTAGTGTCCGCGGACTCAAGTATCACCTTATCCCTAAGAATTTGTTTTACCTTAAAAGAACCTATGCTATCTCCCAAGGCGCAGTAATAATTCTTATTTTGTGCCTGGTCGCGGATCATGGCTAAATTTTTTGTTCCCATAGAAACCCCCAAAAGAATAAACGCGGACTTCCTCTCTTGGATTTTACCGGTAAAAGAAGTGCTGAACAACCGACGGTTTTTAAAAAGTTCTTCCTTGAATACAGGAACCTCTCGTAATTTTATTGATGGCTCAATAACCGCTGTCTCAAATTTTCGCGTCCGCGGCTGATAAAGATGCTTCCAAATTGAAAGAAGATAAAATACTAATCCCAGCACACTTAAACACAATACTAAATTTAATGTTGGAATGACGCGGCATAAACTCTCGCTGTTTAATATTTTCATCTATTCTATCTATCAGTATGTATCCATATTCTTAAAATCCGCGTCCATCCGTGTTATTTGAATATTATGGCCTTAAGGGTCATGCTTATCTGGGGCAATTCAGATCTATTTTGCGCGTTTATCTGGAGGTGCGAAACGCCAATACCTTTTACACCCTCGGTAAGATTATACAAAAACTTAATAAAAGCCGCTATCTCGTTCCGGCTCTCTATTTTTATGCTGTAAACTTTGTATTTATCCATATCCTCAATCAAGGCCGGTTTTATGCTGAAGATACTTAAATTAAGCTTCCTGGCGACATTACCTATTTCCTGAAGTAAGCTATCGGAACTATGCAGCCCTTTATGTCCTGAGAAAACCTCCTCATATTCGGAATTTATTGCTTGCGCCTGTTTTAAAACCCCATTAAGCTGGGCTATTTCTTTCTCGCTTACGGATATTGCTTCATTTAAACGCTGAGAGCTGAGAAATAACTGCCGGATACCGCTTCTGGCTAAAACCGCCAAAAAAACTAATAGGAAGATAGAAAATAGAAGTTGCTCTCTTTTTGTTGGTTTGCGTATTTTTAACATTCAGATCATGCCATTATTCCAGGTTAACGCGGATTTCAAAACCCACCATTCCTTCTTCTTTGGCGGACTTTAGCCGCGAAATATTACCCACGTCCACGCTTTTTATTATAGCTGATTCCTTGAGGGCGTCGGCAAATCGCAAAACGCTTTCAGAATCTCCCGCCTGCCCGGTCAAGGTCAGGACCCCGGGAATCTTTTGCTGTGAAATAGCCAGGGTGTTCAGGGATATTTCTTCAGGCGCCGCCCGGTATAGCTCGGCAAGCAGATTTAAAGTCAATCTCGCGGAGTTGATGGAAATCTTTACTATTTGCGTCTTAAGCTTTTTTTCCCGCAAGGTGTGCGTCTGAGGACTTATCTCCTGAATCTGGGCTTTAATGAGAGATAAGTACTCCTGCCTGACCTTAATTTTTTGAAATACGATATTGGCGCATAAAGATAAATTTAAAATAAGGAGTGAAATAAATAAAAGATTCGCGCTCTTCCTTTTATTTTTTAACCTGTGGATCTTTAATTCTTCAGGGAGAAGGTTAATTTTCAAAACGCCGCTATCTGTTCCCGGGGCCAAACCTTTTAAGACCGCCAAAGAATCATCAATCTCTACCTTTGAAGGCATAATCTCTTCAAGGGCGCCGGCGAAATCTTTTAGCTCCTGTCCTTGTCCGCTTAAAATTATAGCATTAATTACACCGCCTTTATTTCTGATAATTGTTATATTTTCCCCTACTTTCTTAACTAAATCTTTTATCTCTCCGGGCCCCTTCAGGCTTACCCCGCGGCTAAAACTGAGCTTTCCTTCATTTATCAGGAGTATCTCCATAAAGGCATCGTCAAGGTTAATCAACAAATAATCATCAAGCCGCCTTTTTCGCGCGCTAAATTGGTTAAACAAGGAAACCGTGCTTATGTTAATTGACTCAGGCACAAGCCCGGCAAGACTTAAAGCGCGAATTCGGCCAAGAATAGATTCTTTGGGGGCCGCGACCAGCATAACTCGCGAATAACCATCGGAACCCTTACTAATTACGGTATAATCATAAATCAATTCATCTGGCTTATAGGGAAAAAGATTATTTAATTCATACCCGGCCATTTTGGCAATTTCCTGGTCATTAAGCGCCGGCAAGGTTAAATATTTAACCGCTACCTGGGTGCGCGGGATGCCCAGGACAAGATGTTCGCTCATACTATGGTTATTCTTAAACAAGGCTTTCAGTTTTTCAACAACCTCTTCTTTATTTAAAGAGTGGCTATTGATTTCAGATAAAGCCTCCAGTCCGAACCTTATGAAATTATCCGTAATATAAACGCTGTTTGAGCCTTTTTCCATTATCATCCCATTAAACCCGGAATTTGCAATAGTAATGGCATTCGCCGCCAAATAAGGGCGCATCTTCGTCAGAAAAAAGCGCTTACATACTAAAAGTATGCGCGCACTTTTTTCTGCCAAATCTACACCCTTCTTTGGCGTCTCGGTGCCGCATTCCTATTGCAAAATCCGGGTTAAGACATAAATTTTTTCTTATTATAGCACAAAGATTGCTTTATTTATGTTTTATTTTAGTAATTTAACGCGCCGGCAAACAGAGACTATGTCATAATTGCCTTTTATCGCCTATCCGTCAAAAAATATTCATTTGGCACAGTCTCAGCAGGGGGGGGGAACGCTATTGAAGAACTCGTGAATAAACACTAACTGACAACGCGGTAACGTATGTTTTTAACCTTGCCTTCTCTTAATAAATCCACGTTTATTTCGGATTGATTTCTGGCTTTACTTAATACCTGAAGCGCCTTTTGATAGGTATTAATCTTTTGATTATTC
>CAKKRH010000055.1 GCA_919902675.1 Omnitrophica bacterium GWA2_41_15
TCAGAAGGTATATGAGCGGGGGGATGCTTACCATGCCTACCGCTGAACAGATAAAGAATACATTTACAATAGAAGGAGACCCGACATCATCAGCCGTGGAGACTAAGGATAAGTTTATCTTTAATGGTAAGGAGGTTCAAAAAACGGGTGAGGGATATGCAGGTGTCTCAAGTGCTATAACTATTGAGCCTGAAATAGCTTTTGATTCTCGCGGCAAAGAGACCGTAGCGGTAAGCTTAGAAATTGATGGTATTAAAGCTCGGGGCGATGTTCCGGCCGGGGCATCAAAAGGCGAAGATGAGGCCAGGACTGTCGGAGCGAAGGCCGCTATTAAAAATATAAAGGATGTTATCGTCCCTTTGATTTTAGAAGAAATATCAAAAGGCCGGAATTTAAAAAATCACGCGGATTTGTTGGCTATAGAAAAGAAGATAATTGCTAACGCCGGGGATAATTATGCCAAGTTAGGCGCGGATGCGGTTGTTCCTGTATCTCGGGCGTTGTGGGTATTGGCGGGGAAACTGCATAATATGGAATTAGCGGAGTATATCCGGGAGTTTGAGCCGGAAGCGGTATTTGATAATCCTAATATTGTCTTTCCGTATATGAATATTTATAACGGCGGTTTGCATGCCATCAAAGGCGAAGAAAAATTAGGCAAGGACAGGATTGACTTTCAGGAGATTATGATTGTTCCGGCGGGAGCAAGGAGTCAAAAAGAAGCCTTAGCGATGGGGGATAAGATCGATTTTAATTTAAAACAGATATTATTAGAGAAATTCGTTTCAGATAAAATTACCCGCGCCGATGAAGCCGGATTTTCGGTTAAGGGCCTGGGTAGTAGTGATGAAGCAATAGAATATGTGTTTAAGGCGATTGAAAGAGCCGGTTATAGGCCAGGACTTGATGTTAAACTAGCTTTGGATACCGCCGCGACCTCTTTTTACAATAAAGACGTGAATAAATATGAGTTTCAGGGCCAGATGCGCTCTTCGGATGAAATGATAGATTATTACGTGAATTTAGCCCGTAAATACCCCGGGAAAATAGTCTCCATAGAAGACGGTTTAGCCGAAAACGATTGGAAAGGCTGGACAAGGCTCACTCAGGAGATGGAAGAATTTGGCATAGTAACTATTGGTGATGATCTTTTTGTTACCCAATTAGAACGCTTAGAAAAAGGCATAATAGAAAAGGCCGCCAAGGCTATTTTAATCAAGGTTAATCAAAACGGCTCAATGAGCGGAACCCTGGATGTAATTAAAAGGGCCAAAGAGGCGGGTTTTGTTTGTGTTGTTTCGCATCGTTCCGGCGAAACCTTGGATACCAGTATCGCTGATTTAGCCTATGGGGTAAATGCCTTTGGTTTAAAAACCGGGGACCCTCAACCGGAGTATGATTTCGGTAAAGGCGGCGATTATGCCGGCAAGGCCCTTGTGCGCAGGGCGAAGTATGAAAGAATGGTCCAACTTGAAGAAAAAACCACTAGTAACGCGATGCCTGAAGCGACTGAGACAATGAAAGGTATTAATCAAATAAGTCGGTATCTGTTTCAGCCTCGCGACCTGGTGGAGAGATTAGGCCTTGATTTAAAGCCTGCAAAGGAAATTCCCCAGGAAGAAGACGCTCTTAGCGCCAAAGAAATGGTAGAAAAGGCAAGAAAACAACCGAAGATAGTAGCGGGATTTACTTTAAGTGAAGAGCAGGCCCAATTGTTGTCCGCGGAGGTATACAACCATAAGGTGGCGGATGCCGTGCTGGATTTTAACCCGCAGGCCATAGAAGATACGTTGTCCTCCGGGACCCAAAACGCGCGTTTTTTCTTAGTTCCGGATTTGAAAAACGACTCTCCCGCGTTAATCATACGCAAGCATAATCAATTTGAGATAGATTATGTTGATCATAAAGCCAATAAAATATATCTTGCCCAAGGTATTATAGAAGAACTTTTAAAACACCAGGACAAAAGACTGTTGACCGCTCTGCTTTTAAAGAATTTATATATAATGGAGAGATTGCGGTATTTGGCGTCTGTGCGGAAAAATGATTTTAATTATTCGCAGGCGCTAAGGAAGATCAAAATAGAGGCTAATAAGATTGAAAATACGCTTGTCGAATCAAAGATGGAAGTTTTTGTAAAGGAAAAAATAGACGCGTTTACTCAGGAATATTTACATTCATTAAAAGATAAAAATGTCCTCTGGGATGGGGATTATTCCATATTGTCCAAAGAAGACGGAAATTCACTGGTGGGTGGAAAGTCTTTTCAGCAGTCGGTATATACTTCCGATGAACCCGACAGAAATTTAAAAAGCCAGGCAGCGACAACTTATGCCTCTATCCGCTTTCTTGAGTCGGACGAAACATTATTGCCACGCATTAATAGCATAGTAGAGAATTTAGATACGTCTGATCCGACGGCCAGAATAGAGGCCTCGCAGAAGATAGAACTCCTGATACTTAATACGTCCGTACCCGCGGATATTGAGAAGGAAATAGGGGATAATTTTAAAGCGTTGCAGGGGGTTACCGGAATTGAAAAGAACGCGGTGCGCAGCGCCGGAAAAGCGGAAGATTTTTCGGTAGAGAATAAGGAATTGGTGGTATCCTTAGGAGCTAATGCCGGAATGCATCTTTCCGATTTGGGGGTTAAAGATAAAAAAGAAGCGGTATTAAGCTGGAGGGCTTGCGTGGCGTCCTTGTTTACTGAGCGCGTGCTTGATTATCGGGATGGGATTATGGTGGCTCTGGCAATGGATAGCATATTGGGCAATAAAGAAATAACTAAAGCTATTATGCAAAAACTGCAGGATAAGAAGGATCAAACCCAAGATGAAGAGTGCCTTTTAAGGGCCTTAAAGATAAAAAACGCCAAGGCTATTTCCTCGCTGCGGTTAAAAAAGGTATTAGCGCAAAACGGATTTTTAGATCTCGCGGCTACGGTTGAAACACACCGACAGAAATTTATGAATGTGGAAGAAATCGCGATGGGGGTTACCATAATGCCTATGGCGGGAGTAAGAGTCGCTTTCGTCAACTTCGGCCATGAAATTACCTCAGAATGGACCGGTCTATCTTTTCAGGATATAGATGAAAAGGATTATCTTAATAAAGGTAGGGTGGTATACATAACGGTTGCTCCCGGACTTGGTGAATC
The DNA here is from genome assembly GCA_919902675.1 of Omnitrophica bacterium GWA2_41_15. Lineage (GTDB taxonomy): Bacteria > Omnitrophota > Gorgyraeia > Gygaellales > UBA12090 > UBA12090. Next base: position 3,158 of record CAKKRH010000055.1, read on the forward strand.
AATAGTGCAGGGAAAGGTCATTCCGGATGTATATCTTGTTCATATTTTTACCGATGCAAACGGTCAGGAACATATTAATATTATCAACCGTCAATTAGGCACCAAAGCGGTTCAGACGGTGTATACCTATCAGGTAAAAGATAAATTAAAGCTTAAGAATGAGGATTTAGAGGCCTACCTTAATATTTTAAGCGATAAGCTTTTTTCCGGGAACGCGCAAGGATTAAAAGTGGATGCCGATGCCGCCAAGGTTAAGGCTGTCTTGACAAAGCTCATTACCCAGGCGGTGGATAAAACCTCATTAATTGAATTATCGCAAGAAGAAAGCGGATTGTTTGCTTTTAACCGGCAGGACTTAAATCAATTAGCGCATCTATTAAAGGCGATGAGTAAAAATAAACATGCGCAGACCATGTTTACCGATGTACCGCAAGAATGGCGTAATAGTTTTTGCGCCTCCGAGAGCGAAATAATGGGGATTGCCCGGGAATTTATTAAGAAATCTAAAAATTATAATGATTTGGTAGACATGGAAGGTGGAGTAGGCAAGAATATATTCGGCGACCACAGTAAGGTTAATGCGACTGTAAGCGTGGAGGAGGTTCCTCTTGAGGATGTGGCGAAGTCTTTGGGCCTGGGTTATACCGACATACAAAATTATATACAGGCATTGAATAAACACGATGATGATTTGTCGCGATTAAAAGGCGTGAAGGAAAATTCGGATATATCCGCGGCGAGGGATGTTTTAGCAAAACTCAAAAATGAGCCGGCGCATAAAACATCGTCTGTAAAATTGACTCCCGCTGAAGAAGGATTATTCAGTTTTAATCGGCAGGAGTTAAATCGGCTTGCGCAGCTATTAAGGGCGATTACCCGCGATATAAACGCGAAGACTGTTTATGTCGAGGTAATCAAGACTCCCCAATTACTTAAAGACCATAATGTGGCGGTAACTGTTCAGCGCAGGCCGTCAAATGTGAAAGGAGACGTGGATGAGCCGTCTAAAATACGGCTTAGTTATGCGTATGTTGATTCATTGGATGCCGAAGCCATATACGATTATAATAAGCAGAAGAATATTACGATTAAAGACGGGATTTATCAAGGCCAGGTATTAATTAACGGCTTTCCTACCCGCCAGGCATTTGCCGGGCAGATTTATCGGATACCGGATGAGGATGCTGATGATACGGAGAGGCTGAAAGGACATTTCGCCAAAATTAAGGAAATCGCTGACGCCAAGCAGGATGTAATCATTGTAACCCGGGAAACCACCCCGGATTATATTTCCATTCTTAAGCATGATTATGTGCTTGGGGTTGTGGGGTTTATGGGAGGGCCGACATCGCATGCCGCGGTTGTTTCTCGGGAGTTAAAGCTGGCTACCGTAGTGGGTATCCAAAGCTGGCTTGAGAAATTACAAGACAAAGATAAGGATATGTATGAACGGGTGCTTAATTATTTAAATACGAGCGGAAATTTTATTACTATTGATGCCAATCCTGATGAGAAAAGCGGTAACGGAACTATCTATGCCGGAGCGCTTCCCACCCTGGAACAGGAGATAGAAATTTCCATTGATGACCTGCCTTATATCCGGACCAAGATAGGGTATATCATGGGAATGCCTTTTCCGATGCTGGAGATGTCAAAAATAGCCAAGTATGGCGGTTTTTCAGGGGTTGCGCTTATGCGCGGAGAGTTCGCGTATGGAGAAGAAAATATTAATCCTCGCTTTGGCCAGGCCTACGATAATCTGATTATTTATAATTATTTAATGACACTACGGCATAAAGATTATTATGATACATTAAGTCCGGAAGAAAAAGACGTATTAGATAAATACAGGGATTTTCTTTCATCCCGGGAAGACCAGAGACGAAATGGCCGTTTTGTTCCCCGGGATCGGACAGAAGCGGTTATTAAAAGATTTTTGCAAGAAGGTTCGGCGGACGTTGCCGCTGTTTTTGACGCATACGAAATGGCGGACATCGAGAGGCTTAAAACCGCGAAAGCGGCAAAGAAAGAGATAAGCCGTGTGGCTAAACAGATTGTGGGGTATATTTCTTACAGCGATTTTTTTGATTCAATACATGGATCCGCGATAGCAATGATGGCCGCGGCTAATAATGTTGACCGTAACACTGTCGTTTACCGGAGCATTGATTTTAAGAAGAATGAAGCCCGCAATCTTATCGGGTCAGTAGTGTTTGACCCGGAGAGGGAGGCCGCGACTATGATTGGAGAGCGCGGGGCGCGCTGGCTGCTTCGGCCGGAAAATCAGGGGATTTTGCGTGAAGAGGTGCGCGTTTTGCTGCGAAAAGTTGCTCAGGGGTATACCAATTTAGGGTTTATGTTTCCTTTTGTTTCAAGGCCGGAAGAATTGGATCAACTGCTCACCATACTTGAAGAAGAGGAGAAGTTAATGACCCGGCAGTTAAGCGATGGCTTAGGTAGAAGTTATCTTGTATATCTGCGTGAAGTCGGGCAAATGATTGAGCTGCCCAGCAATATTATTGAAGCGGAACAATTTTTGATGGTGCTTAAAAAGCATGAGGCGGATACCAAGGATTATTTTAAACGCGCGTACGGGGTTAATATCAACCGAAAAAGCTTCTTCTCTTTCGGAACCAATGATTTAACCCAGTTGACTATGGGAGTCGATAGGGATAATCCGTTGGTTAAGCATCTGTTCCGCGAAGGACACCATTTTATAGTGGAGTCGGTAAGGCATGTCGCCAATTTGGCCAAAAAGTATAATGTCAAATGCGGATTATGCGGACAATTGTTTGTCAATTTAAGCAAGAGCAACGTAAAGGCTGAGCGAGACGCGGCCGAAGAGATAATGCTTATACTTGGGGAGACTGACGGCTATGCCGGAACGGATTATCTGGGTACCCATGCTACCGTTTTTCGCGCTCGATCCGCCACGGTAAAACACGGTCAACTCGATGAATCTGTAGCGCAGAAAAAGAATGCCTTAGCCTCGGAGTTCACGGCCACTCTTTCTGAAGGCGCCGGAGCGGCAAAGTTCATCGCGGCAAGAAATATTGATGATTTTAAGAATGCGTATCTGGGATATTTCGCGGTAGTGACGGCAGACATATCCGAAGAAATGCTAAAAACGCGTCTGGCAGGCGAATCTCTGCAAAAGGATAAAGCGCTAAAAGAGAGGATAGGATGGCTGGGAGCGATCATATACTCTCGGCAAGCTCAAAAAGAGGCGCTTGAGAAAATTGCCAAGGATTTGGAAATTCCTTTAATAAGGATAACCGAGGATGAATTAAGACGCGTAACATCGTTGCCGGATAAATCATTTCTCACAGTTGATTTTAACGGCAAAGCTATATATGAAGGCAATTTAAAAATTAATACCGTCGTTCCTCCTAAGCCAAGCAGAATAAATGTTCCGGCCGCGGCTCAGGATTTTTCCGGCGTTGGCGCGTTTAAGCCGGAGCGCACGTTAAAATCAGCGCATATCTATCAGGAGGTTAAGGCGCATCCGCTTGCTTTCTTGTCTTCCGATGAGGGAAAGCAGAAGCTCCGTCAGCTAATAAGGAGCGCTATATCCGCGAAATATGTAACAGGCAGTAAAACGGATATGCTCAAATATGAGACTTTCGATCTCCAGAGCGATGACCTCTTGGCTTTAGATTCGACAGGGCAGTTTTTGAAAAAAGCGGAAATCAATCCTCCTCTGGGCGCTTTCGGGCTTGAGGCGTTGATACTACAGACTAAAGATGAAAAGACAAACGAGTTAAAGAACACCAAATGGCGTGAATTATTTATTTTAGAGATGCAGGTTATCGCGTCCTTTATAAAAGAAGGCTATAATATCGCCATACAGTTTAATAGCGTCAGGGATCCTCAGAGCCTTCAAGAAGCCGTTAAGATACTTGTGGATGCCGGGATAGATACAGCAAAGACGCCGCTGGGAATAAATACCTGCTGGCCTGGAAATTATCTTTTTCCGCAAGAATTTATTGATAACGGTAATCTGCGTTTTATTCAGCTTGATTTGAGAAGGCTTGCTCAGGGGTATCTGGCCGCTGATCTTTTTAAGAATGAAACGACAAAACAATTTTATGATTATAACGCGGTTAAAGATCATCTGCGTTATCCAGAAAATATGATTTTACGCGCCGCGAAAAGTAACGGAGTCGCGGTGGAACGTGTGGAGTTTGAGGGTGGAGAGGCGTCTTCTTCTATGGTTATAGTAAAAGACGGCCAAACCCCCGGCAAGCCTGGGAGGATTCTCGGCGGTATTGACTTCCGGCAAATGAATATGCTCATCCAGCCTCAAGGAAGCTTTGCTTCCTCAAGCTTAGACTTCAGCCTCCCGGCCTTAAGCAAGGCCGAGATCGAGTCTTTTGACCTGGATACGGAATTAGCCAATATTCAAAAGATGGCTCATTCAGGAATAGCTCCCTCTGATGAACGGCTAAAAGAATACTTAGCGGTCTGCTTTGCCCAGGAAAGGACCGGAAAAGAGATAGACAGCCTCAAGCTCTGTCTCTTAGATGTTTTTGAACAGCAACAGTTAGAGGCCAAAGAAACCCCGGATGGCTATAAAGAGGTCTTAGTCATTGCCGATACCCGCGGGTATGTCTTAAAAGACGGCAGATTCGCGGCAAGTGGGCAGAATTATTATAGCTTGAATTAACCCAATTCCAAACCCGCATTGGAATATTGCCTAAATATGTATATCAGAGGGTGAGTAGAGGCGAAGAGTGGGGAGGGTCAGGAAAAGTTTATCCGCGCTGGCCAGATTGAGAGTATTAGCCTCTTCCATATAAACAGGAATGAGCGAATCATTGGTAAGCATTCCGAATCGTTGGCGGTAAATCTGACTTTTGGTTAGAATATCCACCGGTGGAGGAATTATCCGGATGTTCCAGCTAAGTATATTGGTAACTTGAGTATAATATGATGACAACTTTTTTACCAGGCTGGGATTATTTTGAAGATAAGAAGATGGCTGACGCGGTTTCACCAATGCCAATTTTACCGCTTCTATGGCCATCAGACGGTGGCACACCTCCAGCAGCACAGTTGTGGCAGTAAAAGCAGTAACTCTTTTTTTGGCGCAGTCTTTCAGGAATTCTTTACATTCTTCGGAAGCGCCGGTGAAGTGATAAATGAATATATTCGCGTCTATAAAGACAGCTTCACCTTCCGGTATCTCAGTTAGTTTCATAAAGGTCTTCCGCTAATATAGATCTTAAGTCAGTTTTCGAGATTTTTAAAGCCCCAAAACTTGCCTCTATGGTGGAAAAAGAAAGAGAAGGCCCTGATTTTATTTGCAGATACCCAGAAAGCGCTTCTTCAAAGAGATGGCTTAGGGTGGTATGTTGGGCCAGGGCTTTTTGTTTAGCCATTTTTAGAAGGTTTTCATCTAAGATAGTTCCGACTTTTTTGTGCATGGATTATCACCTCACTTAAAAGATACCATATATGGATTAGTCTGTCAAGAAACTTTTCTATATTTCAAGAAATTCTGTTATTCAAAGAGAAAAAATAACCAACGAGCTAATAAACAGGAGGTAACCCAAATGTTCAAACGCGTCATCTCCCTGACCCTCACCTTAAGCTTTCTTCTCCAGCA
>CAKKRH010000056.1 GCA_919902675.1 Omnitrophica bacterium GWA2_41_15
AATCCTTTTGTCGCCGAGCACGCATCCTTGCCATCAAATTTTTGGCGAAAAAGGCCTGTCAAGGTATATTTTAATTTTTTGGTAACCAATCAGTGAGCGGGAAAAATTCTATGGTAGCCGCAAGCTTTAGCTTGCGTTTTGCGGCGCAGGCTGAAGCCTACGTCTACCAGCACCTTACATTAACTGACGCATTACATTTTTCGGCTACGCCCTTAAGGCTGTAAGGGCTACCGTATCAACAATATCCTCAATCAAACATCCCCGGGAAAGATCACTGCAAGGATGCTTCAACCCTTGAAGAAGCGGCCCAACTGCCCGGGCGCGGGCCAAACGCTGAACTAATTTATAGCCGATATTCCCTGCCTCTAAGTTAGGAAAAATAAGCACATTAGCCCTGCCTTTAATATGGCCATGGGGATCTTTAATCTCAGCCACCTCTGGCACTATGGCCGCGTCCAACTGCATTTCTCCGTCAATAAGCAAATCCGGCCTGGCTTCTTTAGCCAGACGCGCGGCTTCTTTCACCCTGTCTACCAAATGCCCTTTAGCTGAACCTTTGGTAGAATAACTAAGCATAGCCACTCTGGGGGTAATAGCAAAAACGCTTTTGGCTAATTCCGCCGTAGAAATAGCAATCTGGGCCAACTGTTCCGGCTCAGGCTCAGGCATAATCCCGCAGTCGGCGAAAACAAAAACACCGTTATCCCCGAAATCGCAATCGGGAACTACCATCACAAAACAGCTGGAGACGGTTTTTATCTTCTCATCCACCCCCAGACAATAGATTGCCGCCCTGGCTACATCCGGGGTAGAATGCGCGGCCCCGGCCACAAAACCATCGGCCTCACCCTGTCTGATCATCATTGCCGCGTAGTATAAAGGAAGGCTGACTGTCTTTTTGGCTTCATCCATGGTAATCCCTTTATGTTTTCTCAACTCAAAAAACTGCCGGGAAAAAATCTCAATCTTATCCTTATCCAGGTCTTCTTTGCCGAGTAAAACTATCCGGGCGATGTTTTCTTCTTTAATTATCTTATAGGCCTCCTGGATTCTCGCGTCATCCTTCTCTGGCAGGACAATCAATTTCTGTCTCTTCCTGGCCCTTTCCCGTAAATCCTTAATAATATCGTTTTTCATAGGTTATTTTTCTATAAATAAAAATGGTAAGGTAAACTCTAAACACGAAATCCTAAACTATAAACAAAATCAAAACTTAAAACATAACGTTTTAGGTTTGGGGAATTTTGATTTTGGGTTTACTTAGGATTTCGAATTTAGGGTTTAGGGGTTTTAGGTTTTTATATCAGCCTCAATATCTCGTCAACGGCCACATAATCCTTGACCATATTCTTGACTGTTTCTATCTTATCTTGATCCTGGGGGCGGATTTTTACGGTTAAATCATGGATCAACGAAGCTGTGGTATAGGTGTCTTTCTCTGTCAAGAGGACGGGAATATTGGTGCTCCTCATTACCCCAATTACCTCGGAATGCGGCAGGAAGCCGCCGGTTAAAATCATCCCCCCGATATGAGTAGGACAGACTGAGGCCTTGGAGATATGCAGGCCCAAAGCGGTCATAATCAGGTCTTCCCGGTCACCGGGAGTTATCAGCAGGGAGTTCTCCGACATAAAATTTAAGGCGTCATGCGGCTCCATCGCCCCGATGACAATCTTAGCCAGATAGTTATCTATGCAGGCCTCTCCGGAAAATATCTTAAAACCTGTCTCTTCGCAAATCTGCCTCATCGTAGGATAGGTAAGCATCGGCTGATAAGGCATAACCCCCAAAAGATTAACTCCCAACCGGCCTAAGCCATCCTTAATAATACGTTTGACCTTGGTAAACTTATCCGGCGTAACCTTATTGATAATCACTCCGGCCAGGGCAACGCCTTCCTTATCGAATAAGGCCTTATTGAGCATAATCTCATCAATCGGCCTGCCTATGCCGCCCGAGGAAACCAGAATCACCTTAGCTCCCAGCATCTTAGCCACCACCGCGTTAGAGTGGTCAAATACTGAGCCTACCCCGGCGTGCCCGGTGCCTTCAATAACCACCAGATCTTTATCTTTAGAGACCCGCTTAAACGAATCCATAATCTGGCGGTTAATATTTTCCTTGTCCGGACGGGCAATGTATTTCTCGGTGAAGCCCTTCTCCACCGCTATCGGGCTCATATCTTTGATGCCGCATTTTATCCCGCAGACATCCTCAATCAGAACCGAATCCTCATCAACCTTAAGCCCATCCTCCTCCAGATAACGTTGGCCGATAGGCTTGATAAAGCCGATATTCTTAAAACGCTCCTTAAAATTAAAAATCAGCCCCAGCGAGACGGTGGTCTTGCCGTCATTCTGCATAGTCGCGGCAATAAAAACCTTCTTAGCCACCCAAAACCTCAGCCAATTTCTTTTTTATTTCAGGCTTGGACATCGCCCCCACACTCTGGGAAATAACCTTTCCGGCCTTAAAAATCATAATTGTAGGGACCGACATTATCCCGTAACCGGAGGCGGTTGAGCCGGCTTCATCCACATCTACCTTGACCACCTTAATCTTCCCGTTGTATTCCTTGGCCACATCCTCAATCACCGGAGCAACCATCTTGCAGGGCCCGCACCATTCGGCAAAGAAATCCACCAATACCGGCAATTCCGCTTTCAGTACCTCTTCCTTAAAATTTTTATCACTTACATGCCCTATGGACATAAAACCTCCTGTTTTTTTAAGCTTTTAATAATAAACTTTTACCTGCTATATTTAATACTATCATAAATGGCTATTTAAGGCAATAGACAGATTATCTCAAGAAAGCTCCGGCTATGCCGGCAGAGATAATTATTAAGGCGGGGTGAATTTTGGTGCAGAAGAAAAGGGTGAAGGAAACCAAGACTACCATAAGGTTTTTAAACTGTGTTAATTTATCTAAGCTGACCGCTTGAAAGGCCACGGCGATAATCATCGCGAATACCGCCAGTTGAATCATATTGAAAGCGCCTTTTAAGACAGGTAGATTCTTATATTTCAGGTAAAAAATTGAGGCCAATCCAATGACCAAGGCCGGGGCCATAAAATTGCCCACATTCGCCGCTATTGCTCCCCATATCCCGGCTATTTTATATCCGGTATAAGTGGCGTATTTTATGGATATGGCTCCGGGAAAGATATTCACCATCCCCAGCACCTCCAAAAACTCCTCTTTACTCAACCAGCCGTATTTTTGAACCACCTCTTTCTCTATTAATGGCAGGAATGAGTATGCCCCGCCGATAGCGAAGAAGCCCACCCTCAAAAATGAAAAAAATAGTTTAAACAAAATCATCTTTAGTGATCCTTGCCGTAAATCATATCTATGGCATGAATTAAGGTATCCAAAATTATCCCCAAAGATTCCCGGACCGCCTTGGCACTGCCGGGAAGATTAATAATCAAAGTCCGGCCTCTTAGCCCGCAGATTGCCCGGGAAAGCATTGCCCGGCGGTTGAATTTCAAAGATTCAAGGCGGATTACTTCAGGAATCCCCGGGACTTCCTTATCCAAAACAGCCCTGGTTGCCTCAGGAGTAACATCCCGGGGGCTAAAACCGGTTCCTCCGGTGGTCAAGATTAAATCCGCCTTCAGATTATCGGAATAATCAATCAGCTTCTTCTGGATAAGCTCGGCCTCATCAGGAATAACCTCATATTTAACCAGCTCAAAAGAGATCCCCTGGATAAGCTCCTGAATTACCTTACCGCTAACATCTTCCCTCTCTCCCCGGGAGCACCGGTCACTTATAGTCAAAATCGCTGCTGTATACATTTTGTAGTGGTAGTGGTAGCGGTCAGCGTAAGCTGACCATCTAAACGTCTCCAGTCCATCATCTCTGTTAACGGATTATTATCTATATATTCTCTGATTTTCCGCAGAGATTCCTCATTTCTGATTATATGTTCATAATAATTTCGCTGCCAGATTGTTTTATCTGTAGCGGGCGAATTACTATTCGCCATATTTAAATTATCATTTGCCTTTTTGAGTGGGATAGTAATCCCACCGCTACCATTCACTGTCTGGATAGATGATATCCCAGCCACAACAATTTTTGTTATGCTATACTTCATCGCACTTACGACCCGGCCTAATGGTCTTAGGCAATCTTTGAAAATAAAAATAATATGAATATGGTTATCCATCAATTTAAAATAATCTATAGATAGGCCATTAATAAAATTAGGTAAATCTTTTATGATACCTTCAATCGCATCTTTATATGGCTTCAATAATGGCAATCTATTACGGGTTATAATAGTAACAAAATAATACCCATTCATAGAATAATCATATCCTTTTAATCTGATATTTTTTCTAAATTTCATTTGCATGCTTCGTAACGTTGTTGCCTTACGGCAACCGCTGCTATAGACTATAAATACTATCTCCTACTTTAATCTCTCCGCCTTTTATGACCTTGGCAAATATTCCTTCCTTGGGCATCACGCAATCGCCGGCCTGATAATAGATACTACATCGGGTATGGCAGACTTTACCAATCTGGGAAAGCTCCAGGATTACTTCATCATTCATCTTCAGTCTATCGCCAATCTTTAAACTTAGCAGGTCCAATCCCTCGGTAGTGATATTCTCGGCAAAATCCCCGGCCTTGACCTTCAGGCCCTTGGCCTTCATCTTCTCAATCGATTCCTGGGCCAGGAGGCTTACCTGACGGTTTTTGGTGCCGGCGTGGGCATCACCCACAATCCCAAAATCCTCCTTTAATTCTGCCGAATCAACATTTATTTTCCTGACCCCCTTTTTCTGGGAAACAGAAATCGCGATTATTATTCCCTTTTTCTTTGCTTTTGACTTTTGAGTTATCATTTTACCTTATACCTTTTGCATTTTTACTTTCTGATATAAGTTCCACTCTTCCCGCCGGTTTTCTTTAACAGCTTAATTCCGGAAATAATCATATCCTTGTCCAAAGGCTTGCACATATCATATATGGTCAAGGCCGCGGCGGTAACCGCGCTTAAGGCCTCCATCTCAAAGCCGGTCTTGGCACTTCCTTTTATTGTTGAAACTATCCTTATCTTTTCCTTCTCTAAATGAAACACTACTCCGGCCGACTCTATGGGGATAGGGTGGCATAAGGGAATAATTTCCGGGGTCTTCTTAGCCGCGAATATCCCGGCGATTTTAGCCGCCTCCAAGACATCCCCTTTAGGTATTTTTCTCTCTCTAATTAACCCGATGACTTCGGGTTTCAGATGAATTTCCCCCTCGGCGACTGCCTCTCTTTCAGTTACTTTCTTGGCCGAAACATCTATCATTTTCATATAATGAGCGCATCGTTTATGGAACGAAGTTAACATAAACGATAAGCGCGAATTAGACACGAGCTTACGCAAAAAATTTATTTCAAATTTTTTAGTGTTTTAGCTCGGGTTAGCATCCCTCTATTATTTTATCGCGATGTGTATCGCCGAAACGCCGAAACTAAGAAGAATAAAATCAACTTTCGTGAATCCCGCGCGATATATAATTTCAGCTAATTCTTCAGCGCTAAAAAAACGCGGAATACTATGCGCGAGATAGGCGTAAGCCGTTTTCGAGCCGGAAATCACATATCCGATAGGCTTAACCATTAACCATATATAAAAGTGAACCATATTTTTCAAGAAAAAAGATTTCGGCTGACTGGTTTCCAGGTTAATAAACCTGCCGCCCGGCTTGAGGACCCGGCGGAATTCGCGAAAACGCTTAAGCAATACCTCCTGGCCGCTGTTATTAAGGTTACGGGTGGCAAAGGCAATGGTAACAACGTCAAAGGTATTGTCCGAAAAAGGCAGGCACCCGGCGTCAGAAACACAGAAAGAAATCCTGGAATATTCAGGCTTCTTGACTGCCTGAGAAAGCATAGGCAAACAAAAGTCTACTCCGATAATCTTGGCGCGCGATTTAGCCGCTCTGGCCAAAGCACCAGCCATATCTCCGGTCCCACTGCAGACATCCAGCCACTTTTCACTACCACGCTGAGAAGCTATTTTCGCCGCACTCTTACGCCAGGAAACATCCAGACCTAAGGTCAAGATACGATTTATCAAATCATACGTTTCAGGAATACGAGAGAATATATCCTGAATCTTGATGCCCGTATTTTGACTCATTTATCCGCGCTTTGACGCGCTTTAAGCCCTTTTAAGACATCATTTATCCAGGACAACGCCGCTATTGCCTGAGGCCAGCCGATAGTGGTGATGCCCAGAAGAGCGCAATGATATATTTCATCATCGCTGATACCGGCCTTCTTGCACTTACGGGTATGCGAATGCACCGCTCCTTCCATCTTTGAGCCGATGGCTATGCCCAACTTCACCAGGCGCTGGGAGCGCTCGTCCAATCCTTTAACCGAGGCCACGGCCCTGCCTAAGCCTTCATAGCTTTCCCAAAGGCCGGGATATTTATTAATTACTTCTTGTAAGAATTCAGGCAGTTCTTTATTCGACATTTTATCCTCCAATCTGGCACATGCTGAAATTTTCGGCCTCAGCCGCGGAAGCGTAATCAGAAAAATCCCCCCGGCCAGGGCCTTCCTGGGATAAGTTATGGGCTTTAGGTTTTAACTCAATGGCTTGCGCGATAAGCCCAGAGAGAATTACTTCCGGGTTATCCCCATAAAGCGCCTTTTTTAAATCTATTGTTTTTGCCGAATGCAGGCAATTTCTCAATCTCCCGTCAGAGGTCAAGCGCAGCTTATTGCACGAGCCGCAAAATGGCCGGCTGATGGGTGAAATAAAACCTAATGTTCCGCTAAACCCTTTGATCTTAAAAATCTCGGCCGGGCCGGTCTGGCAGCTATCCAGAGGAATAAGTTCTCCCAAGCCGCCGCAGATGGCCTTAGCGGTTTGAGCGCTGAAAAAACTCTTATCGTAAGAAAAATGATTTACTCCCGTGGGCATATATTCAATAAATCTTACCTGGAGCGGCCTTGCTTTGGTCAAAAAAGCGAAATCAATGACCTCATCGCTATTAAAATCCTTAAGCAAGACAGCATTGATTTTAAGCGCCGATAATCCCGCCTCAAGGGCGGCATCAATTCCTTTAAGCGCCGCCTCCAGGCTTCCTCCACGGGTTATCTCGCGAAACCGCTCCGGGTTCAGGCTGTCCAGGCTGACATTAATTCTGTCCAGGCCCGCCTCCTTAAGGGCCGAGGCGTAATCGCTCAGATATACACCGTTTGTGGTCAGGCAAATTTCTTTCAGGCCGTCTATTGTTCTGAGTTTACGGATAAGCAGCGGCAGGTCTTTTCTTACTAATGGCTCGCCCCCGGTGATCCTGACCTTTTCAACTCCTAAAGCCGCGGCCGCCTTAACGATTTTATAAATCTGCTCAAAAGAGAGAATATCTGCCGGCTGTTTATGAATAATACCTTGCTCCGGCATGCAATAGACACAGCGCAGGTTGCATCTATCGGTAACGGAAACGCGTAAATAATCAATTTTACGGCTGAATTTATCGATCATTCTTTCAAACCTTTTTTACATCTCTAAAGACATTAACCCTAAATAAAAGGCTCATCTTCTTTCTTAGGGAGAGGATGAGCCTGACTTTTAAACAGCTTTTCTCCTTTCCAAGAATGGGAGGCAAAGCGATTTCTCACCCTACCCTGCTATTTTCTACAAAATAGCTTCTTCTGTCGCGAAGAATCGGCTGCTAAGCCATATCATGCCTGACACAGGCTTGGCAGCTCGGAGTTTTCTTATTATATCACAAAGTTATAACTAAATCTATCTTATTTACTATCTCTCTTGCCGACGGCTTTAAGACCGAGTTCTTATTTCTAACTAATAGCGCTAAATCCGGTTTTATATATTTAAGGGCGCTGTTAGTTTCAATAATCAGGCCCCTGGCCGCCTTAAACAAAGATAAGGCCTCCTTAATCCCCCGCCTTAATGCCCGCGGGCTGGAACGCAGCCAAAGCACTTTTTTAGCCCCGGCCTGCCTGAATCGGGCGGTATCCTTGCCCTTGGCCTCAATAATCCTCTTATTGCTTACGATTAAAAACCCGGAATCGAGATCATCACAAGCATGACAGCCCTTACGCACCGGACACTTCCCATTGCGGTGGCTAACCGTAACCTTTAACGCCGACCAGCCATTTAAAAACTTGAGCAAAGACTCTATCAGAGTAGTCTTTCCCGAGCCGCTATGCGCTCCGGAAACCGTGATAATCCGCATTAACTTTCAATTCCCAATTTTTTCATTTGCGCGTAAGAAAAGTTTGGGCCGTCAGTACAGACATATTTGCCTTTCACATAGCAATGGCCGCACTTACCGATGCCGCATTTCATATAGCGTTCTAAGCTGACATAAATATTCTGCTCTTTAAAGCCTATTTTTAATATATCTTTAATGGCGAATTTAATCATTATTGAAGGGCCGCACAAGAATACCTTCGCGGTTTTTGGATTCACCTGAATCTTGGGCAACAACACACAGACCACCCCGCATGCCCCGCCCCAAGCCGCGTCAGGCTCATCCACGGTAAGATGAACATTACTACTATTGTTTCTTCCCCAGGCTTTAATTTCCTCTTTATAAAATATATCCTGGGGCTTGCGGCAGCCATAGATAACTTCAACCTTCCCATAGTCTTTTCTGCGCGCGAAAACATGTTGGATAAGCGAGCGCAAAGGAGCAATGCCGCAGCCTCCGGCAATGAACAAAATATCTTTTTTCTTTAACTTATCCGAAGGAAACCAATTGCCATAAGGTCCGCGCACGCCGATGATATCCTTTTCTTTAAGCGTATGCAGAGCGAAGGTGAGCGAACCCACTTTTCTTACCGAAATCTCAAATCTTCCGTCTTTGCGCGCGGCTGAAGCGAAAGTAAAGGGCGCCTCGCCATAACCCGGCAAAGACAACATCAAAAACTGACCCGGATTATACCTCATCCTCTGTTTAAGCTTCAAAGTAAAGGTTTTAGTATCCGCGGACTCCTCAACAATACGCTCAATTACAGCTTTTTTCGGCAGATATTCATTGCGCATGATTTATTCTTCAATATATATGGGGTTCTCACCCAAAGTTATTAATGCCTTACCTTTGTCAACCTTAATCGTTTCCCTGTTAAAATACGCCTTATAATCAGAGGCCTCTACTTCCTTGCCCGAAGACAAACGCGGAACAGCCTCAGTAATCTCAATTTTCGCTCCGGAGCGCGCCGCTAATACAAATTGCTTCTCTTTTTGCTCTGGATAGGCCTGATCCTGAAAATAATCCCACCAGGCAACAAAAATTTCCTTACCGCCTTTAATGAATTTATATACATAGATATGGTTAACCTCATCCTCTTTTATGGTTTCAATCCTGGACCAATCACTGCCTTCCAGCTTTTGCGTCATTAACTTATAAGCGTAAAATCCCAGTTTTCTTTCATCAAATTTATGAAGCCCGTCCCTGCCGGTATAGATAAATCCGGTGTGGTCAAAGAAATCGTTATCCCATTCGCCAAAACCCTCCCCGATACCAAAGGCCCAAAAAATCTTCTTCACTCCCAGAGAAAGCGGATAGACATAGCGCTTGACCAAATCCCGGGCCTGCTCGGCTTCAGTCTGAGTAAGACTGTGAGGAGCCAGGCCAACAGTCCCGCTAAAAGTTCCGATTTCGGTTATCCAGATCGGGGTCCGGGAAAATCCGTTTTTATCCAAAAGCCCGCGGTAATAGGAGTACACCGTCTTAAAATCGCGATATCCCAGAAAGCGCAATTGACGCCCGTTTTCCTCTTTAGAGACTAATGTCCCGCCTTTGGCGTCTCCGTAAAAATGGATATCAAAGATATCGATATATTTTCCGTTCAATTCCTTAAACACGAATTCATAGCTATTGTCATTAATGCTCGCGGTGTCCATATTCCCCGCCAGTCCGGCAATAAGCACTTTGGCGTCAGGATTGATTTCTTTTATCGCCTCATAAGTAATTTGCTGAAACTTGGCATAATCAAAAGGCCCCGCCTTCAGGTTGGGCTCATTACCTATCTGCCAATATTTTATGAATGAATACCGCTTAACCGCTTCCCGGACAAATGCCTTATAGGCCTCTTCATCCGCGGGAAGCCATGATCCGGACTTTAAATGGCTGCGCTCAATAACCAAAGGCTGAACATCGATATTCTGCAACATCGATAAACCGGATTTTTTAACTAAAGACAGCTTATCGTAATCAATAAAATCCTCAACACCATCCGGACGCCTGGCCATGCACTTCCACTTAAAATAAGCGCTTGACCCTTTCTTCTGAGGGTCAATCATTTTCCAGAAAAGATACGGGGTGTCTGCTCCCCTGGTCCACCTTACCCCCATATCCTCGGCTATTTCATAGGGAATCGCCGGATGGAAGCCAAAAGGAGAATCTTCATTCGCCGGAACGGACTCTCGCGCCTCCTTCTCATCGAAAATAACTTCTTTCGCAGATTGACAATCAGCAGGGCAGGCATCAGGATGCGCCTTTTCAAAATCATCACATGTACTATCACCGCATTTACCGGCAAGCGGCTGGGCAAAGACATCCTTATTTAATATCGAAATACTATAGATGCTAAATAGGCCGATTATGATAATTAAAAGGTTCCTTATTTCTTTCATCATGTTTGCTCAATAATAAACTTTTTTATGCTGATGTTTCCCGGACAAGTCTCAATACAGCGGCCGCAACCCACACAGCTTGACGTCCCGTAGCGCTCCACATCCACATTCAGTTTATGCTCAAAGAACCTGCGGATATGGTCTTTGTGCTGGGGAAACGGCGTATTCCCTCCGGCCATCCGGGTGAAGCCGGCATAGACACAGCCGTCGCAATAACGAAATCGCGCCCCCTTATCTCCATCCAGCCTGTCAGAGACGCTGAAACAACTGCAGGTCGGGCATAAAGTTACGCATCCGGAACAGACCACACAGCGCTGTCCGATATCATCCCAGACACTTTGCGCCACCTTATTTTCCCTCATGATTCTGGCAAGTTTCTTATAATCGATCTTTTTAATCTTCTCACCGAAATTTTTCAGCTGGAGTCTGGACTCTTTCTTATCCTGCGCAGACGCCTGACTAAATAATTTTTTATGCTTATTGACTATTCCCTGCCCTTTTTTTGAGCCAACCTCTACCAGATATCCGCGGCTTAAAGGAATAAGCTGTAAATCAAAGCCCTCTTTGGCTATCGGCCCGGCATCCATTAAATGACAAAAAGAATCCGCCGTGCAGCGCTTTCCGCACGCCAGGCCGATAAAAACAGAATTATCCATCTTCCGCTTATAAGGAGCATCCACAAAGCCATCGTCAATAAAGAACTCGCGCATTAAACCTAATGCCTTGATATCGCAAGGCCGCACGCCATAAAATATCCGCTTTTTCTTATCCTCTATCGGCTTAAGCTCGCAATTTTTCGCTGACTTTATCTCAAAAAGCGGCTCACTCTGCGGCAACAAAAACGCCCGCGGGGAAACAACCGAATTGCCATCATACTCCAAAAGCTCGCCGCCGTCATATTTTGTGTCTCCGAAGACAATATCGCTCAGATGCTCTCTCTTAGGCGCGATAAACTCATCGCAGGAGGATTTTAAATTCTTTACAAATACAATGAGTTTCTCTTTTTCAATTAATACTTTTTTCATCTCATTATCTATAACTGCCGCGCGCTGTTTTTATCTTCTTAGCTTCCTTAATCAATTCTATATCCGCGATGTCTACCGGACGGCCGGATGCCTTCTTCATTAACTCAATATCTTCCAAAGAAGCCACCTTGATGGAAATATCCTTATCCCGTTTTAATTTCGCGTCTTTAAAAATCTTTTCAAATTCCTTTTGTTCAGCCAAAAAGACATCCAGTATGTCTTTGCCTCCATGCGAAAAAGAAATCCATTGATTAACAATCAGCTTGCTTGAATGCGCGATGGTAAGAATAGCTCTTTGTTTACTCTTAAGCCCTAACGCTTCGGTTATCTTAAACAGTTTATTAACCGTTTCGGCTTTAGCGGCAATATAAACATCTATATCCAGCGTGCCGCGAGGAATACCATGGACAACCAAAGCAGCTCCGCCAACTAATACATAATCAAATTTATTTTTGTTAAAAGAACCTATTATCTTGTGTAGAATCTCAGGCTTTAAAATATCGTTTTCCATTTCGACGTAGTTTTATGTTTAACCGCCTGGCTTTGGCGTCCATAAATCGCGCGAGGAATTCTCCCTGAGCAAAAGCCCAGGAGAGACGCTCGGACAGCGAAAGCTTAGCGAAAGATTTTATATGCTGCTTGCGCAATTCTTCACTTTGCATCGTTAATCTTCTCCACCCTGGCGGCGCAGGCTTTGTATTCGCCGATGCGGCAGACCGGGTCAAAGGCGTTGTTGGTTAAGACATTGGTTGGCTCTTCGCTGAAATGAAAAGGCATCCAGAAGACCCCTGGTTTTACCTTATCGCTAACTTCCGCGGCCACACACAGCTCTCCTCTTCGCGTTTTCACCCGAATCCTCTCCTGTTTCTTTATGCCTAATTTTTGCGCGTCAACAGGGTTTATCTGCGCGAAATTACGCGGATATTCCCTGTTCAGATTGGCGGTTCTGCGAGTCATAGTGCCGGTATTATAATGGAACAGCATCCTGCCGGTAGTCAGGATAAAAGGATACTCACTATCAGGGGTTTCCGCCGGCGGTTTATGGGTAACCGGAATCAATTTCCCTAAGCCCCGAATAAATTTCTCCAAATGCACCACCGGCGTGCCCGGATGCTCCCTGGAGGACACCGGCCATTGCAAACCGTTTTCCTCCAACCTGTCAAAACTCACCCCCGCGAAAAGCGGCGTCAATGAAGCCATCTCATCGCAAACCTTTGAGGAATTATCTTCCATCGGATAACCTAAACGCTTAGAGATTTCACAGATGATTTCCCCATCGGTTTTTCCGGCAATCGGCTCTATTGCCTTCCTTACCCTCTGAAACCTGCGCTCAGCGCAGGTAAAGGTGCCTTCTTTCTCGGCGAAAGAAGCCCCGGGCAAGACTACATCCGCCTTTTTAGCGGTATCGCTCATAAATATTTCCTGAACCACCAAAAACTCTAAGCTGTCTAAAGCCTTCTCAATCCAACGGCTGTTAGGATCAGTGCGGATTTGATCCTCTCCTATTATATAAAAGCATTTCAACTTCCCTTCAATCGCCTTATACATCATATCAGTAAGGGTCAAGCCTTTATCCGCCGGCAAACTTACTCCCCAGGCCGCCTCAAACTTCTTACGCGCGGCGGTATCGCTAACCGGTTGATACCCGGAATAGACATTCGGCAAAGCCCCAATATCACATGCGCCCTGGACATTGTTTTGCCCGCGCATCGGATATACCCCGGAGAATTCCTTTCCCACATGGCCGCAAACCATGCTTAAATTAGCCATCGCGATCACATTATCCGTGCCTACGGTATGCTCGGTCATCCCCAAAGAATACATAATGCAGGCTTTCTTACTTGTGGCATAAATCCGCGCCGCCTCTTTAATAAGCTCCGGCTCTACCCCGGTAATATCCTTTACTGATTCCGGAGAACAATCCTTCACTGCCTCCCAAAGCTGATTAAAACCTTCGGTGCGCCGCTGAATGAATTCTTTATCGTGCAGATTTTCGGTAATGATATAATTTATCATCGCGTTGATTAAGGCGATATCTGAACCCGGATACTGTTGGATAAAAACGCTGGCATCCTCGGCAGGCAAAATCTTCCGGGGGTCGCAGACAATAATTTTTGTCCTGTTATCAATGGCAGTGCGCACCCTCCATCCGGCTATGGGGTGGGCCTCGGTAGGATTAGAACCGATGATCAGGATACAATCCATAAAGGGAAGCTCATCATAGGAATTGGTGCTGGCGCCTGAGCCGAAAGATTGGTTTAAACCGGATACAGTTGCCGAATGGCAGGTGCGGGCGCAGTGGTCAACATTATTAGTGCCTAAAACCGCGCGGGCAAACTTCATCATCAAGAAATTTTCCTCATTAGTGCAACGGGCCGAGGTGCAAACCGCCAGGGAATCAGACCCGTATTTATTTTTTATCTCTTTAAGACTACGGGCGACATAATCCAGGGCAAAGTCCCAGGAGGCTTCCTTAAATTTACCGTTTTCTTTAATCAGAGGTTTCTTCAGCCGGTCCGGATGCTGAATCGGCTCATGAGCGTGCCATCCCTTGACGCAAAGCCGGCCCTTGGAAACGGAATTAGACTTGGAGGGAATTATCCCAGCAATCCGGCCGTCCCGGACATCCAGATAAAAATTACAGCCTACCCCGCAATAAGGGCAGGTAGTCAGGACTCTTTTTATACTCATCTTCTGTGTTAATGTTTACAAAAGAAAACAGGCCTTTATCAAATTTAACCAGTTCTTCTTTTGCCAGATAACGAACTTTTAGCTTGGGGAAAATACTTCGCACATCGCGCCGGTCTTGCCTAAGCATTTCTTCTATTACCGCGAGACAATTCCGGGAATAAAGCCCGCAGAGCGGATGCAATTGGTTATCAATTTCCGGGATTAAGGCATCATAGGCGCGCGGACTATCTATCATATATTTAATCAAGCCAGTATCCAAAAAAGGCATATCGCAGGCCGCCACAAAATTATATCCGGCTGAAGATGCCTTTAGCCCGCAATAAATCCCCATCAGCGGGCCTAAGCCCGGCTTCTCATCGCTGGCCAGTTTAACCGGATAAGCGGAATATTTTTCCGGATTGTTGGTTACCACAATTATCTCATTAACCAAAGCCTTAAACTTGTTGATTAAATGCTCAACAATCGGCTTTCCCTCTATTTCTAAAAAAGCCTTATCTCTGCCTTCCATCCGGCTGTTTTTCCCGCCGGCTAATATTATGGCGTTAATTTCCGAAGGCATGAAGCTATTCCGACGCGCCTATCTGTCCGGCAGACTGGGGTTTAGGGCGCGGATCATTCCATCGCGCGACCCAGATGCTTATTTCATACAACACTAGCATCGGCACGGCCAAAAGGCACATACTTAAGGGATCAGTTGTAGGAGTAATGATTGCCGATAAAATAAATATCCCGGCAATAGCGAATTTTCTTTTTCTTCTTAAAAATCCGGAATTGACGATTTTTAAGCGGGTCAAGAGCCAAATTACCACCGGAATCTCAAAAACCACCCCCGAGCCCAGGATCAAAGCCAGGACAAAAGAAATATATTTGGAGATGGAAATTACCGCGGTCAGCTCATCTGAACCCAGGCTTAAAAGAAATTTCAGGGAAACCGGCACCAGGAGGAAATATCCGAATAAGCATCCGGAAAAAAAGGCCAAAGAGGCCCAAAAAATAAAACTAAAAATTGATTCTTTATGTTTTTCTTCTAAGGCGGGAGAGATAAACCTCCAAAGATGATAAAAGATTATCGGCAGGGTTAAGGACAGGCCGCTAAATACGGCTATCTTGGTATAGACTACGGCTATTTCCTGGGGGCTAAAAAAGGCCAGGCTTTTAATCAGCCCGTTTGAGGGAAAACGCAGGAAATTAAGAATCGCCTTGGCAAAAGAAGCGCTGAATGCCGCCGCTATTACAAAGGGAATCAGGCAATAGATTATTCTTTTTCTTAGCTCAGCTAAATGCTCAACTAAGCTTAATTCCTTATCCGGCATTACTTCTTTACTGCGGGGGTCTTATCTTCCTTTTTCTCTTCTTTGTCGGAATCTATCTCGCGCATACCCTTCTTGAATTCCGAAATAGTCTTACCAATAGACTTCCCGATCTCAGGAAGCTTGGTCGCTCCGAAGATAAGCAATAAAATCACCAAAATTACTATCAACTCCGGCATACCTAATCCAAACATATCGCACCTCCAATAAATCCATTATATCCCTTTTTCGCCCCAGCGCAATAAAAATCAACGTTTACGCGTAATCGGTCAGTCAATTGGGGCAACGGAGATTTACGCTTTGGATAGGCGGGGTTTTCCAGCCCCGCCTCCGACGCTGGCGGGACAAGAATGTCCCGCCTATCCAAAGTGTAAAAGAATAATGCCCCTGTTCACTGACGCATTACGTTTACGCGCCTGCCTTATCAATCCAAAATTTGCAAAAATGCCTCAATTACCTTAGGGTTGAATTGGGTGCCGCTGTTTTTCTTGAGTTCAAGGATTGCTTCCTCTTTGCTCAGGGGCTTGCGGTAAGCCCGGCAGGAGGTCATCGCGTCATAGGCGTCGGCGACTGAAACAATCGCCGCGAAGATATTGATGTTGTCTCCGCTTATCTTATCCGGATAGCCTTTAGCATCATGGCGTTCATGATGGCTCCTGACCGCCGAGAGCATCTCCTGGCTTATATTCAAGGGCTTTAAGATCTCTTCACCTGTAAGAGGATGGTTTCGGATTAACCTCAATTCCTCATCGGTTAATTTCTCCTTTTTATTCAGGATACTCTCGCTAAGGCCTAATTTCCCGATATCATGGATAAAGGCTATCTCTCTCAATAGTTTTATCTTGTCCTCAGGAAGCCCAATTTTAACGGCTATGTCCCTGGCATAATCCGCCACCCTCTCGGAATGGCCCTTGGTATAGGGGTCCTTGGCCTCTAAGGCCCGGACCAGAGACTCTACTACCCGATAGAAATAATCCAGAAGCTTCTGGCGAGATTCAGCCAGGCTTTTAGCCATCCGATTAAAAGACTCCGCCAATTCGCTTATCTCGTCTTTTCCTTTAACCTTAACAGTATAATTAAGGTCTCCCCGGGAAAGGCGGCGCGTCCCCTCCACCAGTTTTGCCACCGGCTTAGTGATTCCTCTTGAAATCAACATCCCTAACACCAGGGAAACAACAATCCCCAGAAACAGGATAAATAAAATCCGCCTGCGCGCCTCTTTCTGGATAAGATAAACCTCATCCGCACTGATATCCACCCCCAATACCGCCGCCGCTTTTCCCTCCTTATCGCGTATCGGGGCGTATCCAGACAGGGTAACCCCCCATTCATCAGCCTCTAATTTTCTATCCGCCGACGGCTTACTGATAGCCTTGAGCATTTCAGGAAACCTGGAGGCATTATATTTATCCCCGGGATAAGAAGTGGCCCATTGGCGCCCGGCCCTTTCCATATCCGGATTGGGATCAACCACAAACTGCCAGACCCCTTCTTTTTCGGTGCTAGTAATGGTATATATGTATTTAATCTGGGGATTTGCCTTTTGTATGCCTCTTAATCTCCCGGCGATTTCCCGGTACTGCGGAGTATTCATCCCTTCGCGCTCAAGAGGCACCTGTGCCAGCAAATTCGCGTCCAGGGCCAGTGCCCCGGTCTGGGCGATAGTTATCAGTTTGTTCCTGAGGTCGTTAAATTTTGAATCTAACACGTACTTATAGATCAAAAGATTGCTCATTGCCGCGGAAAATAACATTGAGGCAATTAAGGCCAGAGTCAGCCTGGATTGAAAACTCCCAAAATTAATCTTTTTCATCTTTTCTAGACCCTTTCTATCTGCACAAATATCCAAATTGACAATAGGCGCATTTATTGTACCCTGAGGTATCCGCGCTAAAAGGAATATCGGGATTAAGGATATCCCGCAATATGAATTCTAAAGCTTTGAGATAAAATCGCATAGTCTTTTCTTTAGCCTCAAGGTCTTTATCTTTTTTAAAAAGCTCTTTTAAACCGAGATTTCTTCCTAAGTCATTCAGGGTGTAAAGCGCGGCATTGATATCCTGTTCAGGGTAGATCTTCCGGGCAAAATAAAGATACAGGGGAAGCTGAAACGACTTAACCGTATCCCGAAGCGTTTCCCGGCTAAAATCCCCTTCTTCCGGATTACCGGCGTCTTTAGGTGGTTCGACCGCGCTCACCACAGGCAATTCGGCTCCGGCGGTTTTGTAATCAAGCACCAAAAGACTGCCGTCACTTAGCCTGTCTATCCTATCTAAGCGGCAGGTAAACCTGAAGTTTCTATCCTTAAGCCTTAGTTCATCTTTAAGCTCTAACTCCAGGCCGATAATCTCGGCTACATCCCTATTGGCCTCATTATCCAGGAACCTCTCCATCCGGATTTGCATTATCTTTTTAACGATGAAAGAATCCGACTTCATCTTTCTTTTGAATTCCTGCTCAAAATTCTTTTCTAAAATCCGCGAAAAATGCTCTTTAAATCTTTGGTTAATCAGCGGCTTTTTCCCGACAAAGCCGGAATAGGCCTCATAAAGTAAATCATGGATAAAAACCCCGACATCGCTGGATTCAGGCTCCTCGCTGATAGAGTCTTTCTCTCTCAAACCTAAGACATACTGATAATAAAACCTTAGCGGACAGCCTAAATAGGTATTGATGCTGGAGGCCGAATATTCAATCCCCTCAAGGAATTCAATTATTTTTTTATTCTTGGGCTTATCAGCCTTTTCCGGAGAAACTTTGACCTCAAAGACGCCCCGGGGTATTTCCATGACCTCAAGGGCTCTTTGAGCCAGTTGTTTCTCCCAGAGCAATTCTTCAATAAACCGGCTTTTTTCTTTCTGAGAGCTCTCCTCATAAATAAGATAGACATTTTTGGCCCCTGAGAGCAGACGTTTAAACTGGTAACGTTGAATCTCCTCTTCTTTTTCTAAGCGGTTTAAGCCTAAGCTAATCATCACTTCCCGGGGCACCAACGGCTCATAAATTTTAAGCTTAGGCAGAGAGTTCTCATTCACATCCAGAATAATTACATTCTCAAAATTAAGCGAACGGGTCTCAAGCAACCCCAGAATCTGCAATCCCTTAAGCGGAGAACCGCTAAAGGCGGTTATTTCATGATCCAGTTTATTCATAAATATACGAAACATATCCTCAGCTAAGAAAACCTCGAGCCCAAACTCAGAGCGCTCTAATTCCTCTTTTATCGAACACATCCTCTCTAAAATTTTTAAATTCAGCGGATAGCTGGACAGGAATCCTTTATTAAGCAAAATACCGATTGACTTATCCAAGCTAATGGTGAAATCCGTGAAATTTCCCGGGGCTTCCCAGGCATAAAAGAAAAGCCGATGTAATTCCTTAAGGATATTTTTCAACTCAATATAAGAGATAGAGATATCCATACCTTTGAGAGTAATCAAGGTCAACTCATAGATATCCTTGAGCTCTTCAATTTCCGCCAGCTGAAAAAATAAACTTCCGCTCACCGCGGTTTTATCCTGGCCGGTAAGTATTTCTTCAATTTTATGGGTAAGCACCCGAACTGCCGCCGGCTCATTGTCAGCCAACCTTAAATTCTTCACTAAAGGGTGCGCCAGAAGCCTCAGGTAATCCTTAAGATAATAATATCCATGGTCTTTTTTGGTCTCCTGGGCCTTAGAGATGCACTCAAAAAGAGAATATACCGGGCTTCTTTTTAAAGGATAACCTATGGAAACATTAAAATCTCCCGCCTGTGCGGAAATCTCCGAAAGCAAAGGAATCAAACTTTCCGGATTAGGCAGAACAATTACGGTTTTATCTTTATCCTTTATTCCTTTAAGAATATCCCTGGCCAGGCCAACTTGGGAATGCATATCAAAACCTACCCCCATCCAAAGCTTGTATTCATCTCCGGGCGCGTTAGTTCGCGGCTTTATCGGATAACCCAGGCAGGTTGAGAGTTTTTTAAGCACCGGCCAATCCTGCTCATCCCCTTGAAAAACAAATACCGCCTTATCCCTGTCCAAAAGCTCTTTTACTATCCCGCTTTCAGCTTTATGCAGATAAAACAAATTACAGAAAAATATCCGGGAAAACTCGGAGAAATCCGCCTCTCTTACGGCTTCAGAGGCCAAAAGATACATCAGGCCTCGGGTATAGGCATCGCGCTTTTTAAGCTCGCTATGATAGGCATCCCGGATTAAGGTAATTTTCTCAAGCAAGGAATTAATACTCTGGGGGACATCATAACCGATTGAGGCATTGAGCTGAATCCGGTTTAATTCTATCAGCTTGATCTCCTCCAAATCCAGCTGTTCAATAAAAGACAAGATCTCCCTGGCCCAGGGTAAAAACAAAGAAAAGCTTTCTTTTTCTTTTAAGATATCCGGAGCGATTTCCCGGGACAGGCGGTAGATAAGAAAACAACTGTCCAAATCCGAAATTTTGCGCGAAGGCCTTGTTTTAGCTAATATATATTCGGCAAATTCATCCATAGAGAAAAATTTAGGCCCAAAGAATGTCTTTCCTATCCTGGCAGACAATTCTCTCTTTAAAAACAGCTCCGGCCGCCTTCCTCCGAACACAAAGGCGAGCGGACTTATATCTTTGGCCTTCTGGATATAATTTTCCTCAATAAAAGAGGCCAGATTATAAATGTAATTTTCGGATAAGCTATAGCTTATTACCTTCTCCATCGAATCCATCAATCTCCAGGCTATCCAAATAAATAATAAATCCCTTGGCGCTTAATCCGGGATAGAGGTCTTTTAATAAGCGCGTATATTCTAAGACCTGCTTTTGATATTCCTGAGCCTCTACCTTGGAGCTCTTATAATCTATAACCCAGAATTCGTCATCCCGGACAATCAGGCGGTCTATCCTCTTGGTCCGGCCATACCTATCCACCAGTTCTTTTTCCTGAAAAACCCGCGCAGAGCTTAAGAAAAAGAAAGGCTTAAGATTCTCATCCTCTAATATCCTTCTCAAGATTTTTTCAAAACCAGCCCAATCGTAACCCAAGGAGAATCTCGCCTTAGCCTGGGCCAAAGAATTAAGGATAACCCGCCCTAGATCCTCTCCGGATAAATTCCCTATACCGGAAAGAATAAAATGCAGGATATCCCCTCTGATTAACTCCTGCCGTCTTTTAATCAGAGATTCATCCTCAAACTCATCTTTCAGAAAACTGATCCAATCCTGATAACAGGGCAGGGCAATTTTTCTCTTTACTAAGGGTTTCTGATTATGAGTGTTCTTATAACTTATCCTCTCTCCTCTCTCGGATTTTTCTTCAGGGATAAGCAGGCCGGCCAGGTTATTACTCCGCGAAGCTGTTTTTTGGGTAAAGACATAAAGCTCGTATTTTGCCCGGGTGAAGGCCACATACACGGCATTCAACTCATCTATGAGCGCCTTTTTATATTCATTAACATACCTATCCTTTAGCTCCGCCGAGAATTCCAGGCTCTCATCCTTGACTAAATAGCTTAAGGCCAACTTATCCTGGGCGGGGTAAACCGTGAACGCTCCGCTTTTATTCCGTCCCGCGCCCGGTTTAATATTTATTTCTAAAAAAGGGATAACCACCACCCCAAATTCTAATCCCTTGGATTTATGAATAGTCAAAACCTTAACCGCTTCACAGTCGCAAGCATTCACATAAATCTCATCCGCCTGATTAGATTCAAAGAACTCCAGAAAAGAGCTGAGATTCTGGTTGTCTTCCTCCTGGACTTTGATCAGCTCCAGAAACTTCATAAAAAATCCCTGGTGCTTGGGAAAATTCTCCATCACCTTAAATTTTGCCAGAACGCTCACTACCAACTCATACAGCGGAGCCAAACCGACATTCTTAAAAAACTCCTCGATTAAGGCGCTCCAAAATTCAGGATAACTCTGGCGCAGTTCAATATAAAGATAATTTGCCTGGGCCTTTTTCTTAAGATTAAGCCCGAAAATAAAATCAGGCATACACTGCTGATCAATGCCTGAGGCCCGGGAGAATATATCCCCCAGGATAAAAGAAGCGAAAGAAAGATTATCTATGGGTGAATTTAAAAACTTTAGAAATGAAACCAATTCTTTAATATAAGGGTTTTCCCGGATGTTCAGGGTTTTCTCAGACTCAACCGGAATGCCTCTCTCAATCAGCCAGAGGCTGAATAGCTCCACCTCGGCATTAGACCTGGCCAAAAGGGCTATATCGCTATAGGCAAATCTATCTTTGAGATTACTGACTATATCTAAAACCTTATCCTTGATTACACCTTGGGCATCTTCCTTATCCTCGGCCTCAATGGTTTCAAATTTAACGAAACCGGCGGTGTTTTCTTTTTTATATACCTGATGTGCCTCGGCGAATACTCCGGCCATCTCCTCAATATCTCTCTGGGTGAACTCTAAAGAGTCCTTGGCCAGCTCTTGTCTCTTGCTAAAGAAATCCAGGAGATTTTGTTGAGAGAAAATTTGATTGTTAAATTCCACAATCTCTAGCTGACTGCGGTAATTTTTATCCAACAGCTCCTCGGAGGGATTAAAGTGCCTGAGATTGGTTTTAAGCTCATCAATTAAGGAAACCTCGCCGCCCCGGAACCTATAGATAGCCTGCTTTTTATCTCCCACATAAAACAGGGAGCCGCCGGTAGAGAGCGCCTCGCTGACCATGGGGAAAAGATTCTCCCACTGTAATAAGCTCGTATCCTGAAACTCATCAATCAAAAAATGCCGGAATTGGGCGGCCAATCTATAGTAAAGTTCAGGAATATTCATCCCGCCTTCTTCAAAAAGCTTACGGGCCCGGCTGTTTAATTCTAAGAGAAAAAGCACATCCTCCTTGCGGGACAAATATTCAACATGCCCCAGCACTCCGGTAAAGATGTCAATATAGCAGTTAAATAATGAATAAGCCCTCCAGATATAAAACTCGGCTATCTCATCCTTGATTTCTTTCCACAGCCTAAGCGCGCCCTCATCAGCCGGAAAACCTTTTTTCATCTTGAATTCATCCTTGGCAAAAGGGAGGAAGAATTTCTCCGCCCCTAAAACGCTAAAGGCTGAGGACTTCATAAAACTGCCCCAGGTCTGCATATTCACTCCATCGGGCATCTGTTTCTTCAGCTCTCCCATCAGCTTAACGATGCGCTCTTTCTTGCCCAGCAGGTCTTTGGCATCTTTAGCGTATCGCTTAAAACCCATTCCGTAAACATTGCTTAAGACAAACAAACTCTCGACGAGCGAAAGTATATCCGGCTTAGGCAGCCAGCCCTTCTTATTTTCCAGATAAATATATTGCTCCAGAAAATCCGAAAACATCTCCTGGATTTTCGGGTCAGTAGCGGCCTGGTCAATAAACCTATCCAAGCTATAGGATAAATAGTCGGTATAATTATGCTTGATTCTGAAGGCGGAGGTAAGATGAAATTTAAAGGCGCATCCTGAAAGTATGGCATTGATAAAGCTGTCAATAGTCTGCACCTGAAAAAAGTTATAGCCACGGACAATCTCATCCATTATCAGGCGGGCCTTTTTGCCGGCAAATTCCTCATCGATTGCGATAAAAGACAAGAAATCCTCTTTCTCCTTACGGCTGGGAAATTTATCCAGGGCCAGCATCTTTAAAAACTCCAAAATCCTCTCCTTCATCTCAAATGCCGCCTTATTGGAGAAGGTAATGGCCAGGATATTTTTTAAAGGAATCTCGCCAAAGCTGCCACTCATCAACAGCCGGATATAGCGCCCGGCCAGGCAATAGGTCTTCCCTGAGCCGGCCGAGGCCTCAACTATAGTTATTTGAGGAGATAA
This sequence comes from Omnitrophica bacterium GWA2_41_15, assembly GCA_919902675.1. Lineage (GTDB taxonomy): Bacteria > Omnitrophota > Gorgyraeia > Gygaellales > UBA12090 > UBA12090. The sequence goes on from CAKKRH010000056.1 coordinate 23,458, forward strand.
CGGCGGATTTTGATTAACCATAAAGATATTATATCAAGGATAGAATACAACAGGAAGGATATTTTGAGGAGTTTTCGCGAGCTGTTAGAATAATTCTTTGATTAAACTACTTTTTTCTATTTTAAGATGGGTAGCGATATCGCTTAAAATGCTGCTTAATGTGCCGATTTTAAGGGATTTGTGCGCGGGGATAGTGATATGGTGTTCGCCTTGCAGGATAGTGGTAAGCCGCATATGACTGCCGGTTTGCCGGGTGATTTCGTAGCCGTATTTTTTGAGAAGTTTCGCGAGCTCTTCGCCGCTGATTTCTCTGGGTAATTTCATATGGCCATTACTTCGTCTTTTACCATATGCAGGCGTACGATATGAGGGATAGTTTTTTCGTCAAAATGGCACCTTATCGCATCCTTAATGTTTTCTTTTAATTCTTCTACTGTTTCACCTTCGGTATGGATAGAATACCCTAACGCTTTAGCAATATATCCGCCTTCATCGGAGTTTTCAATAATAAATATAATCTCACTCATGGTTTTCACCTTTCTAAAGTAAGTTTAACATATATAGGCCTTTGCTTCAAGTTGTTTTTAATATAGCTATTCTTGCCTTCTGCCAAAAGATGCCGATGACCTAAAGCTTTGCTTTTTATTCATTTTAATTTATTGAGCTCTGGTTGCAGTACCTTATATAGAATTTCCATCTTCTCGACAGCCCATTCCCGTTTTTTCAGCATATTTTCCTTCTAATAAACTGCATTCGATAGCCTTCTCTTGCCGCGTTAAATGAATTCTCCTCATTTCAACTCTCCTTTCCGGAAATGAAGCCGAGAGAGCTTTGGCGGACCCAGCCGATTTTACCGTCTTGGCGGCGGATTTTGGCCCAGGAAGGGGTTGTTTCGATGACCTCAACCAGGCTTCCCCGGCCAAGGGTAAAATAGGTGGTCGCGCTTTCTAAGGGTTCAAACCTTGATTGCGCTTCCCGGCTGATTACCACAGCGGAATCATTCAGGCAGGTGATTTTCCGGTTAAAAGGAATGAGGATCAATAAAAATAATACTACTGTCAGCGATAGTATTATTTTTAAGGCCGGCTTGGCCTTCTCAAAAAATAGGCCTAAAATAAGCGTCAGAAAAACTACCAGCCATAACAGCGATAAAAATATGGCCAGGGAATTAATATTCCAGGCAAAAAACAACCTGTCCAGAAACCTTACCCAGCGCTTCCCGTAAAGTTCGTTAGAGCCCAAATTTAATAGAGAGAGCGCATAATCGTAATTCGCCTTTAAATCGCTGTCAGCCGGTATCAGGGTCTTCGCCCTTTGGTAATTAAGCGCCGCTTTGCCTAATTCCCCTTTTTTGAAATAACAGTTGGCCAGATTATAATAGAGATTGCCGCTATGCAAACCCCGGTTAAGTACCTTTTCGTATTCCAGGATAGCCTGGTCGTATTTTGCCTCTTGATACAAAGAATTGGCAGACTTAAAAATTTGGTTTACATTATTTTCTGCGCAAAACGCGGAATCAGCGCTAAAAAATATCCCGCTAATAATCACAAAACAAAATAATAATCTTTGTAACCGGTCAGTTACCAGAGGAAATTCACAATTTTTCCTCTCACCTAACCTCTCCCACAAGGGGAGAGGGAATAGCGGGAAAATATTTGTCCACAATGACTGAGCGATTAATACTCTTTTCATATCTTTGCTTTCTGAAAATAATCAATTACTTCTTCCAGCTTTCTTAAGGCCAGCTTCATA
>CAKKRH010000057.1 GCA_919902675.1 Omnitrophica bacterium GWA2_41_15
AATACCACCCGAGGCTCACCCTCAAGTCATACCTTGACCATAGCCGATGATGACCTTGAACCGGATACGACTTCACCCGCAGGCAAACTCTCCATTAACTCCGGAGTAAGCCTGACCAACACAACCGCTGTCTCTTTAAGTCTAAGCGCCACCGATACAATCGGAGTAACTGCTTATTATCTCTCAAACTATAATCTTACCCCCGAAGCCACAGCTACTGGCTGGACCAATATAGACTCAAGCACAAACTACTCAAGTATATTATCCTATACCTTATCTTCAGGTGACGGTAACAAGATTCTCTACGCCTGGTATAAAGATGCCGCCGGCAATGTCTCAAGTGTAAGCCAGGTCTCTATTACCTTAGATGCTACCTCACCAACGATAATCATCTCAAGCCCCACCACAAGCTCAACCTACTCCACCAGCTCAAACATCTTTAACTTATCCGGCTCTGCCTCTGACATCGGAAGCGGACTAAGCGCTGTTACCTATACCTTAAACTCAGGCATTTCCTCAGCTGCCACCGGCACCGCCAACTGGTCAATCGCAAACCTCTCTTTACAGGCAGGAGCTAATACCATTACTGTTACCGCTACTGATAATGCCGGCAACTTCTCAAGCGACACCCTAACCGTAACCTATACTATCTCCACCCCCGGAACAATCGCTTTATCCGCTTCAACCTACAGTATAGCCGAAGACTCCGGAACCCTAACTATTACCGCCTCAAGGACAGGAGGCAGCGATGGAGCCGCCAGCGTCCAGTACGCAACTGCTAACGGCACTGCCAGCGCGGGCTCTGACTATACCGCTTCATCAGGAACTTTAAGCTGGACAGATGGAGACTCAAACAATAAGACCTTTAGCGTAGCCATTACTAACGACTCAAGCGATGAAGCCGATGAAACGGTCAATATTCCTCTCACTAACGCTACAGGAGCCGCCCTGGGAGCGTCAGCCAACGCAGTACTTACCATTACTGATGATGATGTCTCGCTAGCTACCTCTGGATCCAAGAGTTCCTACGTAGACACAACCCTTACAGATACCGCCGCAAGCACCTCCGCGGATATAACCGCCCCCGAGAGCGCCGTCTCCATTAATGCCGGATCAAGCTATGCTAATTCAACTGGCATAACCTTAACTTTAAGCGCTATGGATGAGGTTGGAGTAGTCGGCTATTATCTCTCAACCTTAAGCGCTGTTCCAGCTGCCGCAGCCGCGGACTGGATAGCCGTAGCCTCAAATACCAGCCATTCAGCCAAGGTATCCTACACCTTAAACCAGGAAGACGGTACAGAGACCGTATACTGCTGGTTTAAGGATGCCGCCGGTAATGTCTCAAACGTTAGCCAGGATTCCATCATCTTAGACACAACCGCTCCAACGTTAACCATCACCAGTCCGGTTTCAGGTTCGACCTATACTTCAACTTCCAGCACTATCAACTTAGGCGGCAGCGCCTTGGATGCGGGAAGCGGCTTGGATGTTATCACCTATACCTTAAATTCCGAAGCTCCTATAACTGCCGACGGCACTGATAACTGGTCAACTGGCGTTCTTTCTTTGCAAAGCGGATCCAATACTATCAGCGTTAGCGCTAAAGATAAGGCCGCTAACAGTATTACTACTATTATAACTATAACATATACTCTTCCCGAGGCTCTTCCAGGAGTCGCCATATCCTCGGACTCTGTTGTTTACAGTGATTCAGCCGCGCTTAGCGGGGATAACAACTGGAAGCATTGGTATGGGATTGGCTGGTATGGAACTATTGACGAAAATATCGCTTACGCCAGGCAAATGGGTCATCAGTATATTAAATTAGCCTATGGCAATTGGAATAGGACTCAATATGCCAATAATCCTAACCGCGCCGGGCTCAAATTCTATATCTATAATCCTGGGAAGCTTCAAGATATGATTCCGGTAATTGGCAGGGATGTAATTGATACCACAAAGACATACACCCAGGAAGAGATAGATTTCTTTGAAAAGTATTTTGTCTGGAAAAGCAAGGAGGCGTTTCCTAAAAACATAGAAACGGGTTGGCATAGTTCAGCGGCGCTCTTTCGTGTTCGTTGGGATTTTCAACAGCAGGCGGTTATTGATTATGTGGTTGAGCAATTTATTAATCTGGCCAAGAGCTATGAAAACTCCGGCTTGCCGTTTACATTCGGCGGATACCTGGTAGATGTGCCGAAGCTCTCCGGAGATTTCTCTATCTATGAAAATAATAGTTCAAGCTCTAAGAATACTTACGTCTCCCTATCTTACTGGACCGGTTCGGATTCCGGTTTGACGCATGGGACAATTACCCATGAATATGCTACATACACAGATGGGAACGCGGCGTTTTACAAGCAGTTAAACGCGAGAGTAAAACAAATATGGCCTGATGCCAAGTGGATACTGGAGCCTTACCGGCTGTATAGCGCGGCATCAGCGGACGAATGGATATACGCGATAAAAGACCGAGCGGACAAGAATGAGCTGACTCCGGATATGTTATTTCAGGAGAGCTCAAGCACTAACTTTGTTGATGATAATACTATTTTTAATTCCGGAGTTACTATTACCAGGGATAGTGTCGGCATAAGTCAGCCTAATAGTGTAGGTGAGGCCGCCAACCGTCTTTATGCCGCTAAGGCCGGCATTAATGGGGCTTGGTATAATTGGCTTGCCCGGTTCGGTGGCACAGGGGATATGCCGGCATTTAATAATATCGCGTTGGTCTATCCCCGCCTCAAGCTTATCCGCGCAATTCCCAACTGGGATAATCTTAACAATATTTCTCTTGTTAATCGCTCTTGGGACGGCAGCATATATCAAAGCATTAAAGACGGAAACCTCCAAAGCTACATCAGCTCCGACTTGATGTATTCCCGCCATCCGGAAACCGGTAAGCTCTTTGTGGTGTTTAATACCGCCAATGGCAAGATTAAGCTTAATCCCGGGGAAACAGTTGCCTCTATTCAGAAAATCGACGACTACTTCATGGAAACCACAAGTGCCGCCGCCGACTTTACTGTAATCAGCAATCCCGAAGGTAGTGAAATAATCCTGAAATCAACTGTTGCCATTCCCAGCGATTCAGCCAACGGACAAGTTAAGGGAGCAGGTTATATCCTTACCATAACTACTTCATCCTCATCAAAATAGATAAGCCAGCCATCCAGTTATCAACTTTTACTTGACATAACATATTAAATATGATATAGTTATAAATAATTAAACTCCATACGAAGCTTCTTTGTTTTGCTAGTTTTTTTATAGCTTGTGTAGGGAGTAAACCCTGGCTGGATGTGGTTTAACAGCCTAATACGAGGAGGTGTGGTATGCTTAAGGAGCTCATAGTAGCCCCAGTGAAAGCAATGCTGGTTCAGGTGGGTGGATTTGTCTCTGCCTTGTGCGCGGTAATTCTTATTCTGGTTGTTGGCTGGATTATTGCCAAGATGATCAAGAACCTCGTGATTCGTATTCTCGATATCCTGCAAATTGATTCTTACGCGGAAAGAGTGGGGATTGATAAAATCTTAGGCAAGGGCGGAATTAAGCACAGTATTGCCGAGTTGATTGGGGTTTTGAGCTACTGGGTAGTGATGCTCATCTCTTTAGTTATTGCCATAAGCGTTCTTAACGTTAACCAACAGGCAACCGGATTGCTTAATACCATCGTTCTTTATATTCCCAGGGTTATTTCAGCGATATTCATCCTTATCTTGGGCATGTTCTTTGCTTCCTTCGTGAGCACTGCCGTGCAAACGGCAACGGCCAATGCCGGGATAGAACAGTCCGGCCTCTTTGGGCGTTTATCTCAGGCAATAATCATAATTTTTACCGTTAACATCACCTTAAAGCAGATACAGATTGACATTAGCGCGATAGAGAATTCTGTACTGATTATTTTAAGTTCAGTAGGCCTGGCCCTGGCTTTGGCATTCGGGCTTGGCTGTAAAGAGATTGCCGCGAAAGCGACTCAAGAATTTCTGGATAAATTAAAAACAAAGAAATAATAAGTTTACAAATAAGCCCCGCCTGGATTTAGAGTCATATCTTTAAATATAAAGGCGGGGTTTATTTTTGTCGCCTTTTTCACTATGTATTACTTAATTCAAATATTGCTTAATCCCGGAGTATTTTATT
>CAKKRH010000058.1 GCA_919902675.1 Omnitrophica bacterium GWA2_41_15
GCCCGCGCTCTTGGCCAAAACGGGTATTATAGGTTTCTATGTAGTGCTTGGCGCTTGCCATAGCGCTAACGTCCGCGCCGATAAAGGTGCAATAAACTCCCTCAGCATCTTCCTTAGCCAGGTCTATAAATGAGGTAACGTAAAGACCGTCACCGCCCAGCCACTCTGCGCTAAGACCCAAAGCCTGGGCCTGTCTGACTAACAATGCCCCTTCCGGATACATCCCTCCGAAAAAAATAATCTCCGGGTTAAGCGCCTTGATTTTCGTTAATAAGGGGGTAAAATCTTTATCCGCCTGCATAATCCCTTCATGGCCAAGCACAGCTGAGCCTAAACGCAGGATTTCTTTCTCAAACTCATCCGCGATTCCTTTGCCATAGGTAGTCTTATCGTCAATGATAAAAACCTTCCGCGCCTTTAACCGGTTAAAAGCAAAATACGCGGCATGCGGCGCCTGAATATCGTCGGTGGCGCAGGTCCTGAAAAAGGTATCGTATCCTTTACGGGAAATTTCCGGGTTTGATGAAGAAGGTGAGATTTGGGTAAGCCGGGCATTTTGATAAATGGGTGCTGCCGCCAGACTGCAGGATGAATTTACATGGCCGACTACCGCTACTACCTGCGGATCGGATGCCAGGCGCTTGGCCATAGCCACCGCCTGCGAAGGATTATGCTGGTCATCGAGGGAGACAATTTCAAGGCGGCAGCCGGAAATAATTTCCCCTTTGGCATTAGCCTCATCCACCGCTATCTGCAGGGCGTGAAGCTGGTCCAGGCCAAGGCTGGCCTGGTCGCCGGTAGTCGGGCCAACACAACCAATCTTAATCACATCTTGCTTTTTAGCCCCCAGGCCTATAACCGCAAGGATACAGCATATCAGGATAAGAGCTTTTTGCTTCATTTTGTAATTCCTTTCTCCACGCTTTGACCCTTTGCCCAATGTGATTTCATAAAGAAAAAGGCAATCACCCCAAAGGTTATTACCGGAGAGGCCCATTCCGGCACATGCACGTCGAAACTTTTAAGAATCATAAACATCCCTAAAAAAAACACCGAATACATCGCCCCGTTTTTTAGGTATACGTACTTTTTGACCCTTTCGATATTACCCATAGTCATCTGGCGCACCATAAGCGCCCCCAGGCCATTACCCAGAAGAATAAGCGGGACCGAAAGCGTGAAGGCAAACGCCCCCAGGACACCGTCAATGGAAAAGGTGGTATCGATAACTTCAAGATATAAAATCTTGCTCATATCGGATGCCGATGAATGCAGTAATTCCTCTTCCTTACGCTCGGCGCTGCTTTTAAATCCGTGGGTAATGAAAAAAGCGCTTGAGCCGACCACCGCGCTAAAGCCCATCATCGGATGTTTCTGTAAGGCAAGCCAAACAATCAGGCTCAAAAGCACCGAAACCACCGCGTAGAACCAGAATCCGTTTTTATAGAAAAACTTCTCAACCCCCAGGCCAAAACGTTTCTCTTCTAAAAACAACCAGTGAAAGAATAAAAATACAAGAAACACCCCTCCCCCGATAAGCAGGATGGGGCTTGATTCCTCAACCGCGCTAAGCGCCCGGCTGTCACCGGAAAAAGTGGCGGTTAATGCCCCCCAAGGCCCTAATTCCGGAGTCGTGCACCAGACAATCAACCAAGGCAAGATTCCCCGGATAACAAATACGGCAAATAAAATCCCCCAGCATAAAAACCATCGCCGCGCCTTTTGCCCCATCCCCGAAAGCACCTCGGCATTAATAATAGCATTATCTATACTGCTTATCGTCTCAAATAAACATAAGCCCACAACTATCAGGGCGGAGGAGAAAAAATTCATATGTATTCCTTTTTATGATTTTGTCTATGTCTACGCGCCATACCCGCGCGCGAAACCTAATTTTAACAAAAGCTATTATAGACAGATTTTTTAAGGGTGGCAAGAGGAAAAACTAAAGTGGCGAGATACTCAAACTGTGCGGATTTATTCTAATGATACACAATACTTATTTATTTTCTAAGCATACAGGCGAGGCAGGAAGAAATCATTTTCACTATTTATTCTATTTTGACTGCATTCCGCCGCTTAATTAATCCGGCTCCTAACAACCCCATGCCAAACAAAAACATCGATGACAATTCGGGTACTGCGTGATTCGGGGTTGAATTAATCCGCCCCATAACATCCGGATCGGGATCAGCAGGACCGCTGCCAATATTAGAGGCAGTTAATCTAACGCTGAGATTAGTTGAAGCCATATTAATATTGGAATTTCCATTAATGTCAAACAACAAAAATGCCCAACTGTGTCCCGGGGTGATTGGGTTGGTAAAGCCAAAAAAATTAGCATAATTATTAATATTGATACTACCGTAAGCTATCACTGCTTCCAGGTCGCTGGGATTAGCGCTATCAAAATTAAGAGGCAAATAATTACTGCCGTCACTGAATTCCCACAGCCCGCTTTCGTAAGTAGAACTGGTGCCGCCATTGACTTCGGCAGTAAAGAAATCTGCATTGGCAAGGGTTGCTTCGCTAATTCCAAGCAATGCTGCAAAACCAGACATGAGATAATCAGCGCTATCGCCATCGCCAAATCCAGAAAAAGTGGCATATAGCGGCAATCGTGAGGTGTCATAAAATGATGCATGGACTCCGTCAGGATCACCAAGCGCGTTAGAAGCGGAAGGCACATTAGAATTGGAAACCACGCTTGTCCAATCTATTATAACAGCCTGAGCAGGATTTACTACCCCGATTAATAAAACGGTTAGCACCCATATAAAATGTTTCTTCATATCTTCCTCCTAATAATATACGATAACATTTCTTTTGGTATAATTATGTAGCTAAGCAAGAAACCTTCTGCGCGCTCTGTCTTGCGGGTTAAGACCAGCTTCTTTTTGCAGCTCAATTAAAACTTCATTCCAGTTTGGCAAGATAAATCCTTCTTGGGAGGAACAGTGCTATTGGCATACATTATTTGATCCACTTGATACAAAGAACATTTTTTTATTTGTTTAGCAAACGTATATGGATCATGATATTCTGGTAAATCTTTTTTTGAAATGCCAAGTTTTTCAAACTCTTCTCTTCTCTGATTTTCAGTCATCGGATCGTCTCCTTAATAAAAGTATACACTATTCTATCAGAAAATACAGCTTTATTATTTACAAACCTGTTAACTAATTTTACGAATGGGGCGTTATGGCAAAGATCACGATTTCCCCTCTCTGTCTCCCATAAAAAAAGAATATCCGATAAGCGGCAGGGGTATCCTGCTCGGCATAGGCCTCAAAAACCTTCTCTCCGTCAGGCCCCCACAAAGAAGAATACTGATGAGTTTGAAGGCTTGGGTGGCGAGGGTTCTCTGCGAGATAGTGAAGAGCCTTGGCAACTGCCTTAAAACGCTTCTCCAGATGTTTTGTTTCCTTTAGTTCTTTTAAAGTTTGTTTTGCAGATAGGGTGAAACTTAAAAAGAAACTCATAATGCGTTTAAGAAATCCTCTAAATTATCCACCTTCTCCACCTTACCTTCAGCGGCCTCTTTCAATCCCTGGCGCACCTTACCGATAACCTCCGGGTTACGGTACACCCATGCTTCGCTGCTGGGGATCGATACTGCCGGCCTAAGGAGAATATCGCCCTCTTTACCAACAAATACCTGGTAAGAATCGATCTTCATCCTGCTCGAAACAGCCCTGTAGAGTTTTCCACCCAACGTAATGCGATGCTTGGAATCAAGCGGCCGCGTATCCACCGGCATGAACTTTTCTTTGACCTCAATTGCTTCTTTCGACACTTTTTTCGTCCTTACTAATAATTTCATAGTTTTCATACCAGCTCCCCCTCTTCCACTTAAAGCATACCATATAGTGGGAATAATGTCAAGTGGGAAAGTGGGAGATTATTTATAAAACAGAACTAAAAAATAAAAAAAGAAATTCCAATAAGTATGTTATACTACAGCTATGTTTATATACAAGCGAAAAATCAGGTTTCAGGATACGGATGCCGCGGGGGTTATATTCTTTCCCAATCAATTCTGCTTCTACCAGGAGGCATTTGAGGCATTTTTGGAGAGCATGGGATATGATTTAGCAAGAGTAACGCGAAAAAATAAACATCATTTGCCGGTTGTCTATGCCGAGGCTGATTATAGCGCTCCCCTACAGTTAGGGGATACTATTGAAATTCAACTTAAGGTTACGCATATAGGGAATTCTTCCCTCACCTTCCAGGCTGACATTCTCAAGCAAGGCAGAATCCGCGCTGGACGCGTTAAGGTGGTCCATGTGTCGGTTGACGCCCGCACCCGCAAGAAAACTTCCCTCCCCCCCAGCCTGCGCAAAAAAATGACGCGGCTGCATACAAAAACCACTAATGCTCTGCTACCCTAATAAGGAGCTTCTATTTGACTTTATGCCGATAGAGGCTAATTCCTTCGGCAAGAGGTAAAAGGCATCGGGAATCTTGAATTTAGGCAGGAATTTACTTAAATATTTTTCCAGCGCCAAAGGGTTTAGGCACTTGTTTTTTTTTGTTTTTATGAAGGCAACCGGACGAAATCCATACTCCTGATTGGGATGCGCCACAACCAGGGCATCTTCAACTAAGGCGCACCCGCGCAAAAAATATTCTATCTCTTCAGGAAAGATGTTTTCTCCCCCTGAGATAAACATGGCGTCTTTCCTTCCCTTTACCGTCAAAAAACCTCCTTTTCCAAGAGAACCGATGTCTCCGGTATGAAACCAGCCATCTTTACCGGTTGCCGGCCTTAACGCGTCTTTTTTAACATAGCCCTGGAAAAGTGTCTTGCCGCGGACCAGGATTTCGCCGTCTTTAGCTATACACACTTTGCGATAACGCAATACCTTTGCTTTCAAAGAAGCGCCTTTACGATTAAGCGCGACCGTAGTTGCCACCTGAGAGGACATTTCCGTAAGCCCATACGATAAATAAAGGCGCAATTTCTTCATGCGCCCCTCCATAATTAGCTGCTCAGGAATAGCGCTTCCCCCAACAAGAAGCGCCTTCAGCTTTTTTAAAGCGCCGCATCCGCCTTTTCGCGCTAATGCCCTTTGTAACTGCGCGGCCACAAAAGAAACATGGGTCAGCCTATGCCGTTTAATTATTGAGCAAATATCTTTATTCCTGGAAAAAACCACGCCCGCGCCTTTTAAAAAACAACGAAATAAAATACTTAAGCCTGACACATGATAAAGCGGCACAGATAAAAGCCAGCGGCTGGAGGCAGCAACCGGGATATTTTGATTGGAACCCAGAGCGCTGTAATAATGGTTGGCGAAGCTATGCTGGACCGCTTTAGGCACAGCGCTTGAGCCTGAGGTAGAAAGTATTGTTACCGGTTGATTAAAACGATAGCCGACAGCGTAAGATAAAGTTTTCGGCGCGCTCTTTTTAACTACACTCTCTAAAGAAACTATTATAGGCGCGAGATTCTTACAAGCTTTAACGTTATCGGTAAGAATGATTTTCCCACGCACATTTTTTATTTGCCTTTTAAGGGCGTCTGGGGGTAACCTTTGGCTTAAAAGACAGGCTACCGCGCCAAGACGCCATAAGGCAAACAGAAGAATAATGTATTCAGGGCTTTCCGCACAGAGGATACAAACCCTTTCCCTCTCCTTTACGCCGATAGCGCGAAGTTTTTGGGCGCAGGAATCTATTCTATAGTCAAAAGCCCGATAGGTAAGCGTTTGGTTATCGGATATAATCGCCTGCCGGCTGCCATGCCTAAAAGCATTTATTTTTATAGGACACTGAATCCGCATAAATTTTACACTTCGCTCAAATTCTCAAATCGAATGTCGCTTTCGCTTAATGGCCGCTTAGGCACTGATATTTTTCCCTCTTGAATAACATCTGACGTTTTTAATAAATCTTTTTCAAAATATTTTAAGGTATCTATTCCCGCCCGGCAATTACCGCCTATTGCCACAGCAAGGCGGATGAGGGAAAACATGCCGATTCCGGATTCAAAGGCGGAGCTGATTACGATCTCCAGGCCTCTTTTCCTGGCCTCATCGGCCATAACAAGCGTCTTTCTTGGGCCTCCTAATAACATAGGCTTTAATACCCAGGCCTTTACCCCCTCGCCCATCTTGACTGCCTTGCTTTGTGGAGCAAGAAGCGATTCATCCAAGGCGATGGCAATGCCTGTTTTATGAAAGAAATCGGCCGCCTTTTCCATATCCCAAAAAGGTTCCTCGATATATTCAAGGCGCCTGCTATCGATCTCACCGGCAAAGCGGATGGCGTCGTCATAACTCCATTTTTGATTTACGTCTATATGTATCCGGATGCGATTATTCAGCAATGCCAAAACCTCACTGACGCGCGCTATGTCTTTTTTAACCACGCCGCCGGCCTTAATTTTTATTGACTCAAAACCCTTCTTAAGCAGCGCTTTCACCGCTTGCTCAAGAGGCTCTTCTTCTTGAAGTAGTCCATTGACCATAACGGCAGAACTCGGAGATTTTCCCCAAAGAAAAGAGAGCGGCTTATTAAGCTTAAGCGCTAACGCGCTGTAAACTGCCGTTTCTAGGCCAAAGCGGGCTTCGGGAATAAGATTAGATGAATCTAAATAGCAAAACAAGCCATTCAAATCATCCGGAAATTCCCGCGAGGCTAAGCCTTTGCCAAACTGCCTTAGGCTATTGGCCAGTCTTTCTATTTCCGCGCCTTCAAAATCTTTCAATTGAGCAATCTCACCAAATCCCTGCCAGCGATTATCTAAGGTTAAGTAAAGAATAAGCCCTTGACGTAAACCTATTTGGTTTCTTCCCCGAATCAAAACAGGAGATTTTAAAGGCAGACGATAGCGATAGATTTTAAAAGAAGTAACTTTCATAATATCCAGCCCAGAGAGAAGAGCGCGGCATAGATAATCATGAGTTTTCCGGTAAAGCCTAATACTTTATTAAGGGAAGGGCCATCGGTTTTGGCAAAAACAACTCGCATGCTGGGAATGGCAATGAGAGCTATTAGGCAAGTAAATATTATTTTAACATGCTGCCCGGTGACAAGATAAATCCAGGCAGGAATTACCGCTGCCAAAAAGATTGAACCTATGTATTCAGCTTGAGCGAAGCGCCTGCCAAAACGCACAGCCAGAGTGCGCTTTCCGGTGAGGGCATCGGTAGTCATATCCCGGTAATTATTAACACAGAGCATTGAAACCGAAAGCGCGCCTAAGCCTAGGCCCGCGAATACTGTCGCGCTATTAAAAGTGAGCGCCTGCGCGTAATAAGTCCCGGCCACGGCAACCGGACCAAAGAAAATAAGGACAAAAACCTCGCCCAATCCTATATATCCAAGAGGCTTTGGCCCGGCGGTGTAAAGAATCCCTGAGGAAATCGAAAGAATGCCGATAATGGCAATCGGCAGGCCGCCTCGCGCCACTAAATAAAATGATGCCAAAACAGCCGCCGTGAAAACAAAAATAAAACTTAATTTTACCACCCTGGGGCTGAGTAAACCTGACTGGGTTACCCTCACCGGACCGACGCGCTCCGGGGTATCCGCTCCCTTCTTAAAATCAAAATAATCGTTGGCCAGATTTGTCCCTATCTGAATCAAAAGCGCGCACAAAAGACAAAAGAACGCGCTTAAGAAATGGAAGACCCCGTCCCCATAGGCCATTGCCGCGCCCATTATTACCGGCGCCGCCGCCGCGGGCAAAGTTTTTGGCCGGCAGGCCATCAGCCAGGCTTTAAGTTTTATCTTCATTAAACTAAAATTTAAATGCCTTACGGACGTTTTGGGAAGCGCGCAAAGTCAGGTTTTCGCTTTTGGACAAAGGCGTTGCGGCCTTCTTGGCCTTCCTCGGTCATATAAAAAAGCATGGTGGCATTTCCGGCTAATTCCTGCAGGCCGGCCTGGCCGTCGCAATCCGCGTTTAAGGCCGCCTTAAGGCAGCGTATGGCAATAGGTGAGTTTGCCAGGATCTCCCGGCACCAGCTAATAGTTTCTTTTTCCAGGTTTTTTAAGGCGACAACCTTATTCACTAAGCCCATCTGAAGGGCTTCCCTGGCGTTATACCTGCGGCACAAAAACCAGATTTCCCGCGCTCTTTTTTGCCCTACCGCCCGCGCCAGGTAAGACGCGCCGTATCCGCCGTCAAATGAGCCAACCTTCGGCCCGGTCTGGCCAAAAATAGCGTTACTGGCGGCAATGGTAAGGTCTGCCATAAGGGCTAAGATATTCCCTCCCCCAACGGCATACCCTGCTACCATGGCAATAATCGGCTTTGGGCAGGTACGCATCTGACGCTGAAAATCAAGCACATTCAGCCGCTCAACTCCTTTTCCATCCTTATATCCGGAGTCGCCGCGTATCTTTTGGTCTCCGCCTGAACAAAAGGCGCGGCTGCCTTTACCGGTAAGAATTATCACTCCTATTTTCTCATCATTACGCGCGTCATCCAGGGCCTTAGACATCTGTGTAACTGTAAGAGGACGAAAAGCGTTATGCATCTGGGGGCGGTTAATGGTTATTTTGGCGATTCCTTGCGTCTTTTCATATTCAATATCGCTAAAGTGAAGCGATTTTATCCACTTAATCTTTTGGCTGCTCATTTCTTAAGCCCCCTCTCTCACATAAGCCCGCATGGTATTCTGCAGAGACTGCACCGACTTATGATTTTCTTCTCGGTCCGCTTCAATTTCAATAATTGACGCTTCTTTTTTTGCTAATGCCTGGCGGCAGGCATCCGTGAATTCCCGCGCCGACCTTGCCCTGGCATAAGCAATCTGAAACATTTTTGCCGCCGGCTCAAAGCTATAATTATGCGCCGCGGCAAAATATTTCTCTAATAGATCAGGAAATCCGGCAATCGGTAAAAAGGAAAAAATTCCGCCTCCACGGTCGTTGATTACAATGATGACCAGCGGCTGTTTAAGCTCCTTTACCAGCGCCAGGGAATTTAAATCATGGAGAAACGCCAAATCACCGACGAGCGCGACAACCGGCTTACCTAAGCCACTGGCGAATCCTATGGCGGAGGCGATAGTGCCGTCAATACCGCTTGAGCCGCGGTTTGCCCCCACAAAGCGCAAGTTCTTATTTATCCCGCTGAACATATCCATTATCCTGATAGGCATGCTATTGGCTAAAAATAACCCTGTCCCCTGAGAAGGAAGCGCGCTTAGGACTTGCGCCAAAACATCCGGGCTTAGGGCTTGCGCCCTTTTTGCCCGCGCCAAAAGCAGGGCACGGGCGCGTTCGGACGCGTTTTTAAGCTTTAGGGTGAAATTATTCCGCGGGCGCTGTTTCAAAAGCTGCTTAAGAGCCACGCAAAAATGATAAACCGAACATTCAAGACGGGTTGTTACACAATGCAATGGGTCATTACGCAAAGGGTGATTAAGCACACTGATATAGGGGACAGGTTTAATCTTTTTGACAAACTCATACCAGCGGCTTGAGGTTAATCGCCCACCCAGATGTAAAATGCCATCCGGCTTATAGCGCGCAAAGAGCGCCGGGCTAAGCAGGAGTTGGTCAAAATAATGGATTATCCTTTCATCATCACTTTTCAGGCGCAACCCTGAGGTTATATCGGCAAAGACCGGCCACCCTAAGAGGCGCGCGAGGCCCAAGACGCTCCTTTCTTCTTCCTCATTCTTTAGCTTTCCTACGGCAATAATCCCCCGCTTAAGCGTGCCAAGCTCCGAGGCAACACGTTTAAAACCTCCTAACGATGGATTTTTCTCATAAGGCTGATAGCGCGTAAAAGGCAGGGAGCTCTTTAGCCACCTGCTAAGAGGTTTCAGGTTTCCCGGAGTGAATCCTTTCTCCGGCATGGGAGCAAGGGGATCGCGGAACATACAATTGATATGCGCCGGTCCGGCGAAGTTCGCTTGCGCGCGGTAAACTGCCTGGTCAACTGTGGTCAATACCATTTCTAAAGGTATCTCTTTGGCAGGACAGGGCAAATCAAAGAAAAAACGCGCGTAATCGCCAAAAATCTTGACCTGGTCGATAGTCTGATTGGCTCCGGTATTACGCAGTTCGGGGGGACGATCAGCGGTCAGAATAATCAAAGGCAGCTTTTTCTTGGAGGCTTCAACAACCGCGGGTAAAAAATTGGCAACCGCGGTTCCTGATGTCGCGATAAGACATGCTGGCTTACCGCTTGAGGCACTATAGCCTAACGCGTAATAGGCTAAGCCCCTTTCATCAAAATGGACACAGCTTTTGGCGCGCTTATTTTCGGCAACCGCAACCGCAAGCGGGCCAGATCGCGAACCCGGGGCAATACCGAAATAGTCAACCCCCAGGCGCACCAGCTCCTCAACGATAAGCCTTCCCCAAAGATGATTTATGTTCTTGCTGCCGCCTATGTCTAACATTTATCGCTTTCTAAAAAGGTTTAAGAAAATGCTCTTTTTCTGTTCTATCTCCTGCCATTCCTCATCCGCGCTTGAGCCTTCCACAATTCCGGCTCCGGCGTATAGATTGACAAGATTATCTTTCATCAGCGCGCAACGAAGGGCAACCGCGAAATCAACGCAGTCATAACCTATATATCCTATCGGCCCGGCATACCATCCGCGTTCAAACGGCTCTAATTTCGCGATTGCTTTTAAGGCCTCAGCTCTGGGTATGCCGCCAACCGCGGGCGTGGGATGAAGCACGGTTAAAATCCGGGCGTCATCCACATTATCTTTCAAAGTTCCCCGGAAACGGGTAATTAAATGATGCGCGCTTGAGGCCTTTGCCACAGAAGGCTTGCTATCCGCCTCCCAGGACACGCATAATTTCTTGAAAGCGCCCTTAATCGCCCTAACCACGATTCCCTGCTCCAGCTCCTCTTTTGGCGAATCGCGCAGCGCTCGCTCGTAATAGGCATCTTCTCGAGGCGTCTTTCCCCGCGGCCTTGTCCCGGCAAGGGCCTCGCTCTCAATATCAACACCTTGACGCTTAAGCAGGCGCTCCGGAGAGGCGCCAAAAAAAGCGCAATTCTTTAGCGGTTGGAAATAATAATGAAAAGAGCCCTGCGCGGCTTGGGTAAGTTTTCTAAATACCTCAAGGGGATTAACCTCTGAGGTAAGCTCAATAGATGTATTTTGGGCCAGGATAATCTTTTCATAAGCCATTTTTCCCGCAGGCTGAATATGTTCCCTGAATAGCTTTTGCCATTCTTCGCTGTCTGGAGACAGAGAAAGAGACTTAATCTTAAGGATTGAAGCAGCCCGCGAAGCCACGGAAAAAGAAATCTTTTCTAGGGCACCCAGACAATCTTTAATCAATAATTCGCCGATATGTTGAGCTGCTATATTACAGGCAAGGAAATATTTTCCCCGCCTATTCACAATTTCAAACCGGGGAAGCAAAAAGCAGTAGCCGCCAAACGCCTTCCATTCGCGAGCCTTAGCGCTCTTAGAGGCCCTGCCTCTATTTGCTTCGGGAGGATAGAAGCCCATCCCTCCGTAATAACGGCTCTGGTCTCCGGAGGAAAGCTTCCGGGAAATAGCTTGAAAAACCGAGGCATAGCTGTGAATTACTTCACCCCGGGCTTGATCCGCGATTCCAATTCCCGCCATCTGGAAGGAATTATCCCTGTCTGCCCAATACAGCTTAACCTCGCCTGCCT
This sequence comes from Omnitrophica bacterium GWA2_41_15, assembly GCA_919902675.1. Classification (GTDB taxonomy): domain Bacteria; phylum Omnitrophota; class Gorgyraeia; order Gygaellales; family UBA12090; genus UBA12090. The sequence goes on from CAKKRH010000058.1 coordinate 11,615, forward strand.
GGGCATAGAGCCAATCCAGGCAATTAACTCTAGGACAAGGCTCCTCCAGGCGCAGAATACTTCTTTTATTACCGGAATATGATCGCGATAACCCAAGGATACCTTGGGCTATTCTGTCTTTGGCCTTCTGAAACGACGTCATAGCTTGCTTTGGAGATCTAACGCGCGCGCCGGATTTAAGCGCGAGATGTTAATAATTCTCCGCTAAAACCTCATAATACGCCCGCGGATGCTTGCAGGCGGGACAATCTTTCGGGGCTTCATCTGCCTCAATCACGTACCCGCAGTTAATACAATGCCATTTCACGGAAGCCTTCTTTTTAAAAACTTCCCCGTCGGCGAGGTTATTAATAAGCTTGCGGTAGCGCGTTTCGTGGAATTTCTCAACCTTGGCAATCTGTTCGAATGAACGAGCGGCGTCAAGAAATCCCTCATCTCTGGCTGTCTTGGCAAAATCCTGATACAGCGTGGTCCACTCCAGGTTTTCACCGGCGGCGGCGGCCTCAAGATTAGTTTTAGTGTCTTTTATCGCGCCCGCCGGATACAGCGCGGTTATCTCAACGTCCCCTCCCTCAAGGTGCTTAAAGAAGACCTTGGCGTGTTCCTTTTCGTTTTCCGCGGTCTCGATAAAAATGTTAGCTATCTGCTCATAGCCTTCCTTTTTGGCGGCGGAGGCGAAATAAGTATAGCGGTTACGCGCCTGAGATTCCCCGGCAAATGCCTTCAATAAATTTTGCTCTGTTTTGCTTCCTTTAATTGATTTTACCATGACTTGAGCCCTCCTAATATATTTTTAATTTACTATATCACCGCGTTAGCGGCGCGTGAATAAAAGAGCGTACCAGTTTTTTTGAACAAGCACCCGCAGGCATCTGAGCCGTTGGTCGCTAAACCTTTTCCTGAAACTGAGATAATTATCGCGATAAATCCCGGAAACCGCCAAATACTTTCCCGGCTTTAAGCATGCAATCAGCTTATTCTTTAGCCTGATCAAATCTTCAGTAAACAGGTTTGCCGCGATAAAATCGAACTGCTTCTTTAGGCGAAACTTATCAAAACTTAGCGCCTTTACGCGTGCCGACGGGCACTGATTTATTCTTAAATTACTCCGCGCTGTCTTTATCGCGTCTTTGGCAATGTCAATGGCATAGATCTCTCCGGCGCCATACCTATGGGCAATGATTGAAAGTATGCCTGAACCGGTGCCTACATCAAGAAAACGCGAAAACCTTCCTTTTTCCAAAGCAATAAACCGCGCCACCATTCGCGTAGTCGCGTGCAGCCCTGAGCCAAAGGCAAAGACCGTATCAATATAAATATCCTTATCGCTCTTTTTTGTTTCTTGCTCGGCTTTCCACAAGGGCACAACCCGAATCTGCTTAGTGATGGCGAAAGGCTTGACGTATTTCTTCCAGCGCGTCTTCCAATCTTCATCTTTTAACAGTTTCAGGCGCAGAAAAAAGCCCTTAAGCCTCAGCGCGCGGATTTTAGCAGAAACCGCCAGAGCTTTTTTTCTTGACTTAACGAAGAAAGAAAGGCAGGTTCTCCCTTTTTGCAGTTTCTCAACGATATCTTGCTCTCTCACGCCGAGATTGATCAAAACAAGGCGCAATAAATCAGCCTGTGCCGACTGCGCTGATTTTATGATAAGCTTACATTCAAACATACCCCGCCCTCCCGGCCTTAAGCAGTGAAATATCCCCGCGGGGTAATCAGATACTTACCTTTGACATAAGTTTGCGAATTGCCCACGATAATAGTAGTTACCATGTCTATGTTTTTAAAAGAAGGCATGGCTTTTAATGTGGTAATTTTTACTTCTTGGCCGGCCCTTTCGCAATTACGCACTATCCCGACCGCTGTTTTGGGAGATTTACAGCGCATCAGTATCTCCCATGCTCTTTGCAAAGGTTCTCTGCGCTTCTTGCCTTTTGGGTTATAAAGCGCGATTACAAAATCTGCCTTCGCTGCTGCCTCAACCCTCTGCTCAATCAAACCTAAATCCGTAAGAAGGTCGCTTAAAGAAATTACCGCGAAATCATGCATAAGCGGCGCTCCCAAAATAGCCGCGCCGGCTGAAGAAGCCATAACCCCGGGGATAATTTCAACTTTTATTCTTTCATCTTCT